>JAJZGH010000052.1 GCA_021798635.1 Planctomycetota bacterium | reverse complement strand
GTTGGCTGGCGGCATGATTTTTCCACCTTGCGGCAGTGACAGGCCACATGTTTCTGTTGCGAGGCAGCGCTTGAGGACAAGGTATGGGACCGATCAGTGATCTACAGGACCGGGCCGTCGGCGAGAACGACATATTCCTGCAAATATTTAATCAAAGTCCAGCCATTGAGTATCTTTTGGACCCCGAGAACGGCCGTATTGTTGATGCTAATAATACCGCCTGCACCTTTTGGGGTTGGTCGCGCCAGCAGTTGCGCACGATGCACATTTGGGATATTAACACTGCGGGGCGGGCGACATTGGAGCGGCAGTTTGCCGAAACCAAAGTTAGTGGCACTCAGTTTTATATAAATCAGCATCGCGTCGCATCCGGGCAGATTCGGGATGTGGAAGTTTATGTCCATCCGATTATCCTTAAAGGCCGTCAGGTTAATCTGATTATTGCCCACGACGTCACGGATCGCCGGCGGGCGGAAGCCTCCCTTCGCCTAGCGCACCGCGCTTTGGAATCCGCAACCATCGGCATTCTAATCGCCGATGCGCAACAGCCGGATATGCCGATTACTTATGTCAATCCGGCGTTTGAAAAGCAGACCGGGTACTGTCAGGCGGAAGTGCTGGGCCGCAACTGCCGCTTTCTGCAAGGCTCCCAACGCGATCAACCGGGGCTTGATGAATTGCGATCAGCTTTAAAAGAAGGGCGAAGTTGTGAAGTGATTCTCCAGAACTATAGGAAAGACGGTACGATGTTCTGGAATCAACTGCATATTTCACCGTTGCGTGATGAAGCGCGAATCATTACGCACTTTGTCGGAGCACAAAAAGACATTTCAGATCAAATGGCGGCCAACGCCCGCATTGAACAACTGGCTTATTATGATCCGTTAACTGAACTGCCCAATCGGCGGTTATTTCTGGATCGGCTGGCGACCTGCGTAGCTGTAGCGCAAAGAAGTAACGTGTTTGGCGCGGTGGTATGTATTGATCTGGATAACTTTAAGAATCTTAACGATGCGGCGAGCCATGAAGTTGGCGATGACCTTTTGCGGGAAATCAGTCAGCGCCTCAAGCAAGCGCTGCGGCAGCAGGACACGGTCAGCCGCCTGGGCGGAGATGAATTTGTGCTGCTGCTACAGGCGTTATCCGATAGTTCTGAGGTCTCGGCGAATATGGTGCAAGCGGCGATCAGCCGAATTCAACAAGCGATTTCCGAGCCGGTGGTGCTCGGAAAGTTTCAGCACCACATTACGGCGAGCATCGGCGTGGCACTATTTCCCAAGGGAATGGAATCAGCGTCGGATTTAGTTAAGCAGGCGGATACGGCCATGTACCGCGCTAAAGCCACCGGACGCAACAGCGTGTGCTACTTTGAACCCGCCATGCAGTCGGCGGTGAGCGCGCGGCTTACGCTTGAACATGATTTGCGCCAAGCCCTGGAACGTGAGGATTTCCGCATGTTCCTGCAAGGGCAGGTCAATGCGTCAGGGAAAATTATTGGTGCGGAGGCCTTAATCCGGTGGCACAATAAAGAAGGGGGGCTGATTTCTCCCATGGCGTTTATTCCTGTGGCGGAAGATACTGGGCTGATTGTTCCCATGGGAACATGGATGCTTAGACAAGCGTGCATGGCAATTAACAAATTGGAGCAGGCGGGCAGGCCCATCCGCATCTCCGTTAACGTCAGCCCCCGGCAATTTCGCGGTCCGGATTTTCGAGATTGCGTAGCGATGGTACTGCAGGAAACTGGTGCCAATGCCAGTTTGTTAACCCTGGAGATTACCGAGGCGGTAGTTTTTGATAATCTTAATGAAGCGATTTCAAAAATGCAGCAGCTTAAGGCGCTGGGCGTGCATTTTTCCATCGATGATTTTGGCACCGGTTATTCATCGTTGGCGTATCTGAAAAAACTACCGCTGACGGAACTGAAAATTGATAAAAGTTTTATCCAGGACGCCCCGACGGATATGAATGATGCGTCACTGGTTGAAGCGATTCTGGCTGTCGCCACCCATCATGGGCTGCAAGTCGTCGCCGAGGGCGTGGAAAGCCGCGAGCATGTTGATTTCCTGAAAGAACGCGGCTGCCCGCTGTTTCAAGGGTATTATTTTGGTCGCCCCGTTCCCGGTGAAGAATTTGTGCAGAAGGTATTGAGCGGTCCTGCAGCCAATAGTTAGCTGCCAAATTCTTGGGCCAGCGGGCCGCAATCTCTAGGAGCCTGTCCGAGTAATCGCCCATCGCAATCCCGGCGATTACTCGGACAGGCTAGGGAGTGGGCCAAAATCAGGGATATTAGCGTAGCAACGCTTTTGCGAATATATCAGATTCAAATACGCTTTTAACTTCGTAAGAATTGGCATAGAATATTGCGTTGAAGGATCAGCACAAGGCTGATTACGCATTGAAAGGGACCGCTGGAATGACCGGCTCACCGGAAATATTTGATTTAACGATTATCGGCGGTGGCCCGGTAGGGCTGTTTGCCGCGTATTATGCCGGCCTGCGACAGATGAAAACCAAAATCATCGATTCGCTGGATCAGTTGGGCGGCCAATTGGCCACGCTATACCCGGAAAAATATATTTATGACGTCGCCGGATTTCCCAGGGTTATTGCCCGTGATCTGGTCAAAAACCTCATGGAACAGGGCTTGCAATATCAGCCAACCGTGCATCTATCAGAAACGGTAAAAACGCTCAAACGTCATGAAGCCATGGATTGCTACATTGTTGGCTCAGAGCATGGAGAACATTACACCAAAACCCTGCTGATTTGTGCCGGAGCGGGCGCTTTTCAGCCCCGCAAAGTCATGCTCCCCAATGCCGCAGAATGGGAGAATAGAGGCATTTATTATGCTGTTTCTTCAAAAGAGGTCTTTTCCGGCAAGCGTCTGCTGATCATCGGCGGCGGGGATTCGGCCTTGGATTGGGCGATGAATCTGCATGGGACGGCATCGCATATTTCCATTGTTCACCGGCGCAATCAATTTCGGGCGCATGAAGACAGTGTTTCCAAGGTTTTGGCGCTGGGCGTGCCAATATTAACATTTTGGGAATTAAAAGAGCTGGTAATAGCCGATAATGTTTTAAAGGGTGCCATTCTGGTGAATAACCAGACCAAAGAAGAGCGGACAATATCGGTTGACGCCATACTTCCGCAGCTCGGTTTTATCAGCTCTTTGGGCGCTATTAAAAATTGGCCTATCAAGCAGGAGGGCCAATCCATTCTGGTCAACCAGCAGATGGAGACCAATATGAAAGGGATTTTTGCAGCCGGTGATGTTGCTGGATTTTCCGGCAAACTCAAGCTGATTGTCACCGGATTTGGCGAGGCAGCGACGGCGGTAAATTACGCAAAAATCCACCTTGACCCGAAAGCCAAGGCATTCCCTGGACACAGCAGTGAAATGGGACCGCAAGCCATGACTACCATTGCTGATCCGCAGCAATCTGTAACTGTGCAGTGAGTTGGTCGTTTGGTATGACGGCCAGCAAGCTCAGGATGAGCGACAATGAAGAAAAGGACAGCACAAAAATTGAACTTTAAAGGCCTTACAACTTTTAAAATGATAGGCGTGGTACTGCTTGCCGGTTCCCTGCTGTCGGTCTGGCCGGGATGCAAGGACGGGTCAACTGGTTCCGCCTCCGCACCCAACCGTGACAGCCGGGCGCGCCCGGCAGCCTTGGAAGCCCTGCCGCTGACAGCCTCGCAACAGGCCATGACCGACCCGTTGGCGGCGGATGTCTGGAAAAATGCCCAATGGTTCAAATTGGCCAAAGCGCGATCCTCCCGGCTTGCCGGCGTGCACACCAAAATTGCTGCGGTATTCACGCCTGCGGACCTGTACATCGCAATTGTCGCCACTGGCCCATATCAGGCGGTCGGCAAGGCGGCCGCGGACAACCTGTGGCGGGAAGACTGTTCGGAAATCTGGCTCGATACGTCACGCAAACAAAACGGCACTAATTTTTTTGAGCTGGTCGTGTCTCCCACGGGCCGCACCCACGGCGTATGGCATCGGTCTTCCACAGCACCTACGCCCACATCCTCCGGGGCACCGGATTTGAATCATCCCTATGGCCTGATTCCATGGCATATTCAAGGCCTTGGCGTAAAAATTGGAACAGGCACCTGGCGCGGGGACAGCGCCGCAACGACTGTGGTAAAAATTCCGATTGCCGGACTTCCGCGGCCCTTGCAGTTTATCGGTAAATCGGGCGGCCGGTTCCGCGTGAACGTGTTACGGTATGTATGGCGGGCCAATACTTCCGGTCGGCAGCTTGTGCAATATAGCCTGTTCCCTGTGCCGCCTGAAGCGCAGGCTTTTGCCCCCTATCTCATGGGTCGCTTAGCCTTGATTTCCTCCAACGAAGCGAACTTGGCGCTGCGGCGGTAATTTTGGACGCCGTCGTCTCCGTGATCCGTATTTTTTTACAGCCATTTGCCACTAAGCTTTTTTTAACTTCTCAAAGCATTGTATTATCCACTATGATAGTGTCCGCAGCGCGCGAAGAATGGAAATCTGGAGTTGTCCTATGCCCGTCATTGATATGCCCATGGAAAAACTGGCAACCTATAGCGGCCGCAATCCGCGCCCGGCTGATTTTGACGCGTATTGGAGTCAGGCGCTGCAGGAAATGGGCGCGGTAAAACCCGAGGTGGAATTACGCCCGGCGGAATTTCATGCACCGCATGTGGACTGCTTTGATATGTACTTTACCGGTGTGGGCGGGGCGCGCATACATGTGAAATTTCTGCAACCAAAACACCTGGCCACGGGTACAAAACGGCCTGCCATCTGCATGTTTCACGGCTATTCCGGCCATGCTGGTGATTGGACGGAGAAACTGGCCTGGGCGGGGGCGGGTTATATTGTGGCCGCCATGGATTGCCGGGGGCAGGGGGGATATTCCGAGGATATTACCCCGGTGCGTGGCACGACGCATCGCGGGCATATTGTTCGCGGATTAAGTGACCCGGATCCGCGGAAATTACTATTTAGATCTATATATCTTGATACGGCCGAGCTTGCCGGCATTTTGCTGGCCATGCCGCAAGTGGATGCAACGCGGGTCTACGCGATGGGCGGATCACAAGGCGGCGGGCTGACGCTGGCGTGCGCGGCGTTGGAGCCGCGTATTGCCAAAGCGGCACCGCAGTATCCATTTTTATGTGATTATCAGAGAGTCTGGGAAATGGATCTGGCCAAAGACGCCTACGTGGAGCTGCAGGCTTTTTTTCGACAACAGGACCCCCGGCATCTGCGCGAACAGGAGATATTTTCCCGCTTAGGCTATATTGACTGCCAGCATCTGGCACCGCGGATCAAAGCCAGAACGCTCATGGCCATTGGCTTGATGGACACGATATGCCCGCCGTCCACGCAATTCGCAGCCTACAACAAAATGACGTGTGAAAAGCGCACTGCCATTTACCCCGATTTCGCCCATGAGGTGCTGCCGGGGTGGTATGATCTGGTTTTTGATTTTTTCACCAATCAATAGCGTGCTTGAAATTTGAAATGCGAGATTTGAGATTTGAGATTTCAGGAGTTGAGGCTGCAGGAATTGGAAAATAATACCATGCGCCAAGGGGGGCGCGAACCATTGGCCGTTGGGCGCTTCGTGCTTATAATTGCTTTGATATTGGAGAATACTGAATGAAATTTATTGTTGAGAATATTGAAAATAATCTGGTTACGTTAAAGACGCCCAACGCGAATTATCGTAATACCTTCACATGTTCATCCGCGGCGGATCTGGTGGTGGGCAAATGGGTGTCCGGACGTATACACGCGCTGGCGCGAAAGATTGACGTAGTTAGCGATGGTGGAAACTTTGTGGAGCCGCTTTTTGGCCGCCCGCGGCACATGCAGGGGCTGGTTTTACAGCAAAATCCGGCTGAGAATTCCCTGCTGGTACAAACTGCGTATAAAACCACCGTGCAATTACCGCAGCACCAACAGGCAGCGGATTATCCAGCAGGCAGCCGCGTAGGCTGGGATAACGCGGATTGTCCGGAGTTTCTGGTGGAAAAATCCGTATTCGTGCCGGCCCATGCCTGATTGTTAAGCCTGCAAATTAGGATTTACGGCGCACCGGGGTGGAAATCCGATGAACGTTGTTCTGGCATTGGATCAGGGAACCAGCAGTTCACGAGCCATCGTGTTTGATCACAATGGGCGATCCCTGGCGATGGCTCAAACGGAACTGACGCCCTTATTTCCCCAGCCCGGCTCTGTAGAACAAGACCCCCAGGAAATTTGGCGCACGCAACTGGCTACCGCACAACAAGCCATAAGCCAAGCGGGTATTTCAGCTACCGATATTGCCGCTATTGGCATTACCAATCAGCGGGAAACCACACTGGTATGGAACCGGAAGACCGGGGAACCTGTTTATAATGCTATCGTCTGGCAGGACCGGCGTACCGCTGATTTTTGCGAGGCGCTTAAATCGGCAGGCCATGGCGAGATGGTGACCCAAAAAACCGGCCTGATTATTGACCCTTATTTTTCCGCCAGTAAGTTGCGATGGATTCTGGACCAAGTGCCCGGTGCGCGGGATATGGCCACGCGCGGCGAACTGGCATTTGGCACAGTGGATTCATGGCTGCTTTGGAAACTTACCGACGGCGCGGTTCACGCGACGGATATTTCCAACGCCTCCCGCACGATGCTGTTTAACATCCACACTGGCCAATGGGATCATGAACTTCTGGCGCTGCTGGATATACCACCCTCGGTTTTACCCGTAGTGCGGTCCTCATCGGAACTATTTGGTCATACTTCCAAGGAATTGCTGGGAGCAAATGTGCCGATTGCGGGGGTGGCCGGCGATCAGCAGGCTGCTTTATTTGGCCAAACGTGCTTTGCCCCCGGATCGGTGAAAAATACTTACGGCACCGGCTGCTTTATGCTCATGAACGTAGGGGAAAAGCCGGCAGAATCCGGAAATCAACTTTTAAGCACGGTCGCATGGAGGTTGGGCGGCACCACTCATTTCGCCCTGGAGGGAAGCGTGTTTATCGCTGGTGCCGTGGTGCAATGGCTCCGTGATTCACTGGGAATTATTCAAAGCAGTAAAGACATTGAAGCACTTGCGGCAAGCGTAGAGAATTCCGGCGGCGTATATTTTGTTCCCGCGTTCGCGGGGCTGGGTTCGCCCTATTGGGATGCCTACGCACGCGGGTCCATATCCGGTCTGACACGCGGAACAACCACCGCACACATTGCCCGGGCAGCGCTGGAAAGTGTAGCCCATCAAAGTGCGGACTTACTGGAGTGTATGCAAAGGGATTTCGGGAAGCCGGTGACCGAATTGCGCGTGGATGGTGGCGCGTCGGAAAATAATTTACTGATGCAGTTCCAGGCTGATTTATTGGGTGTCCCAGTCTTGCGGCCCCAGGTCATACAGACCACCGCGTTGGGGGCCGCGTATTTAGCGGGCTTGGCGGTAAAATATTGGGAATCACCCGCCGATGTTGCGCGGCACTGGGTTGTCGACCGCGTTTTTGAACCGCGGATGAATCGTGATGAAGTGCAGTTCCGCCGACAGCGGTGGAAAAAGGCGGTCGCACGATCCCGAGACTGGGAAGAGCCGGGCGCTAAGCCCGAGTAATCCGTGGTGGAATTCATCCATGAATAGAGATATATCACTACAGCGGATGATCGACCGGGACGAATCATGGGATATTGCGGTTATTGGCGGCGGCGCTACGGGCGTGGGCATTGCGGTGGACGCGGCGGCACGCGGCTATGCGGTGTGTCTGTTGGAACAAAGCGATTTTGGCAAAGCCACCAGCAGTCGCTCCACCAAGCTGGTACATGGGGGTGTGCGTTATTTGCAGCAGGGCAATATTGCTCTGGTCACAGAAGCCTTGCATGAACGCGGAATTCTTAAAAATAACGCCCCGCATCTGGTGCATGATCTGGCTTTTGTCGTGCCGAATTATCAGTGGTGGGAAGGACCGTTTTACGGCATTGGCCTGAAAGCCTATGACCTGCTGGCCGGGAAATATGGATTCGGAAAATCGCGCCATTTAAGCCGGAAAGAAGTACAGCGGTATATTCCCACGCTCAAAACCGACGGCCTGCGGGGCGGCGTGCTGTATCATGATGGGCAATTTGATGATGCCCGGCTGCTGCTAGACTTGGCTGCGACCGCAACCCGGCTTGGCGCAGCACTTTTGAATTATGCTCCTGCGACGCACCTGCTGCATGATGCGGCGGGGCGTCTGCACGCGGTGCGGTTTGCCGACAGCGAAACTGGGCAGGCACATACCGTTGCCGCACGATGCATCATCAACGCAACCGGAGCCTTCAGCGATCAACTGCGGCACATGGACAACCCCGGCGCACCGGGCATTATTGCGCCAAGCCAGGGGGTGCATCTGGTGCTGGAAAGAACATTTCTTTCCGGAGACACCGCCATTATGGTGCCGCATACGAGCGATGGGCGCGTGTTGTTTGCAGTCCCCTGGCACAATCGCACGCTTTTGGGCACAACGGATACCGCGCTTAATGGCGTGACGTTAGAACCGGTACCGCAGGATGCGGAAATTGATTTTATTCTTGATACCGCCGGGCAATATTTGGCGCGAGCGCCGAAGCGGAGCGATGTTGTCAGCATGTTTGCGGGAATTCGCCCGCTGGTTAAGGCCCCGCAGAATACCTCTACCGCGGCATTGTCCCGCGATCATACCATTGACATCAGCAGCAGCGGATTACTGACCATTGCGGGCGGAAAATGGACAACGTATCGGCGCATGGCTGAAGATGCGGTGGATCATGCCGCCAGCATCGGTGGTTTGCCAGCGCGTGAATGTAGCACGCGCACCTTGAAAATATGCGGTTCTCCCCATTGCGACCCAATAGACACAGCGCGCGGCATGATTACTTCTGCCTCCATGAGCCTGACGGAAAGCGATCTGGCAGCCGGGCCGTTCGCGATCAACGCCGAGGAAATCATCTATTTCGTCCGCCACGAAATGGCCCGCACGATTGACGACATCCTGGCCCGCCGCACGCGCCTGCTATTTGTGGACGCCCGCGCTGCGGTGGCAGCGGCACCGCACGTCGCACTGACCATGGCCACGGAATTAGGCCGCGACAAAGCCTGGATCGAAAACCAAATCCTGGGATTCAACGCGATAGCCAAAAACTACCTGCCGCGATTGACATGACGGGGAGACTGTCGGTTGGTTCAATGGCACTTCTGGAAAGATAACGCACGTATGGATGAACTGTTACGTCTCCGCTACGTGGGCAATGCGGTGATTGGTGATCTGGTATTTCACGACAAAGGGAGAGACTTCAAAATCCGCGGCAATGTCGGAAATTTCCTCAGCCGTGACTTCGTTGGATGTAATTCGAGACTCCTTTACATGGGCGGGAATTAGAAACTCGGCCGCGAAGGACCGCTCCCGTTGCCGGCGTTCTGTTATGGCCGAGGTAAGAAGATAAAGTGAACGATCCCCGCCATAAAATAGGCTCATCAACGAACGTGCGATCAAAAATCGAAATGATTCCGGTCGCCTTTTGAGGGCAAAACACCGGATAATTCGTTGGTCCAGCCCGACAAGGCCGTCTATGCTCGGCATCGGTGTCGGTGCGGCGGCGATTGGCGAAGTGAATTGAAACACGTCCGGGGCACTTTGCTCATCCAGATTTAGCTGCGCGCGTGCATGTCGTGCCAAGGCGTACCCTTGCTCCCAAGGCGCAGCGGTCTCCGCGACCTGTGGTACCTCATATAAACCTTTGAACGAATTGCTGACTCAAGATGGAAGTTCCAAGGGCATCCAGTCCGCTTGCAAACCATCGCTACACCTCCGGACGCGGCTGCGGTGGATTACCGGCAAAGCTCGACACGTCCTTATGATACAAACTGCCCACATAACGAACTTGAGCACTGACCGCAACGATATGAATACCCGCCGGAGCAGGGCCGATGGCTCTATGCTTGGCCGTTCTTGTGTATTTCGGCGGTTTCATATCACTGTTATTCTACATGATTCACTCGGCCCTTGCCATGGAATGACGTGGTGATGGGGTGAACTGAGTTGATGGGATGGTCTGGCCAATTTAAATAATCGCACATGAACCGGGCCATCAGCGGCGGAATCCGAGGGTTGGTCTCGGCAGATTACGGCCCTGCGTTTTACTGCCCCGGTACGTGGTCAATCACGATGCCGGGGGCGGTGGGTTGGGGTATGGGGGTTAGTCCCAGGGACTGGAGTTTGGCGATGTTTTTTGGGGTGATGATCGGATCAAAGCCGTAGGTTTTTCGCAGGCGAATTATTTCCGGCCAATCGAGGATAAGATAATTCACGTGATGGCTTTGCAGATAACGCAGTGCAGCAGCCGCGCCGCCGTGGTGAAAGGCTCTGGCCAGCTTGTTACGATCAAAAACGGTGGAGTAAATAACGTGCCCGCGGATATACAGTGGGGTGCTCAAACCCTCCAGATAATAGGTGGTATGGGATGTAAATTGTCCCGGCGGTGGAGGTGATAAAAGCCAATCTTCGGGCAGACTGATCGCAGCACCGATAGGAGCGGGCATTTGGGGATTGATTGGCCCAAATAAAAGGCCCGCTTCGGGTCTAAGCAGTAACGCACAGGCGGCGGCCTGCACCGCAAGCACCGCAGCAGCCGCGGCGAAATAGCCGGGCAGCAGATCAGCCGCCATCCCCAGCATCCACGCCAATGGAATAATCGCAGGCAATAAAAATCTGGCCTGCAATTGGGTGCAGGTTATCCAGGCGAGCACTTGCACCAGCAGGCAGAGCGCTAAAAGCCAGGCCTGAATTCCGGTAAATAGGGCCAGGGCGGCCGCGGGAATCAGCACCAGCCAAAGTGGGCCGAATCGTAAAAGCCAAGGGGTTTGCGGGCCGGGAAAACCGGGTTTGGCCTGCAAGGCATCGAGCCAGGCGGCGATCCCCGGCGACCATTGGCGATTGAGAATTGATTGATCAACCAAGGCGTGCAAATGCCCCGCTACGCCCGCATCCCGCGCTGGCGGGCGGTGGCCCCGGTCGAAGCGCAAGGCGATGGATTTACTCCAATGGCCGCGGCCCAGGGTGCCGGTAAAAATGGGAAATATCGGATTGCCCAGGCTGCGGCCAGTGTGGGTGGCGGCCATGGAACGGACCATCCAGGGGCTGTAAATAAGTAATGCGGTAACTGTAACAATTGCCAACTGGCGAAAATTGCGGCGCGCCAGAAGAATGGCGGCAATCGGCAGTGCCACCATAACGCCGGCGGTCATTTTGGTTCCCACGGCCAAACCCACCAGTACGCCCAGTACCAGCCACTCGGGCCAGCGCGTCGCCACGCACGCCAGACTGATAGCCAATACTGCATACAACAGAACCGCACCGTCGTTATAGGCCAAAGATCCCACAACCAGGGTCCAAGGCGTGGCCAGCAACACCAGTGCCGAAAGAATGCGGCCTGCGGCCTTCAGATTCAGCGGTGCCAGGAGTATTCCCGCAACCGCCAGAAGCGTCACGATGGCATGTGATATTTGCGCTCCGAATACCAGAGAATAAATATAACCCGCCCCGATCGCGGATTTTGCCTCGGCGGCTAAAATCAGATAGAGCATTTCCATATTTAATGTCATAAATGAGTAGATGTTTTCATGCACCGGTGCCGTGCTGTGCAGAGCCAGAAACTGCCGGGGTAATTGTAAATGGTATTCCAGCACATCAAAGCCATTGCCTTCGGTGTGCCATAATGTTCCGGCGGGAAAGCACACGGCAATCAGCAGCACGGCCAGGGGAATGCAGCCCAACAGAATAAGAGCGTGTCGGCGTTGCAGGGGGCGGCCTAGAAATTCCAGTTGGGCTTTTAATTGGCGAGCGAAAGGGTAGCCGGCGGCGGCAGAGATGATTAACAGAATGGCACAAGCCGGGCCGGAAATCAGGCCGCAACTTCCCAGTGCCAGTGTGGCCAGGCTCAAGGCTCCCATGCCCAGCGCCGCCGCCAAAACCAAGCGAAAGCCCAGGGGCCAAGGGGAAAGTTGCATCATGGGCAGGTCGCGCAAGGGATGGGACAGTGCCAGGCCCAGCAATATTGCCGGCAGAATAATAATGCCGGCCCAGGCGACGTTACACAGCGTGGCCAATACGGACGGCGTTTGCGATCCGGAAATGACCAGCATTATCAGCAGGGTGGAAATCAGCATTGCCGGCATTAACACCCAGCGCGGCAGATGATTGCCGCCGCCGGACGTGGAAGAGGATGTTCGGCGGTAGGCAATACGTGGCTTCATGACGCAGACCAACTGTCTTAATGGGGCGTAGATCATCACCGGGCAATCTACTGGCCCGCCCCGGCACTTACCCCGTCGTTAAGCTGCCACCGGCTGTTGGCTGCAACAGCTTTTGCATTTAGTCGCGGCTTCCGGAATGGTGTCCAGGCAGAAGGGGCACGTCTTTGTCGGCGGTGGCGGCGGCGCGGGCGGTGGCGGTGGCGGGGCCTTTACCAACAATTTAATGACGATAAAACAGACTAGGCCGGTAATGATTAAAGTCAGAAACGTATTGCCCAGATCGCCAATGAGCAATTTCACCGGCTCCAAAATTACCTGGTGCGTTTTCGGATCAAGAATGGGTTTGAATGTCGTGGGATTAAGTTTGGGAACATGGCCAATGGTAATACCCGCCGTGCGCCAGGAGCCGTTGGGCAGGAATAAATTGATAATCGGCATAATCAGATCAGCGTTGACCTTGCCGACAAATCCGCCAAAAGCACCGCCAATAATGACACCGATCGCCAGTGAAAGCGCATTGCCTTGAAACAGGAATTTTTTGAATTCATGGTGGAATCCCAAGGTCTTTTCCTTCAGCGCCTTATGATCCAGCAGCTTTTTTGTATCAAAATCCATGGCGTACAACTCCTGCAACAATATGATCGGGTCCAATGAGAGATATTAGAAAGGATTGTGCACGGAGAATCAAGCGTCGATAGGTTTTGTTTCGATGAGTTTCGTTTTGGTGCGGAGTAACGCGATAAACTGCTCCACGGGTTTGCTCCAATGGCGGCTTTTAACCCAAAGCATGTGCAGGGATCTTTCAATGCGTCCGTCGGCAAGATTCAGGGAGACTATTCCGTGGGCGTTGGTTGCGGCGGCAGACTCCCCGATGGCGAGGGCGGAAATGACTGCAACGCCGGCACCGGCGGCCACCAGCGCCTTAATGGCTTCGGTACTGGCGAGTTCCAGAATCGGTTTGAGTGTTACACCGCGTTGGGCGGCGGCGAGTTCCAGCACGGTGCGGGTGCCAGAGCCGGGTTCCCGGATAATCAACGGTTCTTGGGCCAGCATTTCCAAGGTGACACGCTTACGTTTGGTTAATGGATGATTTGCGGGAACAATGGGCACCAACTGATCTTTCCAAAATACCCGGCTGGCAAGTTCGGGATTTTCAGCGGAGCCTTCCGTAAATCCCAGGTGCAGCGTGCCATCCAGCAAGGCCTGCTGCACTTCCGCAGTGTTGGCAATTCGCACGGAAAGTTCCACACCGGGATGCGCCTGTCGATAGGCCGCCAGCAGCGCCGGCAGCAGATAAGCGCCAATCGTGGTACTAGACCCAATGGCCAGACGGCCCTGTTTAAGATCCCGTATGTCGGCAAGGGCATGTTCGGTTTCGGAAAAGAGTTCCGCCAGGCGGCGGGAATACTGTACGAGTGTCACGCCGGCATCGGTTAAAATAATACCGCGGGGGCGGCGGTCCATAAGCCGCACGCCCAGCGACTTTTCCAAAAGCGCCATCTGCATGGAAACCGCCGGCTGACTGATGCCTTGAAGTTTGGCCCCCGCGCTAAAGCCGCCGGAGTCAGCCACCGCCAGAAATGTCATTAACTGTTCATACGTCATAGCATAATAATAAATGATGATTCATATTATTGCAATTTATTAGACTGATATATCAGGAAAGTCTATGATCGCGTGTCAAGAAGGGAGTTTGTAAGCCCTTCCATGATGATGGATTCAGGAGTTCTAATATGCCCCCACCGGATGAAGATGAGTTGGTTATTGCCTTGGATTCGCCAATCCCAGCCACTGGGCCAATCGAGGGGATCCTGCGTTTATTTGACGCGATAAGTCGACCCGCGTTTGTACTGGCCATCATGTTTTGCCTGTCCCCGTGGGCTTCGCCGCCGATAGCCTTGGCGTTGGGCATGGCTCTGGCGTTGACCATCGGCACGCCGTGGCGGAAAACCGCCCATCAGACGGCAAAAATCATGCTGCAGTTTTGCGTGGTGCTGTTGGGTTTTACCATGAATCTCCATACCGTTCTGGCGGCCGGGGCGGCCGGGGCCTTGATGGCTGCGGTGAGTATCAGCGTGACCTTTTTGGCCGGCTGGTTGCTGGGACGTTGGCTCAAAATTGATCCGCAAACGTCGTGGCTGATCAGTTCCGGAACAGCCATCTGCGGGGGATCAGCCATCGCAGCGGTGGCCACGGTGCTCGATGCTGGTGAAAGCCAGATGACGGTTTCCATGGGTACGGTATTTCTGCTAAATGCCGTCGCGTTGTATTTGTTTGTGCCTATTGGCCATGCGCTGCACCTTACGCAGCATCAGTTTGGCATATGGGCGGGCATATCCATACATGATATTTCATCGGTCGTGGCGGCCGCCTCACGTTACGGCCCGTCAGCTCTGACCACGGCAACCGCTGTGAAGCTTTCGCGGGCGTTATGGATTGTTCCGGTGTCCATGGTTTTCGGGTGGTATGCCGCCCGCATTGCCCGCAGTGAACCGGCGGGCCTGAACAGCGACTTAACCGGCATTAAGCCACCCGATGCGCCGGCGCGCAAAGCCAAAGTGCATGTGCCATGGTTTATCGGGCTATTTCTTGTGGCGTCGCTGTCACGAAGTTTCATACCGGCGATTGATCACGCCTCGCCGGCTATCGGCCATGTGAGTGATATCGGTTTAACGGTCACGCTGTTTCTCATTGGCGCGGGACTTTCGCGTGCCACGCTGAAAAAAGTGGGCATTCGCCCCATGGTTCAGGGCGTGCTGCTGTGGCTGCTTATGGGGGGAGGTACGCTGATGCTGATTTTGCTGCATCGGTGATGTAGGGCGTCCAAGTTATCCCCAAAGCCTTATAATGCGATATAATAGCTCCATGGTTAATGTATGGAGCCACTATTGTTAGATCCTCTTATTGGACAAATTCTTGATGTACTGGCCGCCGCGGATGGTGGACCGATTTTGCTGCGCGATATGATGACGCGACTGGGGCTGGCCACAAAGCAGCAGGAGCAGTTTCATCACGCTTTAGACACGCTGATTACAGCGGATTGCGTGATACCCAAAGAGGATGGCCGGGCTATGGCCCTGCCGGATATGAAGCAGCAGGCCGCGGGTGTTTTTCATGGAACCGGGCGGGGGTTCGGATTTGTTACACCCTTGCGCCCGGACAAGCTCGGTGATTTATTTATTCCACCTTCCGATACGCTGGATGCCATTAGCGGAGATCTCGTTATTTTCCGCATAATTGCGGTAGACAAGCAGGATTCACGCGGGCGCAGCCGCACGGGGCGCATTATCCGTATTTTACGCCGTGGCACCAACCGCTGCGTGGGCACTTTAGCGCGACAACTCAATGCGTGGGTGGTGATTCCGGATGGCTCAATTCTTAAGCAGCCGGTTTCCATACAAGACGCCTCAGCCAAATCCGCTGCGGAAGGTGATAAAGTGGTGGTGGAATTGCTGGAATTTCCCCGCGCGGGCAAACCTGCCGAGGGGGTCATAACAGAAGTCATCGGCCCTCATGGCGAGCCGGAGGTGGAATTAGCTTCCGTGATTAAACAGTTCGATTTACCGATGGAGTTTCCGCCGGAAGTGCTGGATCAGGCCGGGACCGCCGCGCGTGATTTTGATACGGCGTCTTTGGAGGATAGAGAAGATATAAGCAACCTTGTAACGGTGACGATTGACCCCGATGACGCGCGTGATTTTGATGACGCCATCACGTTGCGGGCACTGGATCATAACGAGGAAAAGCCGGTGGAGGATCTGCTGGGACCGGCTGATCGTGATCGGCCCGGAGATGCAGTGTGGGAGCTGGGCGTGCATATTGCCGATGTCTCACATTTTGTTACGGTGGAAAGTCCGCTGGATATGGAAGCCCGGAAACGGGGCAATAGCATTTATTTTCCGCGGCACGTTATACCGATGCTGCCGGAGGTGCTATCTAACGGTGTATGTTCCCTGCAGGAAAATAAACCGCGTTTAACAAAAAGCGCCTTTATCCGTTATGACCGGCAGGGGCGCGTGGTTTCTGCGCGGTGTGCCAATACCGTTATTCGTTCGCGCCGTCGGCTGACTTATACGCAGGCGCAGGCGATTATTGATGACGCCAAGGGACAGGGGCGGCCGTACGCCAAAGGCTTGCTGGAATCTCCACCTGATCCCAGTGTGCCGCAGGTTCCTCCAGCGATACGCGAGTTATTGGTGAACATGGATCGCCTGGCGCGGGCCATTGAACAGCGGCGGCTGGATCAGGGAATGATTGTGCTGGATTTGCCGGAGGTGGAGTTGGTGATGGACCCCACGGGCCGGGTGATTGACGCGCATCCCGGTGACGACGCCTATACGCATAAAATTATCGAAATGTTTATGGTGGAAGCCAATGAGGCTGTGGCGACATTTTTAACCAGCAAGAAACTCAATGTCCTGCGGCGGATTCACCCTGATCCGGACATGGACGCCAGTGAGAATGTGCGGCAATTTGTGCTTTCCACGGGGCATAAGTTGCCGAAAAAACTGGATCGCAATGTGATTCGCGAACTTCTGGATTCCGTGCGCGGTACGCCCTTGGCCTACGCGATTCATCTAAGTGTGCTTAAGACTTTCAGCACGGCGGAATATTCGCCTCTGGAACAGGGGCATTATGCGTTGGCGAGCGCCAATTATGCGCACTTCACGTCGCCGATTCGGCGGTATGCTGATCTCGTAATCCATCGCCTGCTTGATAGTGTTCTTGCCGGCACGCGCAAAAAGGCTGCCCGGGGCAAAAAGCGCGTTGCCAAATCGGCGGGAGCGCTTAGCACGGAAATCAACGCCTTGATGCCCATGACCTTGGGCAATGTGCCGGACTACAACACTTTGGTGCGATTGGCACGCCATCTGTCTTTTACCGAGCGGCGGGCACAGGATGCCGAGCGCGAATTGCGGGCGGTGAAAGTTCTTGATCTGCTTTCACAGCATATCGGAGATGTCATTGATGGCGTTGTTACGGGTGTCAATAATTCCGGTGTATTTGTGCAATCCACGCGATTTCTGGTGGAGGGGCAGATACGCATGAATGATCTGCCCGCGGATTATTGGATTTACGACCAGCGCACGGCGTGCCTGCGCGGGCAGCGCTCGGGGCGGCGAATCACGCTGGGGGATCTGGCGCGCGTGCAGATTGTGGCCGTGAATATTTCCTCACGGCGCATGGAAGTGCGGCTGATTGAACATGGCTCGACGATTCGCGGCGAGAAGCACCTGCGGAAAGTCGAACCGGCGCGTGCTCCCAAGCCGGGGAAAATCCCCGAGCCGGGCGACCGTAACGCGGAGCGCCACAAACACAAGCAGAAACACGGCAAAGATCCCGCCAAGGATGGAAAGCGATCCAAACGTTTTGGCCGCCGGCGGCGGGGGCGGTAGGTGAGGAATATCCGCGGCCCGTGCGGCGTCAAGATATTGCCCCAGTCTTCCCGGCCATTTTGCACATTGGATTCGGACCATGAAATCCGCAGCGCGCAGGATATTATTAAACATTCTTTATCGAAGCTGCTGCCGAAATAGCCAATCGGCAACAGGTGGGGCGCTGGAAGCAACGCGCGTGGTCGTGATCCGGTTTGATGAAATCGGTGATCTGATTCTTACGTTACCATTTCTTCGGGAATTAAGGCGATCTATACCCAATGCCCGCATCGCGCTGGTGATCCGCCCGGCTTTGGTGAATCTGGTTGAATTATGCCCGCATATTGATAGCGTCATTGCATTTACGCCTAAATTCGGCTTTCGACCGGGGCGATTAAAGGCTCTATTTGACCTGCGGCGGCAAGTTGCGGCAGCACTTGGCGCAACGCCGGAACTGGGCATTCTGCCAAGGTTTGACGCCGATTTTAGCCGCGGCTTATTGGCTTTGCTGGCCACCGGAGCACAGAAGCGGATCGCATTTTCGGAATCAGTCACGCCTGAAAAATCGCAAGCCGATGCAGGCACGGACCAATTTCTGACGCATGCAATTAAGCCCCTGTGTTCTGACATGCACGAACTGAAACGCAATTTGTCCTTGCTTACGAGTCTTGGCGCTAAGGTGGGCAGCGACCACCTGCAACTATATCTTTCTCAGGAGGATAAAAACAAAGCGGATGCGTTATTGGCGCACAGCGCTAATGGCACGATGTGGGTCGGCCTGTGCGCCGGTGCGAGCACCGAGCGAAAAAGGTGGCCTGCGGAGCGCTTCGTGGCAGTGGGCCGGTTTATCACCGACAATTATCCCAACGCCGCAGTGGTGGTGGTCGGCGGGCCGGGGGACCATAAAGTTGGGGAACAAATCGTGCAGAACCTCCAAGGGCGCGGCTTAAATGTTGCGGGGAATTTAACCCTGCGGGAAACGGCGGCAGTTCTGGCGAGATGCGGACTTTATGTGGGTAATGACACGGGACCCATGCACATCGCGGCCGCCGTCGGAGTTCCTGTTGTCGCCGTTTATGCCGATCCAGCTCTTCCGAATCTTGCAAGTAATTCCAGACATACCGCGGCACGTTTTGATCCCTGGGGCGTTGCCTACAGAACCGTTATACCCAGCGCCGGTGCGCCAACGGTTACGGGTGCCAACGCTTCCGCCGCAAGTAAAATTACTGCGGTGACGGTAGAACAGGTGATACAAGCCATTGAAGAAGTGTGGCCTCGCGCAAGTTGACTGGCGACCGGCGCGGAAGCCGCAAGCTGATCGCGGTGCCCAGAGTCCCGCTATAACAGAGAATCAGGTAACCCGAGGATCAGAGAATGGGCCGGGCGGCGATGTTCAAGGGGGAAATATCCGGCGGCGGAGGAAAAGTTGTTTGGGCACCGGCATCTTGATAGGCCGAGAAGTCGTAGCGACATAACGAATTGAGATAGCTGGTCAGCGATTCCAAAGAATCTCCGGCCGAGTCTACACAGTCACGATTCCACTCAAAGAACAGATAAGGCTTGAAACGGCGGATGAATTCCGCCCCTCCGGAAAACACGGCTTTTTCATGCCCCTCCACGTCAACTTTTAAAACAATTCGATCGGCACCGGCGACGGCGTGCATACCCGGTAATACATCATCGAGCTTATAGCACGGCACTTCCAGCGTCTTGATTTTTGACCTGTCGCCGCCGAATTCCTTCGCCAGATGATCCGAGAGAACCGACGATGAGCCGGATTGTTCCGGCACTGTATTAAGGTGAATCGTGCCCGCCGTGTCGCTGATCGCGGCGGAAAATATCCGCACATTATCCAGATTGTTAAGTGCGGCGGTCGCGGCTGCGAGTTGAGCCAACTGCGGGTTGGCTTCAAATCCAACCACCTGCCCATTTCCGGAGATGAACTTCGCAATATTGGCCGCATACATCCCGCCATTGGCTCCGACATCCACATAAACCGGCCGCGACGAGCCGTAAAACAACTGCCGCAGTAGCAGCAAATTGGCCCCCTGCACATCCGGCCAGAGCGACAACGACAGGCTTGTATGATCAAAGGCATTGCCCACGTAGCGGGTCTCACCCCAGGTGCGTCCTTGGAAATAGGGTTTGTTTTTACTGAGAAACTTGAAGAGTTTTGTACTATTGGTGCGGATGCCCTTTCGGCTTAACAGGGGTAAAAGAAACTGACCGGCGGTAAATTTCTGTTCCAGCAAGGAGAGTTGTTTTTGATTATCCAGCAGCGCATCCTGCAATTTCTGTACGGGCATTAATTATCCACTCCGATTACAATCACGATTCGGATTTTCGAAGAGTGCGCATGGTATTGAGCGGCTTGACGGGCGTCAACACCAAATCCCCCGCAAAGGCATCAATCCGATGCGCTATCTGAAGGCTCCGCAGGTTATCGGGTAATGGGCCTGATTTCGGTAAGCGGATAAGAACCGGAAAATACAGCCAGTCGCGTTCATGAATCCGCGTGTCAGCAGAACCGGCGACGAGGTATAATAGTTCATCACAAGAGTGGAAGGTAAATGGGAACTGAAGGCCAGCATCTGAGTCATCGCGAAGGTGGGAATGGTTCACGACCTTTCAGTGCGCGATCCCGGCTTACCCGCCTCCTGGCTCGCTGGCCATTTTGGATATGGGCGGTTCTTGTCGCGGGAATTGCCTGGAGAGTTTTGGATTATTGCCTGCGGTATCCCGTGTGGACGGATGAAGCGTCACTCACTCTCAATATCCTCCATCGCTCGTACGCCGGACTGTTGCGGCCCTTGAATTTATACCAAGTGGCACCGCTGTTTTTTCTCTGGACGCAAAAATTTATCATTGACCACTTGGGAACTTCAGGATTCAGCATCCGTCTGCTGCCATTTGTGGCTGGCGTGGCGTGCGTTCCGCTGGCGTGGCTGGCCTTTCGCCCGGCATTCGGGCCGCGCGCGGCGCTGGTGGCAACGGCATTGATCGTCTGCTCCCTGGCACCGGTACGCCTGACATGCGATGCCAAGCCCTATTCAGTTGATCTACTATTCAGTCTGATCTTTGTGGGTGCCATGATGCGTTATCTCATGGCCCCGGGGCGATGGCGATGGCTGATTTTCCTTTGCGTGTTAACGCCGGTGGCCGTGGGATTTTCCTTTCCGTGCATATTCGTCATCGCGGCCGCAAGTCTCGCCGCGGGTTGGCAACTGTGGCGCAGAGGAATGTTTCGCGTATTGCCGGCGTGGGTCGCGCTTAACATCTTGGCGATAGTGGCCTTTGCAATAAATTATCATTGGATCATCCATCCGCAAACTCTGAAAACTCAATCCTTTATGGATAGTTTTTGGAAGCATCAGTTCCCACCACATAACTTAGGGATAGTCTGGTGGCTCATTAAAGCCAGCGTATCGGAAATGATGTCCTATCCGTTCGGCAGAAACTATGGATTCGGATTGCTTCTGGCTCCGTTATGTCTGATCGGGGCGTTGCGGTTGGTCCGTGCGCGCGGCGCTGCGTGGGGTATTCTGTTAGCCGGTCCGTTCGTTCTGACGTTTCTGGCATCGCTTTTCCGGCATTATCCCTTTGGCGGTGCCATTCGCCTGCAACAACAACTGCTGCCTTCCATCGCGATACTTTCCGCGTGGGGGCTGCGAACCGTCTTGACCATGTTGTTTCATAAACCATTGGACCGTCGAATGGCGCGTGGGGTGGTAATAGGCGCGGCGGTCGCGCTGGTGGGCTATACATGCGTACAAATGCCCATGGATATTCATTCGCCCTATGGCCATGGGTTTCGCAGCATGATAAAGTTGCGGAGAATCGTCCATCGAGTTTTTGATCATGCGGGCAATCATACGGAAATTATGGTGACCGGGCCGGCTTGGCATACGGCGAAAGAAATGGAACCGGAGATATATTGGTATTTCAGGACACAAGCAATTCCCTGTAACACCTCCGGCCGGCTGTGGAGGTCTCCTGCGAACAACAAGCAGGCCAACTTATGGGTAATAAACTTCTGGCGTCCGGCTGATGCCC
>JAJZGH010000051.1 GCA_021798635.1 Planctomycetota bacterium | reverse complement strand
CGGCACGCCAGGCATCAGCTTGTGCTCATGCAGGTACTGGATCGCGGAGAAATGGAACTGGCCTATAACCGGCCCATAACATTTGAAGATATGGAAGACGGATCGCGCCTGCAAATTGATCCCAAACTTATTCGCGATGATTATCGCCGGGAAGTACAGGCCTTCCTTGATTTAATTAAAAAACGCTGCGGCCAGTCCCGCATTGATTATGTGACAGCCTTTACGGATGTGCCATGGGATGCGCAGATTCGTGAATTACTGCGCCGCACCTCGCGGCGCTGAGGATGCATAACAGCGCTTGGAAAGGATGCGCATGAATGATTTGCCGCTGGCGGCTATGAATTTTTCGGATCCAGTCATGCTGCTGGGCCTGCTGGCGGCGGGCATTCCTGTGCTGCTGCATCTGCTGAACCGTGTGCGATCACCGATTGTACGCTTTCCGACGCTGCGATTTTTGCGCGTCACCGCCCAGAAAACGTCACGCAAACGCCAGGTTCAGCAATTTATTCTGCTGCTTTTGCGCATGGCGGTTTTTGCGATGATCGCCATGGCTGTAGCCGGGCCGCTGGTCCATGGCGGATCGCCCTTCGCGGCGTATGGCATGTTGTTATTATTGCTCGGGGGCATTGCCGTTTTGGCGGTGATGACGGTGATATTCAGCAACGCATTGGATCAACGCAAAGCCGCCGGCCCAACGGACGCACCATCCGGGAGTATAAAAACCTCGCCGGGCCCGGCACCAGGCAGGCCCGGTCTATTGTGGCCGGTGATTTTTATGCTCGTGGGCCTGGCCGCCACGGTCACAGCTATATTTGGCTTGGGAACGGACAGGCTTTTCCCCAATGTCGGAACGCATTTCAACGGGCAATCCACCGCGTGTGTGATTATTTTAGATAATTCACAGTCCATGCTGGTGCAGGACGGTCCGCATACACGCCTGCAAACCGCGATTGATCAAACCCGCGATCTTCTTGGACAAAGCCTCACGCCGGCGCGTATGGCGGTGCTGCTGACGAATCCGGGCAACAGCCCTGTTCCGGATCATCTAGGTAGCGATCGTGTGGCGCAAATCGCCCGATTGAACGCGATCAAAAGCACCGGCCGGGCGTTACCCATGCGGCAATTAATAGCCCAAGCGACAAACTTGCTGAAAAATTCCATCCGGCCCAACCGCATGCTGATTATTATTTCAGATTTCGCCGGGCCGGCGGCATCCGATACCGGCATGTTTGCCCCACTAAAAAAAGTGCCGGGAGTTCAGCTAGTCCTTATGCCGCAGACAATCGGCACGCCGGATGATGTTGCCATCGCGCACTGGGGTATCGAGCATGGTGCCGCTGTGGTTGGGGCAACGGTCCAGTTCCGTGGAACGGTCATTAATAATGGGGCCACGGCCGTGGCACCGCGCTTCGGGCTGAATGTGGATGGAAAAAAAGCCCCGAATACAGAAGCCCGCTCTACGTTAGGGCCGGGCGGCACCGATTCCAGCCGAGCCACCGTTACCCTGAAGTATCAGCTTAGAGCGCCAGGCCTTAACCGCTTTACCCTGACCGAATTAGATAGCAGCCATGCTATGGCTTGGGGCGATCGCCGCAGTTTAATATTGCCGGTTAAAAATAAGATACGCGCGCTGGTGGTAGGAAACCAGCCGCGGCTTACGGGTGCATCCACAGCTTTTTATGTAAATGCGGCGCTGGCCCCGTTTTCCACCGTCGCCTCGGCGGGTGCCAAGCCGACGCTATGGAGTATTGAGCCGACCTACCGGTCGTATAGCGCTGTGCCGGGGATGAGTTTGTCGAGTTATGCGGCCATATTTATCTGCGACGTACCGCAGATTTCGCCGCAACTGGCACAAAAGCTACACCGGTTTGTGGTGGGTGGCGGACGGTTATGCTGGCTTTTAGGCCCGGCAGTAAATCCCCACAATTACAACGCTGTTGCGGCGGGGAACCTGCAATTATTGCCGGGCGAAATTTCCGGGCCCGTCAGCAGTCAGACCGGGGCAGCAGTGAATTGGGTGGATGTGAAAAGCCACATTTTTTCTGGTTTATTTCAAACCCAGGAGCCATTTCAGCGCATTGTGGTGGTCGGGCGGTGGAGTTTGCCGGGAAATTCGCCAGTCATCGGTAAGGTGCTTTCCCGACTGCATGATGATTCGCTTCTGCTGGTGCAGCATTCTTTGGGGCATGGGCGGGTGTACACGTTCCTGTCCGCCCCCGGCGGCGGCTGGAGCAATATCGCGTCCACCAGCGCGTTTTTGCCGATGATGGTGCGCATTGCCCTGGGCAATGCGGCAGCCAGTGCGGGCATTACGTCCTACACACCGGGAAAGGCTGTGCCCATTCATGTACCAACCAAGAATTCACATCTGTCGATTAACGTTACAGCGCCTCAGTCTCACACGGCGGTAAATGTTTTGGCATCGCACACGCCCGACGGGCGCCTGGTGTGGCGATTCACCGGTGCCCAGCGCGCCGGTGTGTATCACTGGCAGAGTTTTAACGGGAAATATTCCGGCGAATTCATCGTCAATGTGCCATCGGGTGAGGCGGATTTACATGCGACCGGTGCGACGGTGCTGGCCAAAGAGGCCCCGAAGAAACAGACAGTTTTTATCGCCGCTACTGCTAAGAAATTGGTCGAGGAATTGGCGAAAACCAGCGAAGGAAATTCCCTGATGCCGGGAATTCTTGCATTGGTGATGATCTTAGCAATTATTGAGGCTCTCTTGGCCAACCGTTATAAGCCGGTCAAGGTCACGCCGGAGCACCAACTTTTCCAAACTGGCCGCCGCGATGCCGAAACAGATTCTGGCCGTTCCAGCAGCGCGGCGCTTGAGGCGTTAATGCAGTAGCAAGGCATTACCAGGAAAGCCATTACCACGGGGCCGATATATTGGTCAGCAGATTGTAAGGTCTGGCGAGCCAGTTGCGGCGTCAGGGCTGCTACAGCTCCTACTGCCACCGCTTTTGGGTGTTGGTAGTTGTGTGGATAATTGGTGGAAAAATTATCTAACGCAGCAGCGCAGGTGCGATAAATAGGGATTTCTTAATGCGTTATGAACACGCCCTTACCGCTGGGCTAACAGTTTCAGAGAATCTGACAGGCCATTCAGACATTAATCCGACGGCTTTTACACGATAAAAACATAGTGTGTATAAAGACGTAAGTGTATATAAATTAATCACTTACATAATATCAACCTAACGGTTCCCACAATCCGACAGAGCTTACAACGATGATGATGTTCTTATACTTTAATTATTAATACGGCCGCCGCCGCCCCGACGTATGGACATACCGCTATAAATTGTGGATAACTTGTTAATTCAACCCGTACTTCGGGCACGGTCAACGACAGTCTTTACTTTGAAAATCAAGCCTTTGGTAGCAATTTGCAGGTGGCGAAGCCCGGGTGTTCCGGGACGTAGGAGCATATCCACTTCAACCTTGGCGGGGCTGCATGAGCAATAGAGCGTCAGAAGGCCGCGTTGCAATGGACCAAATGCGATGCTGTGCCAGAGCTTTTCCGGCAGGGTGGCTTGCAGGGTTTCACTGGCGGTGGCCAGTACGTCGCCGGTTTTGGTCACATGCGCCTGGAACCATTGCGGCAGAAAATCTCCCAGTTTTTCCGGAGGGCGGCGATCCGAGGGCGGGGAGAGTGAAATTTTCCTTTGCAGAGTTTTAAGTTGAATGCGTTCACGACTGTTATGCAGATCTTCCAACGTGACGCGCTGACGGGAAAGGGCGGATTTCAATGAAGATTGTTTACGTCCGGTCCGGGACGCGGGCAGCGGTCTGATTTCACCGGCCACCGGTATCGGATTTTGGCGGTTTTGTTTTTTCGGGGCCATCGGGAATCCTCCGTTAATATCCAGAGAGCTTAACGCCTCACTCCAGGACTTCAAACATTCCGGACTACCGTGAATTATATAATAAGTGAAGGCTCGGAAGCATCGCGTTACTTTATTCGCACAATATCTTGCCGTTGCAGGCCCAGGCGGGAAAATTCAGGCTCGGTTTGCGTTAGCCAGCGTAGGGCGTCGGTGTAATAGCCGGCGGTGGGGGCTAGATCGGGAATCTGCAATTTCCACCACTGATTGAACATCAGCATATATAATTCGCGTATATATTTACATATCATACTAGCCAGGGCTACGGCCAGACAGTGTTGCTCCGCTTTTTCCCGGAAGATGACCAGTGTTTTACCGTTACGTGCGGGGGTTGTAACTAAATACCGGCTTTCCTGAGGCGATTCCAGCAGGACTTTAAGTGCAAGATCAGGAAAGGTGTTCATCAAAAGGCGGGTGTAATGATCGCGACCCCCCTGCTTGTCTATAAACAACAGCAGCTCCGATTCATGGAACCGATCATGCAGATTTCGCGCGTGCATCATGGTGATGCTGGTTAACACGGACGCTTTATTATTAGTGGCCCCTACCAGGCGATTGAATTCCGGGACATCCATAACGCGGGTCCATAAACCCACCGGTGACGTGTTGCTTGAACGAACCGTTGTTCTAAGCACGTTGGCGGCAATGGCAATCGAACCAACATCACCAAACGCGGGCAGCGCTACATTAGTTTGCCATGGTAATGCTATGGCGGCAGGGCTACTGATTGTCGGCAGGGAAAGGCTATTGAGAAGATTATTGTAACTTTCCAGGGGCGCAGAAGTTTCAGAAATTAGCCGCTGAATTGTCAGAACGGCTCGTTCGAGATGTTTATTACCATCCGAAAGGCGATGCACCACTTTACTGTCGGCAATAATTAATTTCCCTGATTTTACCGGCGGCTTGGCCACCACGGTTGGAGAAAGGCGGTTCCATAATTTCCGCGCAGCCGTTGTGTCGTTAATATCCAGTGGTTCAGGAAAAGTAAACGCCGCCGCGGACACAACCAGCGGTCCCAGCAGAGGCCCATATCCCGCTTCATCAATTCCGGCAATCAGCATAGCAGGCTTATAATCAGCGGGGCCGCAGAAGGCAAATATCATGTGGGGCTGCACGCAAGTGAACGGGCGCTAAGAGAAATGCCCTGCGATACCAGAGTGAGTTGGGCTGGCCCATTACTCGGACAGGCTCCTACGCATAAAAATGCACTTGATTGGCGTTTCATCAGGGAAGTAAAGGAGTTTATAGTATCGGAGAAGGCGCAAGGAACGCCCGTGGAAATTATTGTGGAGCTTGTAAGATGGGCATGATAGATAAACTGCGAGGCCAATTCACACCGGATGGCAGGAAATTCGCGCAGATGCTCATGAAGCGTTTTCAGCAAGCCAATACCGGCGCGGCGCTGCGCTATGATGAGGAAAACTTCTGTATTTTTTTACGGCGCGGCGACACGCCCGAAATGCAATATTTTCTTGGTACGGTATACGCAGATTATTGCCGCGCCAAGCCGGCGGATCGGAAGCGGATCATTGATGGTTTAACGGCGACAACAGTGGAGGCCGTGCCCGACGCCTTCGCCGCAACCTGGGAAGAAGCGAAACGCCATGTGTTGCCGCGGATTCGTGATCGGGTGACGTATGCGTTTATGCGTAAGCGCAGCAGCAACGGTGAGAAACTCAATTTTACCGATGAGCCGTTTACCGAGCACCTGGCTTTGGAACTGGTGTATGATTTTCCGAGCAGTATCGGGTCGGTCAATGGTGATCAATTGGCGAAATGGGGTGTCACACGGGATCAGGCCTTAGCGGTGGCGCGGGATAACCTTTGGGCGATAAGCAATCGTGATTTCCAACTTGTCGCTCCCGGCGTGCATGTTTCAAATTGGCATGACTCCTATGACGCGTCCCGGCTTTTTCTCCATGATCTGATCTGGCAACTGCCTGTGCGCGGAAGCCATGTTGCCATGACACCCACGCGCAACGACTTAATTGTGACCGGTTCAGACGATCCCGAGGGCTTGGCGGCCATGGCCAGCATTGCTACAGCGTGTTTGTCCGATCCGAGGTTTATTACGGGCGCTGCGGTGCGCCTGGAAAATAACAAATGGATATCCTATATGCCGCCGGCGGATTCTCGGGCGTATGAGATGTTCAGGCGTGTTGCATTGGTGGGCTTTGGGCGGGATTATCAACAGCAAGGTGAGTTGCTCACGGACTCTTTAAGTCCGGAGGATTCCGGGACCCACATCGGCCGATTTTTGCTTTTTGAAACCATGGATTCAAAAAAGGTTTCATCCAAAACACTCTGGATCGAAGGGTGCCGCAATATTCTGCCGCGCGTGGACCAGGTTATGTTCATGGCGCGTGACAAGAATGATGAATTCCGGTCCTTGGGCCAGTGCACGTGGCAAGCCGTCCAAACAGCATTGGGCGATATGATCCAGCCAACCGAGGATTACCCGCCCAGATTTCTAACCACAGGCTTCCCTACGGAAGAGCAAATCAAGGCGATTGCGATAAAAGAGCTTGCATAGGATCCGTCCAGTAAAAATTCGGCATTGAAAACGTACGCACGGTGCATGGGTTTGCCTCAGTGTAAAAATCGCTCTTTTTTCAGCCAGGCGACGCACGCTTTCGGCCAGTGTGTGGAATCGGTTCCTTTTAATCCCAGGCCGAAGCCGTGGCCGCCGTGTTTGAACTCGATGAGTTTAGCTGCGATGCCGTTGCGTTTGAGTGCGGCGTAGAAACGCTTCTCATTTTGATGATTCACGGAATGATCATCATGGGCATAAAATATGAACGCAGGGGGCGTCAGGGCGGTGACATTCAGTTCGCTGGAAAAGTATTGGTCCACATCCAAGGGAGCGTTTTTCCCCAGCAAAGAGGCGTGGGAAAGAGGATGAGTAATTCCCGGCATCATGGAAATTACCGGATATCCCAGCACTAGAAAATCGGGGCGGGTGCTGAAACGATCAAGCGGGCTGGCGGCGCTGGGATTTCCGGGTAACCAATGCACGCCGGATAACGAAGCGACCGATCCGCCGGCAGAAAACCCCATGACGCCCACATCGTGGGGATTAATATGCCATTGTTTGGCATGAGCACGGATAATCTGCACCGCTCGGCGGACATCCTGGAGGGGCCAGGGAATACCGTCGGGCGGAAGCTTGCCATCGGGCAGGCGATATTTTAGTACAAAGCAAGTCACGCCAAGCTTATTAAACCACCGTGCCACGCGATAGCCCTCTAGACCGATGGCTTCTTCCACATACGCCCCGCCGGGGCAGATCACTACAGCACAAGCGTTAGCCTTGCCGGCCGGGGGAAGATAAATCCGCAACGTCGGCCAGCGGATTGGACCGCGAATATGTCGGCCCCTGCCGGCGGGATAAAAGGATTTATCCGCACGCTGATTTTTCGGCACATTCAAGTGTGGCCAGACGGGAATAGCCGGGCGCGTGGCCGCCGAAACAGTGGCGGGTAGAAGCAGCAGGGCCACGACAATTAAGACATATTTGGTCATGAGATTCTCCATTGAAGGTGTCGGTGGGCTTCATTGGCGATTAAGAAATTTTATTATTTCACGGGTGGTAAAAAGTGCATCTGTTGTAGCCAGTGGGCGCAGTCTCTGGGCCACTGGGTGGAATCCGTACCTTTTTTTCCCAGACCAAAGCCATGGTGCCCGTGTTGAAATTCGATGAGTTTGGCGGCAATGCCGTTACTTTTCAGAGCGGCATAAAAGCGTTTCTCATTTTGATGATTCACCGTGGTATCATCATGGGCGTAAAATATAAATGCCGGTGGCGTCAGGGCGGTGACATTCAGTTCGCCGGAAAAATACTTTTCGATGCCCCGGGTTGGATGCTGGCCCAGCAGACGAAGAAATGTTCCCCGGTTGGTAATGGCCGGCATCATGGAAATGACCGGATAGCCCAGCACCAGAAAATTCGGCCGGGTGCTGAAGCGATTGAATAGATTTTTGGCGTTCGGATTTCCGGGCAACCAATGCACGCCGGCCAAAGAAGCCACGGACCCCCCCGCCGAGAAACCCATCACGCCGACGCGCTGTGGATTAATATGCCATTGCGTCGCGTGAGCGCGGACAATCCGCACCGCGCGGCGTACATCCTGCAAGGGCCATGGAACACCGCTGGGCGGAAGCTTACCATTGGGCAGGCGATATTTAAGTACAAAGCAACTCGCGCCGCGTTTATTGAACCAACGTGCCACGCGATAACCTTCCAGGGACATGGCTTCCACCGCATAGCCTCCGCCGGGGCAGATCACTATGGCGCAGCCATTGGCCAGGGTTTTTGGCGCGGGAAATAGCGTTAACGTTGGCCAGCGCACGGGATGTATAACGACATCGCCAATGGCTTTTCGTATGGTGCGGTCATGGCGCTGGGCAGCGGAAATGTGAAGCTGCGGCCAAATGGGAATGACCTGTGGCGTAGCGACTGCCGCAGCGGAGCCTGTCAGCAAAAGGGCGAATGTCATTGCTAGATGTTTCATCATGCCAAATCTCCTTAGAACGTGCGATAGTGCAACTGTTTGATGTGGAACATAGTAGGGTGAATCAATCCCGCTTTGTCGGAAGAAAATGCAATTTTCGCAGCCAGCGCTGACATTCTTTGGGCCATTTAACCGTTCCCGTGCCGGGCCGCCCCAGGGCAAAGCCGTGGCCGCCCCGGCGAAACATTCGCAATTCCGCGGGGATACCGTTTTTCCGAAGCGCTTTGTAAAAGCGAATGCTGTTAGCGGTGGGAACCAGCGGGTCATCATGGGCAAAGCAGATAAATGCGGGCGGCGTTAATGCGTTAACGTTTAGTTCGCTGGAAAAATATTGCTCAACATCCAGCGGTGGATGTACCCCTAAGAGCGCATCGTGCGATCCTGGATGGGTAATTCCTGGCATCATGGATATGACCGGATAACACAGCACCAGAAAATTGGGGCGCGTGCTGAAGCGATTCAGTGGATTGTTTGCATCCGGATTTCCGGGCAACCAATGCACACCGGCTAACGAAGCAACGGAACCGCCGGCGGAAAACCCCATGACGCCGACATGGTGCGGATTTATATGCCACTGTTCAGCATGGGCCCGGATAATCTGCACCGCGCGGCGCACATCCTGCAATGGCCAGGGAGTCCCGCTGGGAGGAAGCGTACCATCGGGCAGGCGATAGCGCAAAATATAACAATTTACACCGATATGGTTGAACCATTTTGCCGGTGCAACGCCTTCCTGTGGAACCCATTCACTGACATAGCCGCCGCCCGGACAAATAATTATTGCCGTGCCGTTGTTGTTGTTAGCGGGTGCCGGATAACAGGTCAACTCGGGCCAGCGCACCGGTGCCAGAAGTACGCCGATGCGGTTTATCTTCGGTTGTCTTTGGCCTACGGGAATATTCAGATGCGGCCAGATGGGAATGATCCGCGGTGCGGCGGCCAGGACATTGTGCGACAGCAACAAGCCCAACAGCAAAGCCCCCACAACCCTGGTCACGTGTTTTGTTAAGACCATATAGCGCTCCTGAAAAGTGTTCAAAATAAAATGATTCTTATTGCTTTTTGGTTTTCCGTTCAGATGCCGATTGCATCCATCGCATGATGCTTTCAGGCAGTGGTGATTGAAAATCCAGGATTTTACCCGTGCGCGGATGTTTCAACTGAACATGCACCGCATGGAGGCATAACCTGCTTTCGCCCCCCCGCCGCGCGGCAGAGGTACCATAGAATACATCCCCTACCACCGGATGGCCAATAGCCGCGAACTGCGCGCGAATCTGATGCTTGCGGCCCGTATGCAACCGACAACGAATTAAACTAAATGCGCGGTTGGACCGTAAAAGCTGGTAATCGAGGATTGCGGGCTTGCCGGCGCTAGCGCCGGCAATGTGAGGATTCAGCGGGCAAACGCGCACCATTCCGGATTCCGTTTCAAGCAGGCGGTGTTCCAGCCGCCCCGCCGGGGCTTTGGGTGTTCCGTGCACCACGAGTTCATACTCCCGTGTGATACTATGGGTTCGGAATTGCCGCTTTAAATCAGCCAGCGCCCGCACAGAGCGGGCCAGCACCAGCAAGCCCGAAGCATCCTTATCCAGGCGATGCACCAGATGGGTTTTGAGTTTCTGGTTGTCGCGGCTTAGCACGCGATTGACCCCCGCCAGCAACGTGGGGCGTTTCTCTTCGGCATGGGTGGCGGTCAGCAGGCCCGCGGGCTTAACGACCACCAGAACATCGGCATCGGCGTAGATGGTGCGCACCGCGTCATCGAGGCGCGGCGATTCCGCGGCGGAATTTACGGCAGTATCGCAGACGTGAGGCACAGCACCGGCGGGTACGGGCTGCTTGAGGGATCGCACGGGTTTGCCGTGGAGCATGACGCGGGCGTCCTTGACCATTTGCCGCAAGGTGGTGGTTTTGGCCTGCGGATAGGTTTGCCGGAGAAAATCAAGAATGGTGATGGTGTTGGTCATAAAATATACACATATACATAAGTTATATAGAGCTCGCGGTAAACTGGCCGAAAATGCGGTCGAAATCATCCACGGAAAAATATTGGATCACCACTTTACCCGCCCCTTTTTTGCGGCTGGGGATAATGCGCAGTTTGGTGCCCAGTTGCCGGGAGATGCGTTGTTCCATATCCAGCACATTGGGCGTGCGAACGGCGCCGGGCTTGGGAACACGGGGTGCGGCCGCCCCGCTTTCGCGGGCCAGCGCTTCCAAACGCCGCACGCTTAGACCTTGTTGCGCAGCTAAGGCGGCCAGGGCAGTCTGGCGATCTGCGTCATCAATACCTGCGAGCACTTTGGCATGCCCCGTTGAAAGCGCTCCGGAGATGAGCAAATCTTGGATGTCCCCCGGCAAATCCAGCAGGCGTAGAAAATTGGTGATGGTGGTGCGGTCTTCGCCGAGGCGTTCCGCTGCTTGCGAATGGGTCATTGAAAACCGTTGAATATAGGCGCTATAGGCTTTGGCTCTTTCGATGGCGTTAAGGTCTTGCCGCTGAATATTTTCGATGAGCGCCCACTCAATTTGCTGCTCCGGCGTGGTATCGGTGCGGATTATGGCGGGTACGGTGAGCAGGCCGGCGAGCTTAGCGGCCGCAGTGCGGCGGTGTCCGGCGACAAGTTGGTAGCGTTGCCCCACCTGTTTGAGCAAAATTGGTTGCAATATTCCGTGGGTTCGAACGGAATGAGCTAATTCAGAAAGAGCACCACTATCCATATTTTGTCGCGGTTGGGCTGGGTTATCATCAATTTGATCAATTGATATTTCATAAATGCGTATGTGTTGATCAACTGCAACTGACGGATGTTGTGGATTATCTGCTTCAGAACTACCACGGGTGGTATTCATTTGATCATGTGATACAGGTTGCTTAGTTCGCTGGGTAATCAGCGCGTTTAGTCCCCTGCCGAGTCGTGCCTGAGCTGCCATGGGAGATTCTCCGTACATTTTCAATCAATGTTCTACGTGGAACATTGTCTAACATGGGAAGGGTTACGTCAAGGGGATGAGATCCAGTTCTTTGATCGCCACCGCATCACTTGGTGAATGTTCCACGTAGAACATATACGGGCCTGTCGAGGATTAACTTAATTTATGCCGCGGAATTTAGCCAGACTCTCGCGAGACGGCCTAGCTCGACCCAGTTCATTTTTTGATACAGCATCAGGGCTGGATCATTTTCCGCATCTACCTGCAAAACCGGTGTTTTTCCCATTTGTCGAATTCGGGATGCCATGTCGTATACCAGCTCCCCTCCAAAGCCTTGCTTGCGATATTCCGGAAATGTAAATACACCACCGATTTCAATAGTCGTGGTCAAAGCTAAATCAAATTTTGCAAGAGCGACAATTTCGCCATTAGATTCGTGGACGCAAACATTGCGTGATTCGATCCAAGCGTTGATATCGGCATCAAATAAGATTCCCCGTTCCTGATTGTACAGTTTCCGCCAGCGGTGTAGCACCGGCTCATCCCCATCGCGCGCCAGTCGAACTTTGGGGCACAAGGGCGCAGGCTGGTCCGGCGGGAGCGTCATCATAATGTTCACGGTTTGTCTTGCGGCTGCCTTGCGATTGACCATGTTGAGCAGGCGGGGGGTCATCGCCTTTACACCTGCGGCCAATCCGGTTACGTAATTGATGGGCAGGGGGGGGATGGGGAGTGCAGCAGTCACGGCAGTAGTCTTTTGTGCTGGATTACTGTCCCACCAGGTTTGCAGATAATCACATAGGGCCTCGGCGGTTTCATTGCTGGATGCAAGCACCTCGGCTCGGTGGGCCTTTGGGACATAAAGCATTGCGCCACAAGCAGTTGTGAAATTTATGCTGGCCGGTGCAGCGGGCTTCTTTGTAACTGCCACCAGGTGCAGATCATCCCGCGCCAGCGGGGGGGTTAAGGATAATCGTTCCCAGAAATGCGCCAACGTACCCATGACGCCGCCGCTGGCGGATCGTAAATATTCCGCCGCTTGTTTGGAGCGATCCAGCGGCACGCGCACGGCAGCCGGTCGTGTATCTGATTGTTCCGTGCTGTTCAAAACAGGCCGACTCCGCAGTCCCCGTGTATCCGCAATCGCAACGCTGGACAATATATATGAGTACATGAAAACATATATCGATACATTCTCCGTTAAGCCCGCCTGTTTATCGGTGGCTCCGCAAAAGCCCGCGATTCATCAGAAGCGGGCTGAACTCGGACGGGTCCCTTGGATCCGTCTGTTGCACCGCAGCGTCTTTTCTGCCTTGAAAAGCCGCAGCATGCGATGCCGCATTCGTATTCTAACGTCTTGCGCCAAGGATAAAAGCAGCCTGTAATCTTCCCGAGCCGCAGTGCACCATCCGCAGTCCGCGGTAAGTCGCCGAAGAGGTACCGGTAGCCTAACTGGTGCGGCAAGGAGGGCGTTACAGAATCGCGTTGTCGCTGGGTTGGTACGCCATGGCTATCGCTGCGCGGCTTACGGGCGTGGCCGGCGGACTGGCCGTCAGGACGGCGGCCATTGGCACAGCGAGAACGGCGTCATGTTCATCCGCACTCAGGGCGTGGGTCCGCAGCGTTAGTGGGTGTTTTAATTTCCCGCGCCACACCAGCTCGGGCTGGGCCAGTATCGGATCACGCATCAATGCCAGGACGTACGGCGGGGCGGCCAGATCATCACGCGCAAGTCCCAGTTCTTCTTCAAGCTCTTTATACAAATGTTCCAAAAGCATCTCTGCCCTGTTGTTCCAATGGGTCGGCCAATCCAGCACGCCACCAAATAGATGCGCCCAATGGGGATAGGCCGCCACCCGGTTGCTGCGCACGCCCAGATAAGCCATATCGCCGTGCGTAAGAAGAATACTATTGCCCAGTGCGGGAGTCATGGCGGCGGGGGAGTTGACTTCAAACCAGGCCCGGTCCCGCAAGGTTGTAACCAGAAATGTTTTGTAATCTGTGGCTGCGAGTTCCAGGCTCAGTATTCCATTTGAAACTGCGGCACTTTTCAAACAGGCAACGGAGCTGTTAAAAAGCATCCTGCCATCGCGGCTTGCCGCCAGCATATAGTCGTCCCATAGCGCCTCAATTCGGTCCAGAATTTCCGGTGGGGGAGGTAAATGTCCGGTGATCGCCACGGTAGTCTGTTCGGCCGTAAACGGCCCGGTCGCCAAAATTTCCAAGCTCTTTTTCACAGCGGAATATTAACCGATCCCGCGCCGCTTCGCGCCCACGACCCCCTGGGTCAATTTGTGGGTGTGACAAAACACCGGGGCGGGGCCGATTGTTCCACCTCGCGGTTATGATATACCGCGTGGTATATACCATTGACGGCGTCTATGGAAACTGCGGCAATATTCACAAATGGACGCAGCCAAGCGGTGCGATTGCCTAAGGCTTTTCGTTTTCGCACGCGAAAAGTGGGAATCGCCCGGCTCGATGATCTGGTCAATCTTGTTCCGCCCGGCAAGGAATGGGACATACTGGAAAAGGGACTCGGCATGTTCACTGCGGACTTCATGGCGGAGCGGAGGCAGCCGCGTAAGGCGCAAAGGCGGAAGCGGCTGTGATACGTTATCTGTAAGAGAATTCGCCAGAATCCCAGACCTGCCTCTGGAGAACTGGACCAAACCTTGATCGCACGTTGGCTGGAGTACCGCACTGGCGGCTGCACTGGTGGCCTATGAAATCCACTGCGGATCATATATTCTTTCGGCATGGTTCCTTAGCGGCGTGATTGCTGGGAATCGAGATTTTCAAGCGCTTTGAGTGGATCCGTGTCATCGCCTTCATCATCTAAACTTACTTCATCTTCGATAGGATGAGCGATAGGAATATCTCCGTCCGGTGCGACATCCACCGTTTCGCCGGTTTCGGTTATGGAATGGTCCTGAACAGGCTCCATGCCCATATCACCCAGGATGGTGCGAATAGGTTTAATCTGCTGCGGCTCGCCGTCAATTACGACAGTGAAAGTCACAGGCCCCACGCGAATATGATCACCGGCCACCAACGTTTGAGAACCTGTGATGCGCTGGTTGTTATGGTACGTGCCATTGGAGCTATCAATGTCTTTGAGAATCGGCGCATTGTCCTGAATCACAACTTCACAATGGTTACGGGAGACCGTGGGCAGCGGAATCTGCAAGTCAGACTCATCGGATCTTCCAATGGATGTCCGCTCTTTGAGCAGAGAAAATTCGCGCCTCTGTCCGTCCTCTTTGAAAATGACAAGAACTAAATCCATCAGCGGCCTCCGTTTGTGCATATCCCTTCATTCGGGATTTATGCTAAACTACGAGAATTTATCGGCCACAACGCCATGCAGCATGACAAAATTATAGCCGAAGCGGGAAGTAAAAACGATAGTCCGCGTCCCAAAATTTTTGAATTCCCGTTGCCACAGGCCGGGCAGCGAAGGGAGAATGGCTTTTTCGGCCTACCGGCAAAGGGCGAATTTGATGCAAATTCGGTCATTGATGCGCTTTATGTGCATATACCGTTTTGCACCAGTAAGTGTCATTATTGCGATTTTTTCTCCTTGGCCGGCCACTTAGACCAAGTGGACGCCTTTCTTGACGCCTTGGGTCGAGAATTGGAGTTGCAGGTTATCCACTTTGGCCGCCCGGCACCGAAAACAATTTTTATCGGCGGCGGCACGCCCACGCTGCTACCGCCGGAGGCGCTGACACGGCTGATGGCACAAATTAACAGCGCCGTAAAATTTGAGCGCGTGATTGAATATACCGTGGAAGCAAACCCAAACACCTTTGACGTCCGGCGCGCTAAAATTTTGCGCGGCGGGGGCGTGAATCGTATCAGCTTTGGTGCCCAGAGTTTTTCCGCAACGGAATTGGCCGTTTTGCAACGGGACCATAATCCGGAAAGCGTTCCCGTTGCCATGGAAATCGCGCGACGCGTGGGAATAGATAATCTGAATCTGGATTTAATTTTCGGTATTCCCGGGCAGAGTCTTGCGGATTGGGATAAAAATCTGGCCCGCGCCATTGAGCTGGATTCCACGCATCTTTCCTGCTATGGCCTGATGTATGAACCCAATACCCCCATGACCGCGCGGATGAAGCACGGGGAATTTACGCCCGCTTCCGATGATCTGGAAATAGCGATGCTGCAACACACCCGAGATCGCCTGGCGGCGGAGGGATTTGCGCGTTATGAAATTTCCAATTATGCACAAGCGGGCAAAGCTTGTGAACATAATATCAATTACTGGAAAGCGCGAAATCATCTGGCCGTTGGCCCCTCGGCGGCGGGTTATCATTCCGGGTTTCGGTGGAAAAATGTTCCAAGCTTAACGCGGTATATCGACACGCTAAATTCCGGCACCCCCGTCATACCGATAACAGAAATTGAACGCCTCACGGGTTTTGCGCGGTGGGGAGAACTGGCAATTCTGGAATTGCGGCTCACTGAAGGAATTGGGCTTCAGGAATTTCAGCAGCGTACTCGCGTGGATGCTCTGGCCATTTTGAATACACTTTTGCCACGGTATAGCACGCTGGGCTTTTGGGACGTCCGCAACGGCAACCTGACACTAACTGAAGCGGGCATCGCCGTTTCGGATACTATTTTCGCCGATGTGCTGGAAGCGTTCGCGCAGGCGGGCAGAGGACAATAATAGCGCGCCAGCCTATTTGATTTCTTAGCCGGGCGTTATTACAATGTAATGTAGTATCTCGTATGGCATGACAGGAGTTGCAGAATGACATTGGTAAAAACGATTCGGAAAGTTGGCAATGGCAGCGCGTTACCGCTGGATAAAACTTTGCTGGACCTCGCGGGATGGCACGTTGGAGATCAGGTGCAGATCACCGTGGATGGTCCAAGAGTCATTCTTACGGCGACGAACGCCGGCATTGGCAAGGAGCGGCTGGAAAAATCCCTGAAGGAAATTCGCGCAAAATATGCCAAAGCGTTACGGGAACTGGCCAAATGAGCAAGGCGGAAATTACATTTCTAAGTGTCGAGGATGTTATTACCGTACACGATGATACCATCGCACACGAAGGGGGACTGGCGGGCCTGCGCGATCGTGGACTGCTGGAATCGGCGGTCATGATGCCGCAGGCCGCGTTCGGCGGGCAATACCTGCACGATGGCATACCGGCGATGGCGGCGGCCTATTTGTTTCATATATGCCAGGCCCACGCGTTTCACGATGGAAACAAGCGTACGAGCGTTGTTTCCGCAATTGCGTTCCTGAAAGCCAATGGACATGACCTCACGGCGAGCAACGCCGAACTTACTGCCCTTGGCCTGGGCGTGGCGGACGACCGCTTAGACAAAGCCGATGCCACTGTCTGGATGCATCAATTTGCCAAGCGTAAAAAAACATAAGCACGTAACCTGCCGTCGTCTTACCGCACAACTTTTCCCGGCTCCAACGCTTCGATTACAAAACCGCTACAATGTCAATGGCCGTGGCGAGATCAGCGGATCAGTTGCGGCTTGAAAATAGCTAAGCGTTTGGAGCCAATGAATGCGCACCGGATCAATACGACTCTTTAAGATTTTCGGTATCACCGTTTATCTGCATATTTCCTGGTTTCTTATTTTACTTTTTGAAATGAGTTCCCGCGGGCATTATTACTCCAGTGAAGTCTGGCAGTTTCTGGAAATCGTGGCGCTATTTGGCATTGTGCTGATACATGAATTCGGCCATGCCTTGGCGTGCCGATCGGTGGGGGGAAGCGCGGACACGATTATTCTTTGGCCTTTTGGTGGTTTTGCCTATGTTTCTCCACCTTGGCGACCGGGAGCCATGCTTTGGAGCATTGTAGCCGGGCCGCTGGTAAATGTGATTTTGATTCCCATTACTGTGGGCATATTCTGGCTGACCGTGGCCCCGCACCTGGCACTGACGCCGCATAATTTTCTGGAGTTGCTGTTCAATACACCCGCCACGGCCGGCAACCTGGGCAGGTTTTTGTCGCGGGTGGTGCTGATCAATATTGTTCTGCTGATTTTTAATATGCTTCCGGTGTATCCGTTGGACGGCGGAAAAATTCTGTGGTCACTGCTTTGGTTTGTTACCGGCGAGGGTTTGGCGTTACGCATCGCATCGGTTGTGGGGCTGTTGGGTTCCGGACTGCTGGCGCTCTGGGCGTTTAAGAGCGGCCAAATTTATATGATGGCTATTTCGGCGTTTTTGATTTTTGAAGCGGTCAATGCGTATCGCCAATCAACGCGGCTGATGACGATGAGTAAAATTCCCCGCCATTCGCAGTACCGTTGCCCCAATTGCGAGCAGGGTGCCCGGGTTGGCGCTTTCTGGACGTGCGCCAATTGCTCAACGCATTTTGACATGTTTGCCTCCCATGGGCAATGCCCAAACTGCCATGCGTCGTTTATGAATACGGAAATTCAATGTCCGGAATGCCGCGCTGTTTCCCCGGTTTCCCACTGGTTCGCCGCGGCCACGGTAGACCCCATTGAACCGCCCAAAGCCTGAGCCTTGCTTAACAATCGTCCCATAAGAAAAAGCCCACAGATTTTCCTGCCCCGGTCATCTGCAGATTGCCGATGATCTTCAGGTTCACGTCGCGGTGCCTGTGGCACCTGCATGTTGTGTGTTGGTTAAAGGGTGTTGTGCAAGAAGCGCTCGCTTTTTTCACGCTACAGGGTAACGATCATGACGCCGATGGCATCAATACTCCCCATGACGTCGTTGCATGGTGTTGGAGATGAAAGAAATAGCTCAGGCCAGCGCATGGCGTTGTCGGAAGTCATCGGGGCTTTGAGTTATGCGTTGGATCTGACGGAAGGGCTGCCGGCGGGCCATTGTATTCGCGTATGCTGGATCGGCATGAATATCGGTAACCAGATGGGCTTGCCGGTAGAGACACTTTCGCATCTGTATTACACGCTTTTGCTCAAAGACATCGGTTGCTCAAGCAATGCTGCCCGCGTCTGCGAACTATATGATAGTGATGATCTGGAGGTGAAAAGCCGATTCCGCCAAATTGATACGCAAAGTATTTCCCAGCTCACGCGGTTCGTGGTGGGCAACCTGGCACCGAATGCCCCGTTGCGCAAGCGCGTGGGTAAACTCGTACATTTAGCGATTCATGGCAGAGAGCTTTCACGCGAACTTATCACCGCCCGCTGTGAACGTGGTGCCGGCATTGCCGCACGCATTGGTTTTGCCATGCCCGTGGCCGACGGCATTCGTCGGTTGGATGAACATTGGAACGGCGGGGGAAATCCGGGCGGGGCGGAGGGATTGGTTATTCCCATTGAAAGCCGCATCGCCCTGCTGGCACAGGTGGCGGAAGTATTTCATGCGATCAGTGGCCCGAAAGAGGCACTCGAGCAAGTTAAGCGTCGCTCGGGCACGTGGTTTGATCCTGCGGTGGTAAAGGCCTTTGAACAGGTTGCCGCGACAACTGACTTATGGAATATGCTCAAAGACCAGGATCTCGATACGCTTGTGCGCACGCTGGAGCCGCAACATCTGGTGCAATATGTTGATGAGGCACAACTTGACCAAATTGCCCAGAGTTTCGCGGATGTGATCGACTCGAAAAGTCCCTTCACCAATGGCCACAGTCATCGCGTGGCGGATTACGCGTTGGACATTGGTCGGCAATTCGGCATAAAGCCGGCCGAAGCCCGCTGGCTGAATCGTCTGGGATTGCTGCATGACATCGGCAAACTGGGAGTAAGCAATTCTATTCTGGACAAACCGGGAAAACTCAATGATCAGGAATGGGCACGCGTTCGCCTGCATCCGGTTTTTTCTGAGCAGATACTTAATCGGGTATCGGTATTTTCATCCATGGCATTCAGCGCCGGATCGCACCATGAACGCCTGGACGGCAAGGGGTATCCCCGCGGCCTGATGGGAGCGGAAATTCCGCAAGTGGTGCGGATTCTCACCACCGCCGATGTATTTGACGCGTTAACTTCCGACCGCCCGTATCATCCCGGGCGCAGTATCCCCGAGTCGCTGGCGATTATGGAGAAGGACCGCGGCGTCGCTTTTGATCCGGATTGTCTGGATGCGTTGAAGAAGTCTCTGCAAGGCCCCGCGTACCACGCCGCGTGATAATTTGTTGCACAGTGTCCCCGGACATTACGGCGTGACCTCCAGGGGGCATGAGCGTATCAGGCCGGTATCATCGTCAAGCAGCCACGCGATAGGGGGCTGATGCTGCATTGAGCCGGCTGGAATAATTAGATAGACCAGAGCAGGCCAGAGCGCTTCGGCATCGGTGCGGCTTATAACGGCGCTGTAATCCGGATGGGAATGGTAAATACCGACAACAGCATGATGCAGGAGGTCCGCATGCTCTTCAACGCGCCGCCATTCGCGCGGGTCGATGGCATAAGCACGCGCCCGCATTTCCGGAGGGGCATTGTTGGCGGCGGCCACAGCGTATGCTACATGCGTGAGGTGGGCATTACGCTCACCGATCAGAAATCCGCAGGCTTCAAAGGGGTAGTCCCGTTGGGCATGGCCACGCGCGAGTTCCAGCGCACGGCGGGAAATGCGAAATGTTTTTTTCGAGGTTGTCATAAAAGCCGTCTCCTGGCATTTGCAAGCGGGCTGGGCATTCATAGAATATAGACGAAGTTCAATTCACTGTCTCTGTGGTATGGTCGGCAGGAGCGGTAAAAATGGAAACTGGCGCGGTGCAGGATGGATTATCTGACATTCTCCAACTCGCGGAACTGCTGGCCTTAAATCAGCCGGAGCAGGTCGCGTTGGAACATTACGCTCCGGCATTGCTTGAGCACGTCGGCGAATTCACGGAACACTTTTATACGTGGCTGGAAACGGTTCCGGCCACGGCCAAGTTAATTTCACACATGCCGGCGGAACAACTAAACCGCCTGAAGGGTCATCTCGCGGAACATTATCGCAGTATGCTGGCACCCCATATCGACCCGGATCGCGCCGCGGCGTTGGTTGAATTGGGGCAGTTGCATTACCGCCTGGGCGTGTCGATTTCCTGGATTTCCTGCGCGTATGCGGCGTTTGCTCAGGAATTAAATCGAACTTTGCTGGAAATTCCGCCGGAGGATCGAGAAGTTCTCCGCAGCGCACTTTACAAGCGGATGCACCTTGACGAGGGTTGGCATCTCGCGGGGTATCGTCGGGCACACCTGGCGGGAATCGAATTACGCGACGGATTTTATGACGCCCTGCGAATTACCAATCAGGTATTAGGCAGTTCCGCATCCGTATCCACGTTGCTTCATGCGGTGGTTCATACGCTGGAGGAGCACCTTAAATTGCCATTGGTGTGGGTGGGAACCGTTGATTCGCACACACAATGGCTGCATATCCGGGCTGCGGCGGGCCCGGCAGCGGCTTATGCTCGAAAGTTGCGAATATATAGTTTGCCCACGCAGGCGGAGGGACGCGGGCCGGGCGGCATAGCCTTGGCAACAGGCAAGGTAGTGGTCTCTGATTGGACGAATCCGGATACTTCTTTCAGCCCTTGGGTTGCGCGCATCCGGTACTTTGGCATTACCGGTTCGATCGCCGCGCCGTTCCAAACCCAGGATGGACATCGCGGCTTATTAAGTATTTATCGCACAGAAGCCGCTCCCTTTCCGTTCGGGGCCGAAGAATTGCTCACTCGCTTGGCCGCAGATATTGGCGTAGCGCTGACGCGGATACAAACCGATCGCACCTTAAAACGATTGCAGCACTGCCAGCATGCCCTGGAGCAGGTCAATCAAATATTGCTTACCGACCCGGCTCCGGAAGGGATGTACAAACTGCTTTCCAAAACAATTATGGAATCCACGGACGCGGTTCTGGCCTATGTCAGTGTCATTGACGAGCAACACATGCAGGCACATATTGTCACCAGCGGTTCAAATGATACCCTGCCTTTGCCGGCAACCGTAAGTATTGATCCAACAAAACCCGAAGGATGGGGTGTTACCGGACAGGTATACAGACTCAATGCGTGCGTCACCATCGCGGATGCCCGGCATGATCCGCATCTGACGCCCTGGATAGAGAATGTCAGAAAATATCGACAGGGCGGATTTGCGGGTTTTCCAATTCCGGGCGTGGACGGCCGGCCGGAGGCTGTACTGGTGGTAATAGCGCGGCAGGGCAGTTTTTTTACACCGGATATACAGAAACTCTTGACGCAATTGGCAAATAACGCCGGCGTGGCACTCCGATCCCACCGCCAACGCCGCCGCTTGGAACACTTGTCCATCCATGATCCGCTAACCGGTCTGCCCAATCGGGCGTACTTTGAACAAACAACCAACGCCGCGCTGGGACGGGTGGACCCAGTAGCGTCCGGCCCGGTTTTTGCTGTGGGTTATTTTGGCGGGAGGGAACGATCGACGGCGCGTTGTGGGCGGTGTGAAACTGGGGCGCGGTTAT
>JAJZGH010000297.1 GCA_021798635.1 Planctomycetota bacterium | reverse complement strand
CAGAATCTGCCAAATGTCGGACAATTTGAGAATAGCCGTGTTCGGACCAGCGTTTGGCATTCCACCGCGCACCGGGAATTACCGCTGCTACGCTTTGCGATCCCATCAGCAGGCCGGTAATTTTTTCCAAAGCCGCGGCCTGAACCGGCATACGAAATTCCGCGGGGTCGCTTGTTGAGCCAATGACTGCCGCAAGGCTTCGCATGCGCACCACCGCCAGAGCACTGGGCCGGGGAACGCGGCTGTGATGGGTGTAAAGAAAGCGAGCACCCTCCCGGGCGTCGGCAAAGCCGATGCGCACAGGGGCATGGGAAGCTCTGGCCAAAAAGGCGCTTCGCAGAAGTCCCTGGGCATCAAAGACCATATCATACTGATTATCTTTGAGCGTCCGCATTAAGGCCCGGAGGTTGCTGCGCGCTGTGCCATGGGTGAACCAACCCGAGATTTTTCTCCGATCAAAATAAATCAGTTCATTGACCGCATCGTGCCCGCGCACCAAGTCCGCCAAGGCCGGGTCAATCAGCCAGTCAATGCGGCTCTCGGGAAACATTCGCTTGAGATCGCACAACAGCGGCAACGTTGTGGCGACATCTCCCAGTGCACTGGGTTTGATGATCAGCACACGCCGGGGTGATTGCCCCCCAACGGAAGACTGCGGCGATGCTAACACGCGCTATTCTCCGCATCGGGTAAGCAGGAAGTATCTTTATACAAATCCTGGGCGTCCGGCACACTTTCCCCCGCGCGGCCCGGCCCGTCCGAGCTGTAAAAGCGATCCAGGACGCCATTCCAGTCCGCGTGCGATTTTACCGCGATAAATGCTCGCCAGACTTCAGCGCCCTGCGGATGCAGGCGTGAATATTTAATGCCGATTTTCCGCATCTGCCGTGAGGCCTGTTCTTCACCGTAAATCTCCACCGCCAGAGCAAAATGCTCCATTAATCCGTCGCGCTGTTCATAAATGCTCGGCGGATCCAAGGCGGGCCGGCCGGCAATTAGAGCAGCGAATTCCCGGAAAATCCACGGATTACCAATGGCACCGCGCGCAATCCATACCCCATCCACGCCGGTATAACCATACATGCGCACCGCGTCCTGTGCGGTAAATACATCACCGCTGCCGAAGAGCGTCATGGTTGGATAACGGGCTTTGACCCTGCGCAGAAAATCCCAATCCGCTTTCCCCGTATATTTTTGTTCTACCGTGCGACCATGCACCGCCAGGGCCGCAAATTCCAGCGTTACGGCCTCGCGGAAAATGCGATCAAAATTCTCCGCCGCCTCCGATGTTTCATCCAAAGCCCGGCGCAGTTTCATGGTCAACGGTCCGCGCACTACCGCCCGCACCGCGCGCATAATTCTGATCGCTTCATCCGGATCACTTAACAGGTACCCCCCCCGGCAGCGGCCCATGACTTTTTTCACCGGGCAGGCAAAATTCAAATCAATAACATCAAAACCTGATTCGCAAAGAATTCGCGCGGCGGCCGCCATTTCCTCGGGTTCGCTGCCCATAATTTGGCCGGCCACCGGATGATCCGCCTGGCAAAGAATTGATCGCTTTTCCCGCCCGCGCCCCCCGGTAATAATCACCCGGTCCAGCAGCGCCTCGGTAACGGCATAAGGACACCCACGTCGCCGGGCGACCACCCGCATCGCCATATCACTGTAACCGGCCAAACCCGCCTGCATGGCCGGATTGGCAAGGCAATAGGGGCCAACCTGACACGGGCGTGCTACCGCCCTATCCGCAGCTTGTCTTGCCGGGAAGGCCAAGGAATCAGGTTGTGTCAAAACTCCGGTCATGGAATCCTATTGCTACGATTTTCCGCACCGTGCGGATTCATTAATGTAACATGGATGCCATGAAACAAAAATCACACCGGATCGATTGCACCAAATCAGTTTCCCGCCACAGGATTTCCCGCCGATTCTAATTCGCGGCGAACTTTATCGGCCATAAGGCTCTGGCCTTTCCCGCGCAGGCGAGCTTCCAGAAGTTTGCCCACCTGATACCAGTTGCTTTCGTGCATAAATGGATCAGCCATCCGCGGGGGGGCATGGATGCGCGCCCACGTCACCTCATAAAGCTTGGTGATGTCGCTGTTGTGCTTCTGCTGCCGCAGTATCGCCACCGCCTGATGCAACGCAGTAAGAATAAACGGGCCGGCGTTGGCGTACTGCGTGATAACATCCATGAGATATCTGCCGGCACGATTGTAATGTCCCGCCTTCCGCCACAGCCGCGCCTGCATCATGCGCACCTGGGCCGCCAGATCAAAGCGTGTCGGGGCGAAGATTCTGAACGCTCTATTCCAGAATTGATTTTGCTGTTGAGGATTTTTTACCGACATAATCATCGGTTGTACTATCGCCATGGCAAAATCAGGATAACGCTGACCGCATAAGCGCATCAGCGCTCCGGCCCAAAGTGTCTTCTCCGCGAACGTCAGCTTGCCCTTGGAGGCCAAATACCCCACAATCTCCCATGATTCCGCATAGCCGTCGCATTGATGCACTGCCCTTTTCAAAAGCGCTAACTGCGCTGAAACGCTGTTGATCAGCGGTTTGGGCATGGCTCCAAAAACGTAGGGTGGTAATGGCGGTGGTGAAAATTTTCCGTCTGTCGCGGAAAATGATAATAACCGCAGCGCCGCATCCGTCAGTACCACCGCATTCCACCGCTGGCGCTGCGTGGTCCCGATGAATTGTCCGGAAAGAGACATAAACGAATCCGGCTCATGGCGACGCGTCATGGGATTCTGCACCATTCCCACGACCCCCCGATATTCCGAATACCGCCCGACATTAAAATTCCATGCCGCCTGGTTGCCCACCTGCTGCAGAAAACCCACCCACGCATGACCCACCACGCTGGACATACCCACATCATACGCCGTCGGCACGCCGATGGCCTTGCCCACTTGCGAGGCAAAAAAAGCCTGATCCGCACATACCCCGCCGTACTGTAAAATATTCGGCAGGTTGTAACCTTTAATATCCACTTCTTTTTTCGCACCATGCAGGTACGTGCTGTAATCATACGGTACGCGGAAAAACACCTGCCCCACCATAGAATCCCCATGGTATTTATTTAACGCCCAGGTCATACTGGGAATGCTGGAGCAGGAATCCACAACATAAATCAACAATCGCGCCGGCACATTGCGAATGCCAAAATACATCGCCCGCTGATAACGGACATAATATTTGAACAACGCCACCGGATCCGGTGACTGCACCTTATTTTCATTGATCTGCATGGTCAGCGGCTTATACAACACCGCGCAAATCGCGGCAGTCAGGTTGGGATACGCTACGACCATAGGCCCCAGCTCCCGGTGCATCGCCGCCAGACGATGATACACCTGTGCCACATTCTGCTGCCCAGGCCGGTTAAGAAACACCAGAGTGGCTGCCAACTCATGGTTGGCCAGTAGAAACTTCAACATGTCCATGCGATGTTGATGATTGGAAATTGAGGACAACTGATTAACCAGTCGGCGGGCAAAATCAGCATGGCGTAAAGCGGTCAGACCATTGCGCGGCATATAGCCAATAACCTGATCCTCCAAACGTCCCAATTTCTTCCGGGCAATCTCGAACTGACCATTTTTGGCCAGGGCAGCCAAATCTCTTTTGATCTGTTGATCCGTCCATCGCGTCAAAATTATTCGCTTAACGTTGGCACCCGCCCGCGCGTTGCCGCTGGTAGACGCGGCGGCCGCCGGGGAATTGCAATGGCTTGCCAGCAGCAATCCGGCACAGCCCAACACAACAGCCCATATCGATTTATGAAAGATCATTCATATTCTCCATGCCATGAAACGGATCCGTCTGTTGCCGTTGCCGCGGTTTGAGCTTGCGGTACGATGCGCATGCCGAACTGCTCGGTGCATAAACTTTGCTGCTTCGTCGGCCTGCCCGCCCAAGGGGACGCCCGCCGGCCGCGAAATCAACGATGGGCCATTTTCATACAGCCTGCACAATTTTCATTATAATCATTTTCCATGGCGGCAAAAACCGGAAAATTCCTGATAGCGGCGTTCCCCTTGCCGGCGGGGCTGCTGCTGCTGCCGCTGGTTCGTTCAGCAGGCAATGATCCGACCCATCAGGCATCTGCGGTGGCCGGCTGGATGCTGCTGTTGCTGCTGGTACAAAGTGTCAGCGTGATCGTGGCGGCAACCCTGTGCCGCGATTTTCGCGCCAGCTTTCTTGCCGGAATGGTATCCGCCATAGCAGTGTTGATTCCCGAAACAGTGGGATGCACCGCAGGCCTGATCCCTGTGGCAGTTATCGTGCAAACCGGCACGGTTTTTATCGCATGGGGTCTGTTTTGTGCAGGCTTGGCCAGGCAATTAAGTGTATGGGGCGACGGGGCAGCGGTTACGCTGGCCATCACCCTGGCCGCCATGCTGTTTTTTTCGCCAGTGATAGCCGCGCCCCTGCTGGTGCTTTCACAGCATCTGAAGCCGCATTGGCCCTGGCTGGCGGCCCTCGCCGTCAACATTTCCCCCGCCCTGTGGATGATTAACGCACTGGCCACCGGCATGCATTACAACTGGTTTATCTGGTTTCACGCGCCGGTGATGTATCAACACGTCGTGCTGGGGCAAAATACCCTCATGCCGAAATTATGCCCCTGGTGGATTGCGTGTACCGCAGCCGGCGTTGCCGGCCTGATATTGATGGCGGCCGGCACCAATCGCCGTGCACCGGACATTACCGGAAAATAATTACGCGGCACCGCCACTTGTAGAGCACCGGATGATGATCCGGTGGCTGATCCAGTGCCGCCAACCAACCACCGGGTTATCACCACGGTGCTCTTTGACGCGATGCCGCCGGAGAGGCTGAGAATCACGCCGCAACCCAGTCATTACTCGGACAGGCTCCCAGCGCCTATAATGGCGGCCGGAAAATATCCGCGTTGGCTAATTTTGGAGTTACGTGTGGCGAAAAGCTTTAAAGACCTTACCGAGCAGGAAATTCTGGCTCTGGCGATCGGGCAGGAGGAGGAAGATGGCCGCATTTACGGCGAATTTGCGCATAATCTGGGCAAGACGTTTCCCGGCACCGCCAAAATGTTTACCGAAATGCAGGCCGAGGAATCGGAACATCGCCATAAATTAATCGAATTGCACCGGGAAAAATTCGGCGAACACATCCCCCTGATCAAACGCGATGACGTCAAAGGTTTTATCAAGCGCCGCCCCCTTTGGCTGGTGATGAAATCCGGCGTCAATGCCATGCGCCGGC
>JAJZGH010000296.1 GCA_021798635.1 Planctomycetota bacterium | reverse complement strand
ACCGCTGCTGCTGATGTTTGGAGCCTTTGCCAAATCCGCGCAGTTCCCGCTGCACGTCTGGCTGCCTGATGCCATGGAAGGTCCCACACCGGTTTCCGCCCTGATTCACGCCGCGACGATGGTCACCGCCGGGGTGTATCTTATCGCCCGGTGCATGCCCATATTCATGCACGACCTGCCCGTGCTGCACCTGGTGGGAATTATCGGAACGTTCACCGCGTTTATGGCGGCCACCATCGCGATGTGCCAGTATGATCTCAAGCGGATCTGGGCGTATTCCACGGTTTCACAGTTGGGATATATGTTCATGGGTTTGGGAGTCGCGGCGGGTTCCGCAGCGGTGTTCCATGTGTTTACCCATGCGTTTTTTAAAGCACTTTTGTTTTTGTCCAGCGGATCGGTCATGCACGCCATGGGTGGCGAATTGGACATTCGGAAAATGTCCGGCCTGCGTAAACGCATGCCTATTACCACCATCTGTCTGCTGATTGGTGCGTTGTCCTTGGCTGGTTTCCCTGGCTGGGCGGGCTTTTTCAGCAAAGATGAAATTTTGTCCGCCGCGATGAACTCCGTCTGGAGCGGTGGCCCCTGGCTGGCCGCCATCGGATTACTCACGGCTTTAATCACAGCGTATTACACGTTCCGTGCCTTTTTCCGTGTGTTTATGGGTGATCTGATTTTGCCGCAAACTGCCGGCCTGCATGAACCCAGTGTTTTCGCCCTGCCTGCGCAGGCTGGCGATGAAAGCCATGCGGGGAGCCACGGTGCTCCGGAGTCCGGGCAACATGGCCATGGCGCACATCATGGGCATGATCAACCGCGTAACACCTCCTTTGACGGGCCAATTACCATGTGGGGGCCGCTGGTTATTCTGGCCGTCGGGGCGACACTGGTAGGCTGGCTGGGAGTTTTCGGCGGTCACGGTGACCAAGGTTGGATTCAAAGTTTCCTGGCCCGCGTCCCGATGAATGCCGGTTTACATTATGTGCCCACGCCGCCGGGCGGGTTGTTTTTGCCGGTGGCCTCGGTGGATCGTATCAGTCCGGCGATGGGCATGGTCTTTGGCGGAATTCTGGCGGTTGTGGGAATTCTGATTGCCTGGTACTTCCACCTGGTAAATCGTCATGCGGCCGAGGTGGTGAAATCCGCCATGCGCCCGTTGGTGACATTCCTGGAAAACAAGTGGTACATCGACGAGATTTATCATTATTGTCTTGTTATGCCGCTGTGGTATTTGGGCCGCGCACTTTATGGTGTGGACCATGTCGTTGACGGCATTGTGGTGAACTTTTTCGGATATTTTCCCCAGCTTGTCGGCTGGGTTCTCAAGCCCACAGAGAGCGGCCGGTTGCGCTATTACGCCATCGGCATGGTCAGCGGCCTGGCGCTGGTGATTCTGGGCGTGTTGTATCTGCTTAGATAATCCGGGCGAATGAAGCGGTCCGGATAAGGAAAACTCGGAACTGAAACGTTATGACACAATCGCATTTAATCTTGCCCATGATGCTGGCTATTCCGTTAATCGGGGCGGCGCTGATTTTTATGATCAAACCTGGAACCACGGGCCAACGCGGACGCGGGCTGGGCATTCTGGCGTTTTGTTTCGCACTTATCCCCGCTCTCATGGGTATTATCCTGCTGACGCGGTTTAACTATGCTGCGGGCGGCGTCTGGCAACAGCGGTTTATATATCCATGGCTGCCGCAGTTTCATGTGAATTTTTCCTTCGGTGTTGATGCCATCAGCCTCTGGCTGCTGATGCTTACGCTGCTGGTAACGCCTCTGGCGATTCTCGATGCGGTGAATAAAATTCAACATCGCCAAAATGAATTTTTTGCCTGGATGCTCATCGGCTACGCCTGCATGATTGGCGTATTTATCAGCCATGATGTGCTGCTGTTTTATCTTTTCTTTGAAACCAGTTTGATTCCCACGTTTTTCATCCTTGGAATCTGGGGCCATTCCGACCGGCGCAAGGCGGCGGTTAAGTTTTTCCTGTACGCTTTTGCCGGGTCGGTGTTGCTGCTGGCGAGCCTGATTTATCTGGCGCTGGTGCATCAGGAAAAATTCGGCTCGTTTTCCTTTGGTCTGGCAGATTTATATCGCGCCGGGCAATCGCTTGGCCCCACCCAGCAGGGAATTGTATTTCTGGGCCTGCTGATCGGATTTGCCATCAAGGTCCCATTGTTCCCTGTGCATACCTGGATGCCCATTGCGATCACCGAATCCCCCACGCCCGGGGCGGTGATGATCGCCTTGGTTAAGCTGGGGGCTTATGGTCTGCTGCGATTCGCCATTCCCATGCTTCCCCTGGCGGCGGTACGCTTTACCCCGTTTATTGCGGTGTTGTGTGTGATTTCCATTCTTTACGGCGGATTGATTAGTTGGGTGCAGCGCGATATGAAAAAGCTCATCGCGTACAGCGTCCTAAGTCACTTGGGTTTGTGCATTCTGGCCCTGATGGCCTTGACCATGACGGGCCTGACCGGGTGCGTGCTGGTGATGATCAGCTCCGGTCTTTTGGCTGCCGCCCTGCTAATGGTCATGGGCATGATCTATCGCCGGTACCACACGCGTAATTTGCTGGAAATTTCCGGCCTGGCTCGGCGGCTTCCGGTTCTTGGATTTTTCGCGGTCTTCTTTTTCATGGGTACCGCCGCGCTACCGGGATTAGTTGGGTTTATTTCGGAAATTATTTCCCTGGTGGGGACGTATGTCAGCGGCAGCGCCGGCCATGGCGGCTATTTAGGCCCCGCGTATGCCATCCCCGCGGCGCTGGGTATGATCCTTGGTGCGTTGTATATGCTCTACTGGGTCGCGCATGTGATTTTTGGTCCATTGGTCGAAACCGTGCCCGATACGGATACCGCTCCCACGCACACTCCTGCCGTGGTGCAGGATTTGTCAGTGCGCGAGTGGCTGGTGCTTTCGCCGCTGGCGTTGGCGGTGCTGTTTCTTGGTTTGTATCCCGCTCCAGTGCTGAATTCCCTGCAGCCGGCGATTGGTAAAATCCGCCATGAGGTTTTGGCGGCCGTGCAGGCAAATGCGGCTGCCGGTATGGCACTTAACGCCAAATCCGGCACGCACGCGGTTGGTGCTGTGGTCCACACCACCGGGAGGCTGGGGCGGGTTGCCCCGTTGGAATCTCAAGGCTTGGGTAAGGCGGTTGCGTTGCGATTGCCGGCCCGGTTAGCTCGGTAATGTTTTGAATTCAAAGAGGCTTTGTACGTGAATATCCCGCTGAATCATTTTTGCCCCGAAATCATCATGATCCTGGCGGCATGTATTGTCGCGCTGGTGGGCGTCGCCAAATCCGATGCCGTGCGCCGCAGCGCTCAGTGGATTTCGCTGATCAGCCTGATCCTGGCTTTTATTGCCGGCTGGCGTATCGGCACGGTGGATGCCTCGCCCGCCTGGCCGCTGGCAAGTTTTTGCACCTTTGACACGCTTTTGGCTTCCGGCATTGGTATTCTTCTGGTGCTGCTGTCCTGGGATATGCCATTTGCCATGGATCCCGCTAAATCCGATCAAACCTTTCGCGGTGAATATTTCGCCATGATGCTGGTATCCCTGGCGGGTGTAAGCATGATAGCCAAAGTGGATAATCTGGTCTGGCTGTTTATCGCGTTGGAACTGGTTTCCATTCCCACTTATATCATGGTGGCCACGGGCCGCAGCAACTCTACTGCACAGGAAGCTGGCATAAAATACTTTTTCCTTGGATCGCTTTCCGCGGCCATTTATTTATTTGGTTTCAGTTATCTCTACGGCTTTTCCGGCAGCACCGACTTTTCCAAAATCGCAGCCGCCTTTGCCGCTGCACCCCAGGTGCCCTACGTTGCCATTATCGGATTGCTGATGGTGGTGATCGGCATTGCGTATAAAATCGCAGCGGTACCGTTGCATTATTATGCCCCCGATGTGTATCAGGGCACCGCAACACCAGTCACCGCGTTTCTGTCTTTTGCTCCTAAGGCCGCCGGATTTATCGCGTTGATTCTGGTATTTAATTTAACGGGATGGAAACTTTCGCATGGTGTCGCGCAGGCTGTTCCTGATTTACTGATGGTCATGGCCGTGTTAAGCATGACCATTGGCAATGTCCTGGCTTTACTGCAACGCAACATCAAACGCATCTTGGCCTACAGCTCCATTTCCCACTCCGGTTATATGCTTGTGGGTTTGGCGGTCGGACCGCTGTTGCTCACCCGAAGTTCCACCAACGGCATCAGTGCGATGCTGTTTTATCTCGGGGCCTATAGTGTTATGACCGTCGGCGCTTTTGCGGTTCTGGTTTATCTGCAGGGCAAACTTGATGCCGCTGAAGATCTTGATGATATTGCCGGAGTTGCCTCAGCCCACCCGCTGGCCGCGGCCTGCATGGCCGTGTGTATGTTAAGCCTGATTGGCATGCCCTTTACGGTCGGATTTCTGGGCAAATTGTTTATCGTGCAGGCCGCATTTTCCAGCGGCCATGGTGTGCTGGCTGTTATCGTGATGATCAATGCCGCCATCGCCGCGGCGTATTATTTAAGTATCATCACATCTATGTATCTGCGTGATCCTTGGACACCCTTTGCCGTCCGTCGGCCCGGTGCGATCCAATTTTCCGCAGCCATCGCGGCGGCTCTGGTCATTCTTCTGGGCGTGTTCCCGTCTGTGCTCATGAGCATTTCCCGATACTCCGGCACTGAAGTTGCCAACATGGTGGTTTTGAAAAATTCCCAAATTCCTACCATAAGCAAAAACACCTCCCGCCCGTTGCCGGTAGTTCACTTGGTGCGTTCGCGGTCAACGCCGCTGGCCTCCACCCATAACCCTGTGGCCGCCGCACTGTGATTCCCGGCTTGCCCTCAAGCCCATCCCCCGGCGGCGGACTTCAAGCGAATCTAAACTCTCTTGGCCGCGCTGCGGGTTGTGATACAATTACAGCTTAGAAAGGATTTTATTCCATGCAATTAGCTTCACGTTTGGATCAAATCGCCGAATCTATTACCCTTGCCGTCACCGCCCGGGCCAATGCTCTGAAAAAGCAGGGGGTGGATGTGGTTAGTTTTGGGGCCGGTGAACCGGATTTTGATACCCCTGCGGCCATCAAGGAAGTCGCCATCACCGCCTTGCGGGCTGGTAAAACCAAATATGAACCGACCGCCGGCACTCCCGAAGCGCGCAAAGCCATTGCGGATAAACTTGCACGTCACAATAAACTCCCATATCCGCCGGAACAGATCATGGTTTCAGTGGGCGGGAAACATTCGCTTTATGTGGCGTTCATGGCCGTGCTAAATCCCGGTGATGAA
>JAJZGH010000295.1 GCA_021798635.1 Planctomycetota bacterium | reverse complement strand
CTCCGTTTGCGGCCAGGCTCGCCTTGGACGGCTCCAGCCGTCAAAACGATCGCGGGAGGTAAGGCCGCCAGCCCAAATCTACCCAAGTAAAGGTGCGGCGCAATCGTGCACGCCGCACCTCCTGCCCCGCTCTCGCATGTCATTCCGCCCACAGCGGTCACTCAACGGCAATAAAGGTGCGGTGCCGTTGCACCGCACCTCCTGCTCGCTCTCGTAAGCCATGCCGCCAGACCGCCGGGCTTCCATTTTGTGGTTTAGGTTCGTCAGCCGCCGGCATGTTGCTGCCGCGCCCAATCCTACAACCGATTGGTCACCCGTCGGCGCAGGGCCATAACGGTTTTTCCCATATTACTGCTCCTTGCGGTATCCTTGTACTTCCGGGCATGGCTGGTGCGGTGCACGAAATGATCAGCCGCGCTGTCTGCCCAACAAACCAAACGAAATTCCATAGCCGGCCGGTTGGAACAATCCACCGGGAAATGCGGCCGGAAATCCGCTGTTGTCTTTTTCAAATAACGCACCACCGCCCGGGCTGTGCACCCGGCGAAAATGCGTTTCCTCGAATCCGCCCCCCGCACCGGGCTGATCCTTTGAAAGTGTCACTACAGCATTAAATTAAAGTGACTCTCCCGGCCACTCCGTTGACCTATAATGGTATATAAACCAGATTCGGATGTCTGTCAAGTATTTTTTAATATTTCCTTTAATATTTTTTCAATAATTTTATAAACGCCTTATATATAAGCACTTACAATTACTTCCGCGGACGGGAAAAACAACCGTTTGCGGCCGGTCTGGTCAGGATTGGCGAGAACTTGCAGCCTGTGACCTGTGTTCCACCGCCGGCAGAGCCGGCGACTTTGTGAAGTTTGCCCGCATGGGTTTGGAGGGGAGATATTGCTGCGCTCCGTCTGCCGGGCAGCTTTTACGGTTTTCCCTCCAAGGCGATTTTCGCCAGTAGATGCAGGTGAATTAGGCCGGAGGCGGCGGCGATGCGCACGCGCGGATTGGGATCGGTGAGCATTTTTTCCAGTCGTTGCGCGTTGGATGAAACGGGAATGGATCCCAACGCCAGCGCCCCTAACGCCCGCATGTGGGAATTTGGACTTTTAGAGGCCTGCACCGCTATTTTTTCGCCCAGCGTGCTGCCGCGTTGCCCTAATCCGCGGGCCGCGATCAATTGCGCCGGCGGCGATGGATCTTTTAAACCGGCCAACAACACATTGACGGCAATGGGATTTTGCAGGGTGCGACACGTGGACAATGCGGCGAGATGGTCACCGGCATACGGGCTTAAGCTCAAGGCCACAATGGAATTCACGGCCCGGCGGTATCCCAAACGCGCCAAGGCGGAAGTCACCGCGAGTTTCACGGCATGGCTATGATCGGAAGTGTCGGTACGCAGCAACGCAATGGCGGATTTATCGCCCAAGCGGCCCAGCACAAATGCGGTATTGGCGCGGACAATGGGATTTTTAGAGCGTAACATGCCGGGCAAGGTGTTCATATACGCGTTATCGCCCAGCCGGGCCAAAGCGTAAATGGCCGCAGGCCGCACGCTGATGGTCGGGCTGCTCGCCAGATCGAGAAGTTGTTTTTTTAACGCGGCCATCTTCTGATTGCCCGCCACCATCGCCGCGGTAAATTCCACCATCGGAGATGAATCAGATAAACCGCGCTTTACCAATTGTTGGGCTAACGGGGTGTGCAAATGCTTGAGGCTCTCCAAGGTAATAGCGCGAATGGAGGGGTCCGGGTTGGAAAAACCGGCCCGCAAAACTGCCTCGGAGCCTTGTAAATGAATTAGCGGCGGAGCCGTGGACGTGGCGGTCGCGGAGCATCCTCCCAGTACCAGAGCCATAGGCGCTGCCAAGGCGAAAATCGCCGCTCTGGAAAAGCTGTGAAGTCTTCCGCCACTATGATTTGTGCACCGCATAAGCCGCGCTCCGTAAAGCTAGGTACCAAGTCTTTCCGGGGAACTACTACCCCGGGAATTTTTATCCCGTGATGTGGCAAAGCCGCGAAGGTAAAGCCGCCTGACCACCCCCAGCGCCACCGCCAAAACCGCCAGTATAACCAGCCACTGCGTAAAAATATTGCCCACGCGTGAAAATAATGTGATGCGCGAATCCAAGGGCAGTCGGGCCACCGCGATACCCCGCACAAAAGCACTGTGGCCATTGGTTTTTACCAATTTGATAATCTGGCCGTCGGAATTAACAAATCCACAATATCCGCCATTGACAGTCCGCGCAATAGGCACGCGATTCTCTACCGCTCGCACCTGATCCGACTGCAGGTGCTGCTGCAATTCCGGCCGGCTGTCATACCAGCCATCATTGCTGATGCTCATGAGAAACGCCACGCCTTTTTTGCCATGGCGCACGCGCGCAAACATGCGGGCTGGATGTGACATCACATCCTCATAACAAATCGGCACGCCGAAACGCCAAACGTGTTTTCCCGCCACCAGCGTAAAGCGGCTCCAGCGAGTTCCCGGCGTAAGCGAATAATCATCATTGGGGCCGAAGGGCGTAAGGCCCAGCAAAAACCGATGCAACGCCGGCCAGCTTTTCTTAAAGGGGACATATTCGCCGAAAGGCACCAGGTGCCGCTTGGCATAATACCGGGGCAATTCCCCGGCGGTGGGGGTAAAAAGCACGGCGATGTTCTGCATTTTTCGGGTTTTTCCCGAAGCTGTGAAATGAATGCCGCTGGAACCCACCAGCAAATTAACCTTGTGGTGCATGGCAAAGCGTGCCAGTTGCAAAGCAAAAAGCTGATCCGCCTCCAGCAGATGCCGCCCGGCCCGGGAAAATTCATCCGGACTTTGGCTAAGCCACGCAGAGTTCAAAAAGCCTGGTACGGAAGTCTCCGGCCACGCAATGAGGTCGGGGTTCTGCTTGGCCGCCTGCCGGGACATGGACAGGTACGTATTGACCATCGCTTTTTCCTGGGCCGTGTCCGGAGAATTTTTAAGATTCTGTGGAATGTAGCGCTGAATGACCGCGATTTTTGGGCCATGCGGGTTCAGCGGTTGGGAAAGCCGATAAAAGCCATACGTGCCGGCCGCGAGGAAAACGATCACTGCCGCCGCCGGGGAAATCCAGCGGCGCGTGCGGCCGGTGATTAAGCCATCGGCAATAGCGCCGGCGGAAATTCCTGCCAGAAACGTCAGACCATACATACCGAAAAGATCAGCCGATTGCAGCAACAGCGTCGCCGGAGCCAGCGCCACGCCCAAGCTGAACCATGGGAAGCCGGTAAACAGTGTGCCGCGTAAAAATTCCAGCACCGTCCAGGCTACAGGCACAGCGATGATGGCGGGAATTTTTAATTCGCCCGTCAAGATCCGAACCATAAAAACAAACAGGGGAAAAATCAGCGCCAGATAAAAACAGAGAACAATATATCCCGGCAGAGTAACGATGATCAGCCAATACAAATTCACTGCAAAATAGATGTAGCCGATCAGATAATACCACGCCCACCAGCGCAGGCTGGTTTTCCCCCGCAAAGCGCAGATGGTCAACGGTACCAAGCCTACTATCGCCAGTGGCCAGAGGTAAAATGGTGGAAAAGCGAGCGTGAGACATAGCGGCGTCAGCAATGAAAGCCAGAGCATGGTTCGGGTGCTAAGCAGAGAATCTTTGCTGGTCAATTCCATTGTCTCTGATTCTAAGCGAACCGCAGCCTATCGTCGCGGTATTCCTTGGTGCCCTGTTGGCGCACCGCTAAGCCGCGACCAGCATCGCGCGGTTGCGGCGTTGCCGCGCAGCCGTCCGCCGCCGGACCGCGACGGCCGTCTGGGAGCCGGCCCGAATTAACGGATAATCCGGGCGCTACCCCCATTAAATACGTGCATCAGCTCAGAAAGGTTGATCTGACTGGTATCGCCGCGCGTGCTTTGCAGCAACGCGCCATGCGCCGCTCCCAGATCAACGGCATCTTGTGGGGTCATTCCTGTAAGTAATCCATACGCCAAGCCGGAGCAGAACCCATCGCCCCCGCCTACCCGATCTTCAATTTCCAGCCCTTCATAGCGGCGGCTATGATAAAATTTGCCTTCCAGCCAGAGAATCGCGGACCAGTTGTTTACCAATCCGGACCTTACTTCCCGCAAGGTCGTACCCACCGCTTTAATATTGGGATATTTCTTCACAACCTGCTCAACCATTTTTTCATAAGCCCCCGTGTTCAGATCGGCAAGGCTGTCATCCACCCCGGGGACTTCAAACCCCAGCACCTTCTGGAAATCCTCTTCGTTACCTATTAATACATCCACATTATTAATCAAGTTGGTGGTGACACTCTGGGCCTTTTTGCTGCTCCAAAGTTTGGAGCGGAAATTCAGGTCGTAGGAAACAATCGTGCCGGAATCTTTGGCCGCCTTAAGTGCCTCGGCTACTACGCCCGCGGTGCCGTCGGATAACGCGGTGAAAATCCCACCCGTGTGCAGCCAACGCACGCCCTTTTTGAAAATACCTTTGAAATCAATCATGCCCGGTTGCATATTCATCGATGCCGAGTGACCGCGATCATACATGGTCACCGACGGCCGCACGCTGGTGCCTACTTCCGTAAAATTCAACCCGATACGATCCCGCCGGCCCACCCCGTCATATTCCGCCATGACAACACGGCTCATATCCACACCCGCCGCCCGGCCATGATTCATAATCAGCCGCCCCACCGGGTTATCGACCAAGCGCCCGGCAAACGCGGTGCGTAAGCCCAGTCGCGCCAAACCATAGGCAACATTGTATTCCCCGCCACCGACCCAGACTTCCAGCGAATTGGCAAATTCGATGCGGCCATGCCCCGGAGGTGAAAGCCGTACCATGCACTCGCCGAGGCTCATTTGATCAATTGCGGATTTAGAGGCTGATTTGATTTTCATTTTCATGTCCATACTCCTTTAGAGCGTAATAATTTTCCGACGGGATAATTCCGGCGATGCACTGCCCGTCCGCAAGCCATCACCAAGACAAAAAGATTAACGGAGTTTACTGCAAATGCAAGCTGTACAATTATTGTGTTGTGCGCACAATTATTCATGTGCCGGGAGCCTACCGGACCCCATCGCGCCTTCAATGTCGCTTATCCGTGGGGCCAGACCATGAGAAAATGCGGTTCGACTAACTTTTGGATAGCCGCTAAAATTTCCAACCGTATGAGAAAAAATACCAAACGATTTGAAGCTAATAGAACACGCCCGTCAACGCCCAGAAGCGCGGAAGCGGAAAAATCGTTCAGGTCTCAAACAAAACACGGCAAGCAATCTGATGAGCCAAATTCGCATTGGGGGCATGTGGGGTCATGGTATGATGATCTGATC
>JAJZGH010000050.1 GCA_021798635.1 Planctomycetota bacterium | reverse complement strand
GGCCCGCCCATCGGTTAAGTCCGCCGGATATCCAGCAGAAATGCTACGACAAAACCAAACAAGGCCAAAATTATCAGCGGTCCGCGGATGGCATTAAATCGGACGATGTTGATAATCCAGGGGACGGGGGGTACGGGCTTGGGTTCGATGGGTTTCAGGGCCTCATCAATCAGGCTTTGAACATCGCGCGGGCGGGTGTCGTTGGCCAGGGGGAGCACTTGTTCATTGGGGTTCACGATGTTTAACTGCCGGTCCGCCAGGCGTTGCATGAGCCGCTGATCGGTATCCGCCAGCTTGATAAAATGATTTTGCAGGGCAATTTTTTCGTTGATTAACGCCAGCGTAGCGCGGAGATTGTTGCGCGTCACCTGCGCCTGATGCATATCGTGAATCGCCGGGGAAAGAACAATCAGCGCCACCGCCAGCAGCGACGCCAGCAAAACCGCCCAGCTTATGACACCCACACTTAAAATGAAGGGCATAACCAGAAATCTGTTCGTATGTTTAATGCGACGCATGGATAACCATCCAACTTCAGTACCGTCCGTGGCCGGTATCTATTGTGCACCAGCCGGGGACTTATGTACAGTGCGCTGCGTCGGCCCTGCGTCACGCTTCACCATTCAGGCGCATTAACCGCGGGCTGGTTTGCAGCATCAGTTGGACCCGCTCGAAATGCGTCAACCATTCCGCGATGTTGGCTTGCAGCAAATCCGCAGGCGGACCAAATAGCCCCGTGGAACACGTAGCCCCCTGCATGGCAGCCACCTTGGAGCGATACGTGGCCAGCGTGCGTTCCCCAAAACGCTCACATTCAAAGCCGTCCTGCGAAAGAAATACCAGCACCGGCACACGAGGTCCGCCGCAGATGGACAATTCATTGGCCAACTGCGTTCCGGGATCGGAGGCGGCAGGATCAAATTTCTGATCACGGTTTACAAAGCGCAGATCAATGGTGTTCGTAAGCTCGGCGAATCGCTGAAAAATGGGACAGGCGTCTACGCAGTCACCGCACCAGACACCCACCAGACACAACACGTCCATTTTCCTGCGAAAACCCTGCAGCAGAGATTTCTGCTGCGGCGTCAGCACCACACTGTCATAAAGATTCTGCCAGCGCAGGCGCTGCTCGGAATTCGCACACTGCTGCAGCACTTGATCATAGGGTAACGCATCATTAAAAAAGGATTTGAAATTAAAGGACATACCTAATGCCTCCTGTCAGTTTGATTGGTTAAGTTTCAGCGCCGCTGCGGCAACAAACGCATTAAACAGTTCCCCGTGCGGCGATTCAGTGAGCGTTTCGGCGTGCCATTGCACACCAATCCAGAATTTCAAGCTGTCATCTTCTATTGCCTCTATTACGCCATCGGGACTGGTAGCACACATTGCCAGTCCGGTGCCCAAGCGGTCAACCGCCTGCCGATGGCGGCTGTTGACGACTACGTCATCAGACTTAAGTATAGCGCGCATCCTTGACTGGCGCACCAGCGATACATTGTGCCAGACATTTTTGTCAGTTGAATCCGCCGGATTAGCGGCGTGAGCGAGCGGGTTGGCACGTTGCAGTTCGGGCAGGTACTGATGCAGCGAACCGCCGCGCTGCACATTCATCGCCTGACACCCCAAACATATTCCCAACGTCGGCATATTCCGCTCCTGCGCCAGAGCCAGCATCGCCAGATCAAATTTCTGGCGCAGCAAATCCAAGGGGCGCAGGGTCAGGTGCGGAGCCTGACCATAAAGCGCCGGATCAAGGTCGTTACCCCCGGGGATCAGCAGGCCGTCGATCATGTCCATGTAAGCGGCCTGCATGGCCGGATTCGCCGTGTGCGGCAGCAAGACGGGAATTCCCCCCGCTTTTTCCACCGCCCCGGCATAGAACGCGGGGAGTTCGTAAACAGGTTCAGGTTGGTTGGCGGCTTGATTGTCGGGGGATATACCAATAACAGGGCGAACGGGCATGGGGACTATCTCCAGGGATCCATCTATTGTTTATTGCGGTACCGCAGTAAAAGCGCCACGACCATCACCTGCAGGATCAAGCCTGCGGCCATCCATTCCAGCGCCGTAAGCTGATATAAAATGCGATAATTCCACCAGTAAGGATTGTGTGCGGTGGCGACACTGTGGATTGCCGTCAGTGCATCCCAGGCACCCAGCACCAGACACAGCACAACCACAGCCTGAATAACGGTGGCCAGAAGCAGCGAAAGGGAAAATTCAGCGATCTCACTATTTCTATGCGCACTGCGCAGTTGCTGAAGAATATCCTCCAGCACCGGTTTGATGGGTTCGGCGGCGTGAGGCGTTAATTTTGCAGCGACAGCCGCAGCCAGCGCTTCGGTATCCGCAGGCAGGCTTCCGCCAGGCGAGCTGCCGGAGCGTGCCGGCGTATCTTCCGCAGTTGCGGCGGCATCCAATGGTAATAACGGCACCGGGGCCGGATCACGATTGGGACTGTTGCCTTCGCGCAGAATAATCCGCGCCGCATCCGCCAGTGATCGCACAATAAAATTCGGTGTAATAGCCGGCACATTGTCATGGCCTTCCATCAGTTTTTCCGGATCCGAAAGCAGGATCGTCCGGCACCCCACAAAGGCCCCGGCCGCCACATCCCGCGGCTGATCGCCAATCATCCAGGACTGCCCAAGATCCAGATTAAAATCCGCACAGGCGGCTTTCAGCATGCCGGGCTTGGGCTTGCGCCATTCATGGTCCAATTTATATTCCGGCACCACCGCATCGGGATGATAGGGGCAGTAATAGCTGGCATCCACATGGGCACCGGCCTGTTCTTTGAGTTGGCGAATCATCTCCTGATTAACCGCTTCCACCGCCGCTTCATCAAACATTCCCCGGGCTACCCCGCTTTGATTGCTTACGATAATGATGCGAAATCCCAACCGCCGTAGCGAAGCAATTGCCGCTGCGGCACCGGGCAGCAGTTTAACCCCGGTAGCATCACCAAGATACCCGTCATTGGCGATGATGGTATTGTCCCGATCCAGAAAAACGGCACGTTCAGACATCATAACACCTTCTCTGGAACATCTTGCCGCAGGTATCATCCCGACAGCCCATTAACGCCTGTTTCACCGCCGGCTAATCAGCGACTGACCGTGATTTTTCCACAACCCGCGTTGTGGAGCGGCCTTCTAAAAACGGTGCCAGCACCACCTTGCCCCCCGCCGCTTCAACCCATTCCCGCCCTACCACCGGCTTATCCTGATAATCGGCACCTTTAACCAATATCGCCGGGGTTATCGCGGATATCAATTCCAGCGGCGTGTCTTGCTCAAACGCGGTAACAAAATTCACCGCCTCCAGGCCCGCCAAAACCGCCATGCGATCCTCCAGCGGATTAACAGGCCGGCTCGGGCCTTTGAGCCGCCGGACGGATTCATCCGAGTTTACCCCCACCACCAGCACATCACCCTGGCTGCGGGCAAAGTTCAAATATTGAACATGCCCCGCGTGGAGAATATCAAATACGCCGTTGGTAAATACAATACGCTGGGCGCTGTGGCGGGAAGGCAGGCGCTCCAGCAGCCGGGGTAATGATAATATTTTTCGCCGGGGTGCTGAATCCATTTGCAGTAATTCATCCACAATTTCCGTACGGGATAAAGGCACACAGCCAAATTTTTCCACCTCCAGGCCGCCGGCAATATTTCCTAAATCCATCGCCACGCTCCATGACGCACCATTGGCTCGGGCCATGGCCAGCATCGCCAGCACCATATCACCGGCTCCGGTTACGTCATAGACGTTACGCGGCCGCGTGGGGTGTAACACGCCCGGTTTTCCCCGCTCCAGGCGATACATGCCGTGCCGGTCCAGCGTTAAAACGCACACATCCAGATTTAACCGCTCCAGAAGCGTTGCCGCCAGGCGCGGGGCCTCCTCCTGAAAATTTTCCAATCGCCATCCGGCGGCCAGTTCCGCTTCCGTGCGATTGGGTGTGATGGCCGTAGCACCATGGTAGCGACGATAATCTTTTATGGCCGCCGGATCGACCAGCACTTCCCGCCCCGCGGCGCGGGCCATGGAAATAATTTTTTGGCACACGGCATCGGAAAGCAGGCCCTTGTTGTAATCTTCAATGCACACCAGATGGCACGACGGAATTTCCGCTTCCAAAGCCGCCAGCAGTCGCTGCTCCACACCTGCATCAACAGGCTCCAGCGTTTCATGATCCAGGCGAAGCATCTGCTGCTGATGCCGATGTTGGGCCAAACCGATAAAGCGCGTTTTGGTTGATGTGGGGCGATCCGTTGCGGCGATCACGGCCTTGGCATCGACGTGCGCCGCCGCCAGAAGCTCCTTCAAAGCGACACCAGACGCGTCGTTTCCAATGACGCCGGCCAGCACCGGCACAGCGCCCAACGCCGCAAGAAAAACCGCGACATTGGCTGCACCGCCGACACGCATTTGCCGATATCGTTCCCGCACCACCGGCACCGGCGCTTCGGGGCTTAAGCGTTCCGCGTCGCCATACACATATTGATCCAAAATGAGATCGCCGACCACCAAAATACGCGGCCGGCCGAAGGCCTCAACGGATGCAAGTAATTCACTGGATGGATGAATCATCATATCACTTTACTTTTTGTCAGCTAAATCAGCCAGCGACTGCCGCCATAATTCGCCGGCTACTCCGGTAATTCGGGCGGCAATACGCACATGCCAAAGCGGCACCGGGGGAGTAAAAGCCCGCAGTTTAACCCAGTCTTTGGAGGTTGTTACCCAGGCGGCGGGCCGCCGGTCCGCGGTAAGTTTTAACATTTCCGGAAAATCCAGTTCCGGTACATAATGGTGGTGATCATCAAACCAGCACCCCGCGGAAACGTGCAGTCCCAGATCAGAAAGTGTCCGGACAAATCCATCGGGGTTGGCGATTCCGGCAAACGCCAGAACGTTCTGGTCGGCCACCTCAACCGGATTGCCGTTCTGATCAAATACACCCAGGACTTCCGTTACCTGTTTATAAATCCGGCGCGGATTTACCCATTGCGTTAATAATCCGGCAGCCAAATCCGTAAGTTCTCCGGAAACCTGCTCGCAGCGTGTCAGGATAATATGATGTGCCCGCACCAGCGACGCGGGGCCTTCCCGCCAGGTGCCGCGCGGAAACATCCCCGGAACTCCCAACGGACTTGTGGCATCAAGAAGAACAATATCCAGATCACGCCCCAGACGGCGATGCTGAAATCCATCATCTAAAATCAGCACATTAGCCTGATGCCGAGCGATGGCTTCCTGGCCGCCGGCAATCCGATCCGGATTAATGACCACCGGCACAGACGGACATTCCTGCTCCATGACCATCACTTCATCCGAGCGCCGGCCCTTGGCGGCACCATAGCCGCGGGTCAAAATTGCCGGCTTTAATCCGGCTTCGCTTAAGCACCGGGCAATCATAATGACCGTCGGCGTCTTCCCCGTGCCGCCCGTGGTGATATTACCAACAGAAATCACCGGTACCGGCAGACGCGTGACCTGTTTCCATCCCCGGTCATACGCGATATTGCGCCATTCCACGACGCGGGCGTAGATAACGGAAACCACCCGCAATACGGCGCGCAGCAACGCCGCAAGTACACCCACCGCCTCGCCGGTAATTACGCGGTTGTACCATTGCTGCATATACGTGTCCTGACGTTCCCTTATACCACGAGATTAATCATGCGGCCTTTGATATAGATTTTCTTCTTTATTGCGCGCTGCGCCAAACGATTGACCACCTGCGGATCAGCCAACGCGATGTTGAACACCTGTTGTTCATCACTGGTCACCGCAATACGAATACGCCCCGCCAGCTTACCGTTAATCTGTACAGGAATATCCAATTCTTCATCCACGCACAGGCTTTCATCAAATCCCGGCCAGGGCAATAATGCGATGGATACAGCCGCGTCCGGGCCGGATAGTTCATGATACAACTCATCTGCGATATGCGGCGCGAACGGCTCCAGCACGCGCAGAAGATTCAACGCCGCGTCCAGCGGTACAAATGTCAGCTTCGCCAGTGCATTGTTGAATTCCATCATCGCGCTGATCGCGGTATTAAAGGCCAATCGTTCAATATCTGCCGTGACTTTGCGAATCAGTCGGTGCATCGGCCGGAGAATGGCCGCCGCGTCACGCAGGGCTATTTCCACTTCCGCCGCCGACAACTCGCGGCCCTGGCAGGTCCACTTCCCATCGCCATGCGGCTGTACCACGCGAAACACGCCATCGTCGCCGCCCAGAAGATTTCTCCACACGCGCTGTAAAAAGCGATAAACGCCTTCAACGCCGGCGGTGCTCCAGGGCTTGACCTGTTCCAGCGGTCCCATGAACATTTCAAAAAGCCTTAGAGAGTCGGCTCCATATTCCGCGATGACATCATCAGGATTGACCACATTGCCGCGCGATTTACTCATTTTAAAGGATCGGGCATCCACCTGAATATTGTTATCCGCTTTCAGGACAAATACGTCGCCGCGTTTCTCCACCATGGCCGGATCACATGCCTGCCCCACCGCCAAGGCTCCGGTTGATTTATGCCGGCTGATAATCTCCGCTTTGCCGTTTTCCCCAACGCGTGTGGAAAACTCCGGATCAATATCTGTCACCGATACCCGTTGGCCGCTCTCCAATGCAAAGACCGTATACTCCGCCTCACCGAGAATCAGCCCCTGATTGACCAATTTACGAAATGGTTCGTCCGAACTTACCAGGCCGCGATCAAAGAGCACTTTGTGCCAGAATCGGGAGTAGAGCAAATGCAGAACGGCGTGTTCCACACCGCCGACGTATAAATCCACCCCGCCGGCCATCCAATATTTTTCTTTTTCCGGATCGCAGAATTGCCTGGTATTCGCAGGGTCCATATAACGCAGATAATACCAGCACGATCCCGCCCATTGCGGCATGGTATTGAGTTCACGCCGCGCCGGTACCGCACCGGGCGTTCCGGCCGATACTACGCGCGCCTGTAAATTTTCGGGCGGACCATCCAGTACCACATGCACCTGATGCCAGGCGGTGGCTTTAAATAAGGGCGGCTCCATGGTGCCGGTGGGTTTAAAATCCTTAACTTCCGGCAGCGTCAGCGGCAGTTCGGATTCCGCCAATGGCACCGTCGTACCCTCTTGCAAGTGTATTAACGGGAACGGCTCACCCCAATAGCGCTGTCGGGAAAAAAGCCAGTCCCGGATTTTATAATGGATCTGCCGGGTTCCCAGCGACTCCTGCTCCAGATGTTCGCAGATTCTGTTTTTGGCCTCGGCGGTGCTTAAACCGTCAAGCTGTGCGGAATTCACCGCAAAGCCCGGCGATTCCAGCGGTAGTTTTCCGGCATCGGCTTGATCCGCAGCGGCGCTGACAACCCGGCGAATGGGAAGCTCCATGGCGTTGGCAAAATCGAAATCGCGCTGATCATGCGCCGGAACGGCCATGATCGCACCGGTGCCATAACCCATTAACACATAATCAGAAATAAATATGGGTATACGTTGATTGTTTACCGGATTAACGGCATAGGCACCGGTAAATGTTCCGGTTTTTGTGTTGTCTTCCTGGCGCTGCCGCTCGGAGCGCGACGCCGCATTTTTCTGATACGCCGCCGCCGCCTCGCGCGGAGAGCCGGCACCAGATCGCCAGCGCTCCGGAATTTCCGTCGGCCACGCCGCCGATATGATGTTCATTTCCGTGTTTAAATCTACCAGCGGATGTTCCGGTGCCAGAACCAGATACGAGGCCCCGAAGAGTGTATCAGGACGGGTGGTAAAAACGGTGACTTCCGAGGCAGAGTCTGCAATGGCAAACCGCACCAAGGCCCCTCCCGAGCGGCCAATCCAGTTCCGTTGCATCATTTTTAACGATTCAGACCAGTCCAGTGCCTCCAGACCATCCAACAGGCGTTGCGCGTAGGCGGTGATGCGCAACATCCATTGCCGCATGGGGCGGCGCTCCACCGGGAAGCCCCCTACTTCGCTTTTGCCGTCGATAACTTCCTCATTGGCCAGAACCGTGCCCAGAGCCTGGCACCAGTTGACGGGAGCCTCAATTTCATATGCCAGACGGTATTCTTCCATCACCCGTCGCTGCTGGTGCGCATCTAACTGTGACCAGCTTTTATTTCCAGCGGATGGCGGCAGCGCCCGGCGGCCGGTTGCAAATTCAGCCGCGAGTTGGGCAATCGGCCGACCCTTTTGCTGCCGGGGGTCATACCAAGTGTCATACAGTTGCAGAAAAATCCACTGGGTCCAGCGGTAATATTGCGGGTCGGTGGTATTGACTTCGCGGTGCCAATCATAAGAAAAACCGATGGCTTGCAGCTGGGCGCGGAAGCGCTCTATATTTTTTCGGGTTATTACCGCCGGGTGGGTATCGGTTTTAATGGCGTACTGTTCAGCCGGTAGACCAAAGGCGTCCCAGCCCATGGGGTGCATGACATTAAATCCGGCCGCCCGCTTATAGCGCGTGACAATATCCGTCGCCGTATAACCTTCAGGATGCCCGACATGCAAACCTTCCCCGGACGGATACGGAAACATATCCAATACATAATACTTGGGTTTGGCCGGCTGCATCTCCGCGGAGAAGATCCGATTTTCCTGCCAAATCCGCTGCCATTTCTTTTCAATACTACTGGGATTATAACCCGCCATGCGTTCTTTTCTCCAATCTCGATGTGGACAAAGGATACGAAAGGCAGTGCCGGGCCACAAGTAGCAGCAGGTGTTACGAGAAAAAAACAACCACCGCGCCGCAACGCAGACGCGACTCTATGGTATGATTCATTTGTCTGGACTCATGGGCGGCATTGGCTTGGGTAGGGCTTCTGAAAAGGGTTAATGGACATGGAACAAACGCAGCGAATAGGCATCATCGGCGGGTCGGGTTTGGGCCAGCACCTGCTTATGCCCGGCGATGGGCAGGCCGTGGAAATTCAAACGCCTTTCGGGCCGCCGGCGGCCCCGCCGATTCTGGCCAACTGGAAAGGGATTCCTGTAGCGATTCTGGCTCGTCATGGCGCGGGCCATGTGTTCAATCCGACACAGATTCCGTATCGTGCCAATATCTACGCGCTGAAAATGCTGGGCTGTCGGTGGATTCTGGCATCGGGAGCTGTGGGCAGCCTGAATGAAAATCTGCATCCGCGGCAACTGGTGCTGGTGGATCAGGCGATTGACCGCACCGTGCATCGGGCGGGAAGCTTTTTTGACCACGCGGCTGTGCATGTTGATTTTGCCGAGCCGGTCTGTGAGAAATTGCGAAATATTATTTACGAAAGCCGCTCTGAACTTGCCGCCGATGCCGTGGTGCATCCCCGTGGCACCTATGTGTGCATGGAAGGACCGGCGTTTTCCACCCGTGCCGAATCCCGGCTGCACCGGAGTTGGGGTGGAGATGTCATTGGAATGACGCTTTTGCCGGAAGCGAAACTCGCCCGCGAGGCGGAAATCAGTTATGCCTCCATCGCCCTGATCACCGATTACGACGCCTGGAAACCCCACGCCCCCGGGCACGTTCCGATGGAGCTTATGCGGGAAATTATCAGCCATCTGCAAGTTGCATCCGAAAACGCACTGCATTTAATTCGGGCGGCCCTGGGACGCATCTGGGAATCCCGCGGCGAGGATTTTCCCTCGCACCGGGCACTGGAGTTGGCGATTTTTTCTGATAAAGCGAAAATACCTTTCGAAGCCCGACAGCGGCTTGAAGCGCTATGGGGGAAATATTTTCCCCGTTCGGGCCAAGAGTAAACCCTTAAACTTTTGACTACGCTATTCTCCTTGGAGCCTCACCGATATGAAATCCGCCCCGGCAGGCAAAACATCGCAGTTCATGACACGGCTTGGCGGATGGGCCGTGGCCGTGTGCTGTTGTATTTTCCTGCCATTCGCCGGGTCTGCGCCGGCCGCAGTTGTCAACCCAGCTATGCCGGCTTTGCAACTTGGCGTGATTCATTCTCAATCCACCGACGGCACGCCGGGAAGTTTTTCCCATATTCAAGTCAATGATTCCTTTGGCGCCCGAGACCTGCTGCGCACGGCCCGGCGGCTCATCGCCAGCGGACACCTGACCCAGGCTGTGCGAAGGTATCAGCACATTGCCCGCAAATATGGAAGCAGTGTCATAGAAAAGCCGGATGGCACGTATGAATCCGTGCGGAAGTTTGTCTGGAAGGCACTGTTGGCCATGCCGGCCGTGCAGCACGGTTTGTATAATCAGATATACGGCTTAAAAGCCCGACAGGTTATTGAACACGCCCGGCAAGCGGGTTCGCTGTTTTCATTGACCAAGGCCTGTGAACGCTATTTTGCCGCCGATGCTGCAGCCGGTGGACTGCAATTTGTGGCGGAGAGGCAGTTTGAGCGGGGGCGATTTGCCGTGGCAGCGCGAATCTGGATACAGTTGCTTAAACATCCCGGTCCGGCAACCGGGCATCCGATGTTGTTGCATAACGCTGCGGTTGCGGCTGCTCTGGCGGGGGATACAGATCTGGCGCAAACGTTGTTGGCGGAATTGTCAAAAACTGCGCCGCACGCAGCAGGTTTGATCGCCGGGAAGCGCGTCAATCTCCTGACTGATGCACGAAGGGCGTTAAAACGTTCAACACTGTATCAGCGTACTTCTACACCCGGAGTGTGGCCGACCTTTGAAGGTAATTTCCAGCGCAACGGCGTGGCCGCCCGCGGAACGCTGCCGGCGGCGGTCATGTGGACCAGGCGTTTGAACACCTTTGCGCAAAGCCACCCGGCGAATGCCGCTTCCATCCAATATCAAAATCAGCTGCGGCAATTTTTGCCCGCATTCGGCCTGACCGTCGATCCGGCGACCGGAAAAAGTTCCGGGGATATATTGTTTTCGTTTCCCACCTGCCGCAAGGGTACCCTGTATCTGAACTTGCAGGATCGCATTCAGGCGGTGGACATTAATTCCGGCTATACGCTGTGGCAATATCCCCATGGCCCGCTGCCCGCCAACAGTGCTACGGCCGATCTTGCAACGCTGATGAATGAACTGGATCATTACTCCTGCACGCTGGCCAATGGGAAGCTTTATACCGTTCTAACGCGGCCCGGCGGTCCAACCCGGATTCTAACGCAATTTGGAATAAGCGCGGCCAGACTTGACGTGGTGTGTCTCAACGCAGACGGCGGCCTGCAATGGAAAACTTCGGCGTCCGATTTGGTATCCGGCGAAGCAGGGCGGAATATCTGGCCGGCGTGTATTCCAATGGCCAACCGGCACGCGGTATTTCTCGTGGTAGCCGCCACGCAGCCGGGCACAGGAATGAATGAGCTAAGCCTGGTACGGTTACGCGCCTCTACCGGCACGGTCCAATGGAGCCACTATTTGTGCACCATTACAGGGCCGGCGTATGGGGCATCGCCGTTTAACACCATTAATATTATTCCCACCATGGCGGACAATACCATTTATATCTCCACCGGATTAGGCGCGGATATGGCCGTGAACGCCGACTCCGGGCAGGTACGATGGCTGCACGTGAATAAAGTGGCGTATACGCCGTTTAGCAGTATGCAATATGGCATTGTCCGACGGCCCTTGCCGTGGCATCTCAATGCACCGGTTATTTCCGGATCGCGACTGATCGCCATGGACACCGACTTCGGAAGTGCATCGCATATTCATATATACAATCGTTGGACGGGAGCCAAACTTCTGTCGCTGCCGTGTAAATCGCTGCACCATGCCGGGATGCTGCTGGGGGTGATCCATGGTGAAATGATTCTGGCCGGCAGCAGACTCTGTGCGGTCAATATTCGCACCGGCAGGCAGGTGTGGGCCGCCCAACCGATTCATTCCTTCGGGACGATTTCCGGACGGCCATTTTTAACCCAAAGAGATATCTACATACCGTTGAATACCGGCCTGCTGCTGGTGAACACCCGTACGGGAGCCGTTGATACCATGGCCAGGTGGCCCGCCGGAAACACTAATTCCGCCGGCAATCTGCTGGTTACCCCCCATGAGATTGTGGCGGTTAATGATCATCTCACGGCCGGTTACGCCCGCTGGAAAGATGCTTTGGCCTATCTGACCGCGCGGATTAAAGCCCATCCCGGCAAGCCCGAAGCGTACCTGACACTTTCTGAAGTTGCCTTCCGGTCCAGCCACAACAGGCTGGCGCAGCAGATGCTCACCCGGGCGGTGGCGTTAGCGGTGCCGAAGGTAGGGGCATTTCCGGCGACAGCCGATCGGATATTCCACGTGTGCATGACATTCGCCGCAGATGTGGCAAATAAGTCCGGCGCCAACGCGACGGAACTTTTTTATCTGCACAAGGCCAGCGCCATTGCCCGCGTGCCGCAACAGCAGGTGACATGGCGCATGGCGATGGCGCACTGTTATCTCGCCGGCAACCATCCGGCCAAAGCCATGGTGTTGCTGGAGCAGATACTCTCACAGGATTCGTTGCGCGCCGCGGGGGTGGATTATCGCGGCGTTACGCTGGCGGCATCAACCGCCGCACGATCCATGATTCAGTTGGATGTCATACGTAAGTTCGGAGCAAAAGTTTATGCCCCGTGGGAAAGTCGCGCCGAGAAACTTCTGGCCCAGGCGCAAAGCGTCACGACATCGCGGCCCTTGCGACAGGTGGTCCTGCAGTACCCCAACAGTGCGGCGGCGTTGCAGGCAGCCCGATTGCTTTCCAGCCATTTCGCCGCGAAACGGCAGTGGGCCAAGGCTTATGACATGCTGTTGTGGACGCAATTTGGGGCGGCGTCCAAATCCGATAAGGCTTGGCGGCTTTCGCGGTTGTGCGCGGCGCTAGCGCATTTGCGGCATTGGAATCAGGCTTTGGTTCTGGCCATGCGCGGTGCCGATGATTTCGCCGCTTACCATTGGACGCACGGGCGCGTGTGGACCTTTGCCCAATATGCCAACTATATAAAACAGACTGCAGCGCATGGTGCGTTGATACACCGGGCAATCCTGAATGCCAAAATTGGATCCCAACTCGCGGTCTCCGGCGCTTTGCGCGGTGATCTGCTGCAACCCCTGGAGCATTCACAACAGTATCGTCACTACAGTATGTTTCTGCTGGGAAACAAGGCCGCAGGAGGATATCAGATTTCCGCCCGGCGTGTCCGGGGCTTAAAGCCGATGTGGCAATATCTCATTGCTCATGCCAATCGGGCGATGCTGGTGGGCTATTGGAGACACCTTGCTATTCTTGCTACGGACAATCAAATCGTGGCGATCAATACCGATTCCGGCCGTGCGCAATGGCAGCGTCCATTATCAACAGGCAGGCAACCCGGATTGCTGGTGCCCGCAGCCAACGGCCCGCTGCCGGGAATGCCGCGAATGATGATGATACAAAACGGAATCATGATTAATGGAGGAGTTCCAGGATATAACGTTTTATCACCCAAATTTTCGGCGCAGTGGCGCGAAGCGTCCATTCAACGCGATCTCGGCGCCGCCACATACCGCCTGATCAAGATGCTGCCGGCCGGTATTCTGGTGGCGGGACAACACGACCTGACGCTCTACAATCCGCTTAGTGGAAAGCCGGACTGGAAAAAGCCGGCGGCGCTGGGAAAATATGGAACCATTTCCTGTATCCGGCAAACACGACGTTATTTTGCGGTGGCCATGAATCTTCCCTTTGATCAGGTGGTGTTACTTAGCCCCCACAGCGGACGCGTCGCGGGAGTTTTATCTGCGGATGCCGGGGATCACTTTTATTGGATTAAGGCTGATCCGGCCGGAAGGCTGGTGCTGTGCGGCCAAAAGGGTGTGGCGATGTTTGATCCTGCGGTGAGCTTGTCGGCTCCAATATGGAGTCGACAAAATCTGCATGACCCCTTTCCGACCGCCGCAAGTCTGACCGTGGATGGGCTTATTATGCCCACGGCTACCGGCATGACCTGTCTGGACGTTACCAGCGGTGCCCGACAATGGGATCAGCCGGGACTTAATGCGGGCCTCACTTCCAGCGGCGTCATCTGGATGCAGACGGCCCTGAACCATAACACGCTGGTCATGTTGACACCGCGGAACTTAATGGCTATCGCCACGCGCACCGGACGGATCGCGTGGAAAGCGGAATTTGTGATGCAATCGCGCCCGCCGCTGACGGCAGCACAAATCGGCACGCCGGATATTGTCGTGTTGGCGCACGGCCCGGTGGGACCGGCGGCCAATGTCATGCACCTGTATCTGATCAACCAGAAAGATCGCCAGGGGCGGCTGGACAACGGATCCATTGTTCTGGATCAGCAGTTAACACGTTCCGGATCGGATGCGGCGGCTCCGGATATCCATTCCTGGCTGGTGGTCAACGGCGGAATTTTGTTTGAAATCAATGGCGTCGTATTCTATTGCCATACATAATAGATACGTCATGAACCGTGCGGGCATGTCCGCGGGAAATGCAAGAAGGAGTTGAATTGTGACAGGTGCTACTACCGATAACTTGCCAAGCCATCCGATGGAAAATTCCATCTCGCAACATCATGCGCTTCTGGGATTCCTGCGGCAACTGCGGTATGTCGTGGCGTGCATTGTGGCGGGAATATTTTTCATCTATGTGGCGGGAAAGGTTATTCCCTCACCCAACATGGATGGCATGAAATCTCTGGCAGCCGGCCCGGCGATATCGCTGACAGCGGAGTTGATCATGATTGGGGGCTTGGTAGTCGCGGTTGTGATCGGTACACTGCTGACCTGGCCTGATGCACCGCACGCGGGATTATTTATTGCATCGGTGGGATTGATTTTTCTGGCCTGCCATTGGGGACCCATCACGCTGCTGCTGGCGCTGCACCACACCGATCTGGCGGGAGCTTATCGCACGCTGGCACTGCAGAATATTTTCTGGATATTTTATATTCTGATCGGCGAGGCTGTTTCGCGGGGAATCTATGAACTTATTGGATCGCGAAGCTGGCCGCTTTACCTCGGACTGCCCTGGCCGTATGGGGCCAATGCGGCATTAGCCACAGCGGCGTATCCGTCGTTTGCCAATATTTTAATCAGCGGCTCACCCGACCGCCCTGTGGGCCGACGGGTGGCACAAAACCTGCTGGCATTTATTTCCACGATGATTGTGGCGGGAATTTTTCTGTTTCTCCTGTTGAAATCCCAGCAGCCGGGGCAGGCTGTTTTCGCTTGCTTAGTGGCTTTCGCCGCGGCGGCGTTTGTCAGTTCCACGCTTGCACCGCAAGCGGATTCCTGGGTTATCTGGATTACGCCCCCGGTGATTGCGGCCATCGGGGGATTCCTGGCACCTCATGTGGCACAACCCTATCCGGCGCATACCGGTTTGTTTCTGATCCGCACATTACCTATTTATTACTGTTCCGCCGGATTGGCCGGCGCTATTTTCGGCTATTATGCCGCCGTGCGAATGCACTACCGCCGGGTTATGGAACCAAGCGATTCAAGCGCCCCAGCCTGACCCCTGGCGGCGCAATGTCATGACGGCCACGGTTGCATGGATGCGGCCTTACGGTCTGTTAATTGAAAAGAATGATGGGCATGGCACGAAAAGAGCTTACGATTTCCCTGGCCGCCAAGTGCCAGTTGCTCTTCGGCTTCGCCGTTCTGATTATCATCGCGGGAACATTGGCCGTTCCGTGGCAACGCATGGAACAGCTTACCGGCCGGGAGCCGGTGTACGAAGCCCGCATCGCGACGGACATGATGCTGCGGCAGGTGCATGTTACCGGCGCGTTCTCCGGCAATAATTCTACATCGGCGGCGCTCTGGCAGGCGGCCCATTTACGCCACTTGCATTATCCTCAACCCACCATAACCTTGCTGGCTGATCCCGGCGTGCCTTCGGCTCATGCCACCATTTTCCAAGCTGCGGCCATTAAATATTTTCTCAAGCATAACCGGCAGAATCAGTTCGGAGAATTATCACAAACGGTTGCCCACCACCCGGTTTATAAATATGCCGCCGCAGTTCGCGCTTCTGTCAGTTGCCTGCGCTGTCATAGCCAATGGCAGACGTGGCTGCATCCGCACAGCGCCACGCACCCCCGTACCAAAGGCCTGCACCCCCTCGCGACTGCACCGGCTGCACGTGCGATTTCCTCCGTTGCGCCGCTGGTAGCGATTGTGCAGGTGGCCATGCCGGTCACACCTGATCTGGATCAATTGCTGCTCAATCGTGTGGTCATTGTGGTTTCCGGCCTCATTGGCGGGTCGTTTGCCATTATCGTATTTTATCTTATTACCACCCGGCTGATTCTCCAGCCGGTGCGGGTGCTGCGAAACACCGCTGAAAAAGTGGCCAAAGGAGATATGGATATTCGTTCAGCTATTTCCACCGGCGATGAATTTGAGCAACTCTCCGATACATTTAATACCATGCTGGCCACACTCAAGGCATCCCAGGATCAATTGGAAGCGACCAACCGCAGTTTGGATACGCGCGTCGGTGAATTGGCGCAATCCAATACGGACTTGTTTCAAGCCAGTAAGATGAAATCGGAATTTCTTACCAACGTCAGCCACGAATTGCGCACGCCGCTTAATGCGATCATCGGCTTTGCCGAACTGCTCACCACCGCCAAACCTGCCCCGGACGATCCGCGCTCCAACCGTTACATTGATAACATTCTCACCAGCGCCCGACAACTTCTGGATCTGATTAACGATTTACTGGATTTAGCCAAAATTGAGGCCGGCAAAATTGTTCTCCGCACGGAACGCATCAATGTGCCGGATGTCTGCGACTCCCTGGTGAATTTCATGCGCCCGCTGGCCCAGAAAAAAAATATCGAATTATCGCTTGTCGTTCAAGCTCCGATCCCGCTGGTAAGCACCGATCCGGCAAGATTTCAGCAGATTCTCTATAACTTCCTTTCCAATGCCATTAAATTTACGCCCGCGGACGGTCGCGTAACAATCACTATTTCAACGCCGGATGCGGCGCACGTAAAAACAGCAGTTACTGATACGGGCCCGGGCATTGCGCCGCAGCAGCACGCCAGTATTTTTGAAAAATTCAATCAATTGGATGCCTCGGTAACCCGGCGGCACGGAGGCACAGGCCTGGGGCTGACCATCAGTCAGGAACTCGCCGACATGCTCCATGCGAACATTGAACTGATCAGTGATCTGGGCAAGGGTGCTACATTCAGCCTGATTATCCCAATCATGTCGACCTCCGAGCAAGCTGCACCGCCGACGCCTGAAGTAAGTCCCACCGAACAAATTTGACACGCCTGCCGTAACTTTTGGCAATATCACGATCCCGATGAAAGTCGCGGAGCAAGCATGCCCCCTTTTATCCGCGAAATCCGCGTAATCCGCAGTTTTTTTACAATCTCTGTTGAATGGCACACGGCGTACCCCCATTTGTGGCCGGGTACCCCACCATTGATTTACCGCGCGTGTGCCAATAGCATACTGCGTTGTCGCCATGGCGGCGATTTGAACGGTTGCGAGATACGAAAACAGTACGCTTGGGAGCTTTTGCATGGATCATCATCTGGAATTGGAATTTGAAAAACATTTTGGTAAATCGTCCGGTCCCTTTATTCACAGCCGGGCGCCGGGACGCGTTAACCTGATCGGTGAACACACCGATTATAATGATGGCTTTGTATTTCCCATTGCCATTGACCGCTTTACAACAGTTCTGGCCAAGGCCCGTGCGGACCACAAAGTTCGTCTTTTCAGTGCCACCCAAAATGAACTGGCGGAATTTTCCGTGGCGGGTGTGGTCGCCAAAGATGCCCCCAAATGGTCGCTGTATGCCAAAGGAGTCGCCGAAGCACTGCGGCAACGCGGTCTGGTAAAAAACGGCATTGATGCTCTGGTCACAACCACTGTGCCCATCGGCGGCGGCCTGTCATCCAGCGCGTCCTTTGAAGTGGCTACCGGGCTGGCTCTATTGGCCGCTAATGGAAAAACGCTGGATAAAGTTGAACTGGCCCTGGCAGCCCAATGGGCGGAACACAATTATGCGGGTATGCCTTGCGGAATTATGGATCAATTTATTTCGGCACTGGGCGAGAAGGACCACGCGATGCTGCTGGATTGTCGCGATTTATCCCGGCGGCAGGTACCCATGAAAGATACCCAGATGCGCATCTTTATCGCCAATACCAATGTCAAACATGAGCTGGTGCAGGGGGAATATCAGGCCCGCCGCAATCAGTGTGAACGCGCGGTAGCCACGCTGAAAAAGGCGTATCCAAAAGTGAAGGCCCTGCGCGATGCCGACATATCCATGCTTGAAGCATCCCGCATGGAAATGGATCCTGCGGTGTTTCGCCGGGGACGACATGTGATTACCGAAAATAGCCGCACACTCCAATTCGCCGACGCTCTGGCGGCCGGAAATTGGGCCGTCTGCGGACAACTGATGTATCAATCGCATGAAAGTCTGCGCGATGATTATGGCGTAAGTTGCCCGGAACTCGATGTACTGGTGGAAATCGCCGCTACGGTTCCCGGTGTGTATGGAGCACGAATGACCGGGGGCGGTTTTGGCGGATCAATTGTTGCGATGGTGCAGCAGCAGGCCATTGAAGCCCTGACCACCGAGATTGACACGCACTATCCCCTGCGTTGTGGTAAGCAAGCCTCCATGTTTGCCACCACGGCTGGCGCTGGAGCTGAACTAAGGAGCGATCCGGAAGCACCTTCCCCAAAACCAGATTTACCGGCCGTCACATAGCCGCCGGCTTGGCCGGTGGTGGCATATTCGATTGCAGCACAAATCGGGAAGTTATTGTGGTACCATTCCTTTCTTAAATGCCGTTCCTGACAGAATCGGGCAAAAAAAGCATGAAAGATATTTTCACAACATTACTATCCGGTAAGACGCTTACGCAGGACCAGACCCGCAGTGCGTTTGAAGCCATCATGTCCGGTGCCGCGCCGCAAGCGCAAGTAGGAGCATTCCTGGCTCTGTTGGCCCTGCGCGATCCCACGGTTGATGAACTTGCCGGTGCCGCCACGGTTATGCGGCAGTTTGTCGTGCCGGTGGCTGCCCCGGAGGATGTCATCGACACCTGCGGCACAGGCGGTGCCGGATCACGGATTTTTAATGTCTCCACCACCGCAGCCATGGTGGCCGCGGCCTGTGGCATTCCGGTGGCGAAACACGGCAACAGTGCCGTAACCAGTCGCAGCGGCAGTGCGGATGTGTTAAAAAAGCTGGGCGTGCGCGTGGACATTGACCCCGATTTGCAGGCCCGATGCCTTAAGCAAATCGGCATCTGCTTTTGTTTCGCCCCCCGCCATCATCCGGCAATGCGGCATGTGGCGGAAATCCGGAATTCCCTGGGCTTTGCCACGATATTTAATCTCATAGGCCCCCTGACGAATCCGGCCGGGGCACGGCGGCAACTGGTTGGCGTCCCGCGCCCAAGCCTGGTGCGGCCCATCCTGGAAGTGCTGGTGCGTTTAGGCGCGGCACGGGCCATGGTGGTCTGCGGCACAGACCCGGTGGAGGGAATGCTGTGTGAATTATCCATTGGCGGATCAACACGAGTGGCACTATTTGACGGAGAGGAAGTTAAGACGCTGGAACTTTCCCCCAAAGATGTCGGCCTGCAAACTTCTCCCGCCGATGACCTGCGAATCGACTCGCCCGAAGCGTCCGCCGCAAAAATCCGTGAAATCCTATCCGGCAAACCCGGCCCCGCACGGGATATCGTGCTGCTTAACAGCGCCGCTGCCTTGTGGGTAGGCGGCAAAGTGGAATCCTTGCGTGAAGGCGTCAAATTATCCGTCGCCGCCATCGATTCCGGCAAAGCATTAAAAACCCTGGAGAACCTCGCCGCTATGACCCATGGGTAGGAGCCTGTCCGAGCAACCGTTCACGGCTATACCGATCAAGACGTCCGGCAACAGCACAGCGCATCGAAATTTGCGCATCTGGGAACGGCCCAAATTGTTGTGCCGGCTTCCCTGCCATTCGGAAAGCCTTCGGTAAACATTGACTTTAGCGGTGCCGCGGCCAGCGGGCCGGCCGGCTAACCATCTAATCCTGTAACCTGTCCCCTGTCCCCTACAGCGCGGTCATCGGGGCAACTGTATCGGTGGTACGGCGTGTTCAATTTCCGCGCGGTGCTTTTCCAGCCAGTGTGGCAGCATTAATTTTCTACCCAGTTCCTCTATTGGCTGATCGGCGGTGAAGCCGGGATTTACCGTGGCAATTTCAAACAGCACGCCGCCCGGTTCGCGGAAATAAATCGAGTGAAAATAACACCGATCCATTATGGGCGAGACGTGGGGAAAATGGGGCGCAATCGTATCTCGCCAAGCCGCCTGCTGTGCATCGTCGGGGGTGCGAAACGCGACATGATGCACCACCCCGGCACCCAGCGTGCCGTGGGGCATTTCCGGTTCATGCACGATATCAATGATGGTTCCCGGTCCCTGGTCATGGGTTCCGGCCTGATATCGCAAGCGCCTGCCTTCAACACCGGTACTTTGGTATTTCATGACATCGGTAAGCAGTTGACTGGTAGCGGCGGTTTTGCGCTGGGACAGCGTCACGCTGTGAAATCCACGAATGGCCATCGGTTCGGGAATGGATGCGGCAATCCACGGTGTGGCCGCGGAATCAGCGGATGGATTTGCGCCGATAAGTTCCAGTTGCATACCATCGGGATCAAGAAATGACAGTACCGGCTCACCGAATCGCTGGCCACCAAGCTGGTTTTCAACGCCATGGGCGGCCAGACGTTGCACCCAATAGTCAATGGCGTCGGCCGGAACGGAAAAAGCGGTAGCCGCGACCTGTGGCGGCCCCGCGCGACCGCGTGCAGCGCCGGGCCAGGCAAAAAATGTCAGAACCGTTCCGGGCCGGCCTGATTCATCGCCGTAGTAAAGATGATAGCTGGTCGGGTCATCAAAGTTCACGGTAAGTTTCACCAGGCGTAGGGCCAGCACATCACAGTAAAAATTGATATTGTTCTGCGCATCCGCTGTGATTGCGGTAACGTGATGGAGTCCCGGTAGCGTAGGGTTAATGGTGCTCATGAGCATGTATCTACCTTAAAATTGTATCCTGCCTGACTTCAGCAAAACCTTTCTTCGCCGGCTTACGCCATAATTTTAGCCCATGCGAGGCCATCTGGCATTAGCATTCTGCGGAAGCGATTTGCCACAATTTCCCCTGCTTCGGCAGGACCACGGCCAGCAGGCTGACCGGCTAACCATCTGGCCTGCAACTAAGGCCATCCTTGCCGCGCGCTTTTCCTGACGCAAATTCCGAAGTTCATGTTCAAATTTTGTACGTTTGTTACACTGGTGGAATGGGCCGACGGGCATTACCATTACCCCTGTCCCGATTTCATTGCGGAGAAAAACGGTGAAACGAAAACGCTTATTATTCCCCTCCCACATTCTGCCGGTTGCGGTGTATTTATGGGTCAGCGGATTTTTGCTGCTGTCCGGGAGCTTGGCGCGGGCCAACACGGATATGTTTAAGCCCATCGGCAGCGCCGCCCGGGTCATGCACATTAATGGCCGCGGATTTACCATTCATGGCAAACATGTATTTATCTGTTCGGGAAGCTTTCATTACGCACGAGTTCCGCGGGCCTTGTGGAAAAATCGCCTGCTTAAAATGAAACGTGCGGGCTTTAATACCGTGCAAACCTATGTCTTTTGGAATTTCCAGGAACCCAAGCCAGGCGTCTTTGATTTTCACGGCCGGGCCAATTTGGATGCGTTTCTCAAATTAATTCACAAAATGGGCATGTACGCCCTGGTTCGCTGCGGACCGTATGACTGCGCGGAATGGGATGACGGCGGTTACCCATTATGGCTGGCCTTTGAAAAAGGCGTGCAGGTGAGGGAGGATGATCCGGCGTTTATGAACCCGCTGCGGCAATTCTGGAATCGGCTCCTGCCGATTGTGGCGCGTAATCAGATTAATCATGGCGGATCGGTGATCCTGGTGCAGTTGGAAAATGAGGACTCGCAGGGATGGGGTACCGTCATGCCTAACCAGTATTTCCGGGACTTATATAACATGGCCCGGGAGCACGGCATACAGGTGCCGATGTTTTTCAGCGGCATGCATCATGGCTTTGACCCCGCCGGCCATAACCCGTGGAATGATGCCACACGCACCAGCCCGTGGTACACCACGGAATTCTGGTCTTCGCGTACCTGGTATCA
>JAJZGH010000049.1 GCA_021798635.1 Planctomycetota bacterium | reverse complement strand
TTGTTTTTTCAACATGGATACAGCATCTGCTTTGGCCGCAAAGAATCCATCAGCCTGCCCACAGCGCCCGGGGATTTTTCGCCGGTTGCAGCAGCCAGCCAAAACGGCGACGTCTATCTCCTGGCCTATGGCATCGCAACTCCTGTAAAAAAAGCTCAGGTTTCACCTGTTCAGCAACTCCTTGCCCACGTGCAGGCTCTGGCGGGCGGAGCGACGGCTATAAGCCCACCAGCGGTAAAACCAGCCGCCACATCACCCGCAAAATCGCTACAACCTCTACCCGCCTGGCATTTTTTGCAACTTCATGGCCATCACTGGTCCCTGCTCCCAACACCCGCTTTGCCGGGGACTTTTTCAAATTCCCTGATCGTGGGCCATATCGTACTTATAGCCATCCATCATCAGTTGATTTTATTTCACCTGACCACCCGACACATTCTTTCTGTACAGGCGATGAATATATATGCCGCCCACCCGGCATGGCAGCCGCTGCCGGCGGTTTCGCTGCCGCTTAAAGCGCATGAAATTCTTGGTGCGCAGTTGGGCCGACAGGGCGTGGTGGCATGGACTTCTTCCGGCGTGGCCGGGCGAACCAATATCAGCGCCCTGCGTGTAGTCGCATCCGCCGGCCGCAAAATTCAATTCGTGCCTTGGACCAAGCCCTTGGTATCAGCGATTGTCGGAAGCAGCTTTTCGGATATTGCCATGGGACGGGATGGCGATTGCTTTGCATTTGTACTCCGCCAGCAGGGGCAAAAGCTCATACAATACACGTTCAACGCTTCCGGCAAGTTGCTGCAAGGCCCGGAGAATATTGTTCCGCTGGCCAAATCCCCACCCGTTCCAGGTGCTTATGAACGCTTAATTTTTGCGGCTCTGATTGTGCTATTGGCATTATCCGTGTGGCGGCGTAAGGAACCCTTCGGTTCGCTTAAAGTCAGCGATGAATTCAAAGTTGCGCGTCTCTACCGCCGGTTCGGTGCCGCAGCTATTGATTTAGCTCTCTCCGCCCTGATCATTATGCTGGTGTTTCATCTCTACACGCGGCAGGACTGGGTGAAAATAGCCGGCGCGTCATTGGACCTGTTGTTTAATCCGCAAAAATTACTCCAGGCCCCGCAGTTTTTGTGGCTCCTGGCGATTTATGAAATACATGTAACCGCTGCGGAGCTGATTTTTGCCCGGTCCCTGGGAAAGTGGATTCTGGGACTTCGCGTGGTGGATTTAACGGGCCGGCGGCCCGGATTTGTCGCGTTGCTGACGCGCAATTTATTTCGCATTCCTGAGATGATCGCCATAGTTGTGCTGGTGTTCATGTTTGTATCCACCGATCGTCAGCGCATCGGGGATATTCTGGCGCGCACGGTGGTTGTACAGGGACATGACGGTTAGCAGTAGAACGATGAAAGGTCAAAAAATGTCCGAACCTCTGACAATTCAACAATTCCAGAATCATATTCGGGATAAATATTCCGCCCGTGATATTCAACGCGGCTCGGCACCCACGTTCATGTGGCTGATTGAAGAAGTCGGCGAACTGGCCACAGCGTTACAAGGCGACGACCGGGCCAACCAGGAAGAGGAATTTGCCGACGTGGTGGCGTGGCTTTGCACGCTGGCCAATATCCATGGAATTGATTTAAGCAACGCTATTGAGAAAAAATATTTCAAATCCGGCGGCCCCCGGGGCTTCAAATAAGTGCGTGCTGATTCCTGTAGGACATACCGACCTCTTTTTGCTAAAATAGAGCAATAATGGATGAACTTTACCCCATATTTCTCAGGCTCAATGCAAAACCGGTGCTCATAGTCGGCGGCGGGGCGGTTGGATTGCGAAAAGCGGAGGGACTGCTGGCGGCTGGGGCCTTGGTGACAGTAGTGAGTATGGACTTTCATGCGGGCTTTGCGTCATTGCCTGCGGTTCAACGTATCACGGCAGCCTATGAGCCGGCCCATCTGGTCGGGGCGGAAGCACTGCGCTGGGTTCTGGTATTTGCGGCAACAAATAACCGGCAGGTCAATGCGCGGATTTATTCAGATTCCAACGCGTTGGGGATTCTTTGCTGCCGGTGCGATATGCCGCAGGATGGCGATTTTATTGGCCCAGCGGTAAAACGTTGCGGTCCGGTGACGTTGGCGGTAGGCTCGGCCGGTGCTTCTCCGGGTTTAGCCGGGGAGTTGGCGCGGCAACTGGCTCAATCGATGGACACCGCGATCCTGCGGCAAATACAGTTATCCGCACGCTGGCGGCAGCACGCCATGGAACGGATTCCCGACGGAGAACTCCGCCGTAATCTATTGCGGCGGATATCCAGTAAACTTATGCGGGACACGATTGAGCAAGCCGGGGACGCGGAGGCTGAAAAGCTTTTTCAGCAGTGGCTGACGGAATCCATGAATGCCGCGACTGTTGCCGGTCATGCAACGGAACCGAGGGTTTAGCAGATCATGTCCAATACTGTAGAACCTTACATGCACCTGACGATTTTACAGTTTGCGGCTGCCGCGGGCGCGGCGTTGTCATTTCTCGCAGCCTTCTGGCTGCAATTTCAAATTTCCGGGCGTCGGCGTGCGGTATTGCAGAATTCACCCATCCACCACACCGTGCTGATTTCCCCCAATTGGGCAGTGGGCAACGGCGTATTTCTAACCGTGCTGCTGCTTATCAGCCGCATGGTTGACGCCCATCGTATCACGCTGCCGTTGTCGGATTACTTTGACGCCTTTCTGCTGCTGGGACTGGTGCTGTCGCTGCTGTGGGCCTATTTGCGGTGGACCCGGCATTTGTGGGCCGTGGCCACCTTTCTGCTTCCCATGATTTTTGCCTTGATGGTGCTGGGAATGGTCCTGGGACTTTCAGGTGTCCGGCATTTTGGAGCGCATAACCCATGGGTGGCGGCCCACATTGCCAGTGTGCTGCTGGGCACCGCAAGTTTTGCCGCTGGTTGTGTGGGAGGAATTACGTATCTGCTGGCTGACCGGCGGCTCAAAAAGCGTGGCCGGGCGGGATGGGACTTATTTGCATTACCCTCACTGGCTTCAATCGAAAAATTTACCCGCCACGCGATCGTGCTGGGATTTGCGTTATTGACCCTGGCGGCCCTTACCGGCATTTTCCGGGCCGTTCGCGATCCGCAACTCATGGGCCGGCATTGGTATTTTTCACCTAAAGTTCTACTGACCGCTGTGGTCTGGCTGGTATATGGGTCGCTGTTGAACATGCGGCTTGTGCCGATCTTGCGTGGCGCGCGTTGCGCCTGGTTAAGTATCGTTGGATTTGCTTTGCTGATGACGGTTTTCGTCCTCATGTTATAAAGGTTTGGTAAGCTCGCGTATGGAACACATTATTCCATCTGAAACATCAGTCCTGATGGTGGGGCTTAACCATCGCACGGCACCGGTGCGCCTGCGGGAAACGCTGGCCTTTTCCGATCAGGCCGCCGAACAGGCAATCTTCGCCTTTAAGCAACGCTTTCCATCTTCTGAAGTGGTGATTATTTCCACGTGCAATCGCGTGGAGCTGTATGCCGCCGCGTCTGGTGCCACACCGCCCACAACCGATGAACTGGTACAATTTCTTGCCGATAACCGGGGTGTAGCTTCCGCTGAAGCCGGCGGCAGCATTTATCGCATGCAGCAGCAAGCCGCGGTGGAACACTTATTTAACGTGGTAAGTTCTCTGGATTCTCTGGTGCTGGGCGAAACGCAAATTCTACGGCAGGTCAAACAAGCCTACCAGCGGGCCGCTGACGTTCAGGCGGTGGGGCCGGTATTTCATACGCTGTTCCAGCGTTCCTTTGCCGCCGCCAAAGATGTGCACGAACAAACCGGTCTGGGAGATGGCCATGTGTCGGTAGCCAGTGTGGCGGTGGACTTGCTGCGTGGGGTTTTTGATCGCTTTGATGATAAAACTGTTTTGCTGATAGGGGCCGGCAAAATGGCGGCTCTGATGTTGCAATATCTGGTGGGCCTGCATCCCGGGCGTATGATTGTCACCAATCGCACCGCTGAGAAAAGCGCTGAAATGGCGGGGCGGTATCGTCTGGAATCCGCTGATTTTTCCCGCCTGCATGATCTATTGACGGCGGCGGATATCGTGCTAACCAGCACCGGATCACCCGAGCCTCTCATCACCGCCGAAGCGCTTAAACCGCTGATGAAAGCGCGGCAATATCGCCCCCTGGTAATTGTGGATATCGCGGTACCCCGGGATGTGGATGCTCATGTTGCACGGCTGGGCAACGTGTATCTTTATAACATTGATGATCTGGAACGCGTCGCTCAAAATAATCAACTGCAGCGGGGGGCCAAGGTTGATTTGAGCCGTGAAATTATCCAACGCCATATCGCAGATTTCATGCATTTCCTTGCGGCGCGCAACACCGGTCCGTTGGTCAAGGCGCTGTATCATCACTGTCGGCAAATAAGTGATCAGGAATTGGACGCACTTCTGGCCGCGAATCCGGAATTTTCCGAAGCGCAAAAGCAGGCAGTCCGTAAAATGGCCCATCGGCTTGTGGGGAAAATTCTTCATGTACCGGTGACGGAATTAACCACACAGGAAGTTCATCACCGGCGCATTCACCTGGCCGGTGCCATTCAGGAATTATTCCATTTGCTGCCGCCGGAATCGCCCCGCTCTGAACCGGAAAAAACCCCGGAAAATGAATCCGGTGGTTGATCCAATGCCGCCGGGGCGGACGGGATTACGGGTTACAGGTTACGGGTTACAGAGGAGTTTGGGAGTTTCCGGAAGCGTCGCCGCTCTCCTATTCTGCCCGCCAGGGTAAACCCGCTCCCTGTAACCTGTCCCCCGTAACCCGTAACCTCGGCCCGCCAGCCAACCACCGGGTTATCACCACGGTGCTCTGACGCGACGCTCTTCCGAGAGGCAAAAAATCGTCCCGGCGCGCCGGGATCACACCCCGGCGATTTCTCCGACGGGCTGCTGGAAAAATCTTGGATTCGCCATCGTGTCCGCTTGGTGTATAGTACGTTATTTGTCGCCCGCCGATTGAACGGGGGATCAGCGTAATAGAGGTTCACGGATGGCCGTTGATGTCAATGAGATTCTGGAAGGTTTAACAGCACCGCAACGCGAGGCGGCTTCCCATATCGACGGGCCGCTGCTGGTACTGGCCGGCGCGGGTTCGGGCAAAACCCGCACCATTACCCGCCGAATTGCCTACATGGTTGCCAACGGCATTCCTCCATGGAATATTCTGGCCGTTACCTTCACCAATAAAGCCGCCGGAGAAATGCGGCATCGCACGCTGGACTTGCTGCGTGCCATGCCCCCGCGACTTTCCCGTGGCGTAACCGTGGCGACGTTTCACAGCCTCTGCGCCCGGCTCCTGCGGGAATATGCTCCGGTGATGGGTCTGGCTCCTAATTTCAATATTATGGACACGTCGGATCAGCTTAAACTGGTTAAGCAGGCCATGGAAAAAGCCGGGCTTTCCCCTGATTCCATGAAACCCGACCGGGTGCTTAGCGCCATCAGTGACGCCAAAAGCAAACTTAAATCCGCTGAGGCCTTCAGCAAAACCGCCACCATGTTTAATGATCGCAACATCGCCCGCGCCTACATGGCGTATGAGCAACTGATGAATGAAAACAAAGGCGTCGATTTTGACGATCTGCTTTTTAAAACCGCCGTCATGCTCCGTGATCATTCCGATGTGCGAAGCCAATTGCAGGAACGATTTCGCTACATCCTCATTGATGAATATCAGGATACCAACCACGCCCAGTTTGTCATTGCCCACATGCTGGCGATGAGCCACAAAAATATCTGCGTCACCGGCGATCCTGATCAATCCATTTATGGCTGGCGCGGGGCCAATTTGTCCAACATTATGGAATTTGAGCAATTTTTCCCCAACGCCAAAGTTGTGCTGCTGGAGCAGAATTACCGCAGCACCAAAATAATTCTCAAAGCCGCCTCTGCCTTGATTGCCAATAACGTGGCCCGGAAAAACAAAGACCTCTGGACTGAAAATGAAACCGGCCCAAAAATCCTCAATCTAGTCTGCGCCGACGAACATCAGGAAGCGATTGAACTGGTCAAGCGACTGAAGGAATTTCATGATCAGCAGAATATCTCCTGGGAGAAAATGGCGATCATGTACCGCATCAACGCCATGACCCGCGTGCTGGAAGACGCCTTGATGAAATCCGGCGTGCCGTATCAGATCATCCGCGGCACAGAATTCTACGGCCGCAAGGAAGTCAAGGATGTGATTGCCTACCTGCGTCTGATTACCACGCCGGAAGACAATATCAGTCTTGAACGTGTTATTAATGTCCCTCCCCGATCCATCGGGTCAACCAGCGTGGCTCGCCTGTCCGGCTACGCCAACGAACATGGGCTTATGCTGATGGAAGCCTGCCGCCGGGCGGAAACCATTGAGGGGCTTCCCAAACGCGCCGGCGAAGCCTCCCGCCGATTTGCCGGAATGATTGATTCATGGCGGAAAAAATTTGTCCGCGCATCTCCGGGTGCCGCAGAAGCAAATGAACCCGTCAGCGAGGAATTTGCGGCAGAAGAATCCGGCATGTTCGATTTTTCCGCCAATGATGATCCGGGTAACTTCAATGCCCCCGCGCTTGAGCCTGACCCGGGAGATCCCCCGTTTGATCCTCTGTTCGACCCCCGGTTCGATCCGCTCTTAGCCGCCGATGGCACCGCTTCGGATGCACCCGTTTCAGATACTGAGATGCCCGACGCTGGGATGGATTTTACAGGTGATTCATCGCAGGCCGAGGCTGATGTTTCCTCGGTTATACCGGTAGCGGAAATAATGGAGACCGTCATCGAACAATCCGGCATGAAGCTCATTAAATCCGGTTCCGGTGAAGATGATGAACAGCGCAACGCCAATATCCTTGAATTAGTCAATGTCGCCGCTGAATTTGATCGTCAGAATCCGGGCGGCAGTTTGCAGGATTATCTCACGCAGGTCACGCTGGTTTCGGATACGGATCGTATGAAGGATCAGAACGCTGCCGTCACACTCATGACGTTGCATGCCGCCAAGGGCCTGGAATTTCCGGTGGTCGCCATGGTGGGTATGGAAGATGGGTTAATTCCCCATCAGCGAATGTTCGGCTCAAACGCCGCGGAAATGAATCTGGAAGAGGAACGCCGGCTGGCTTTTGTGGGCATTACGCGTGCGATGAAACATCTGATTTTAACCCGCGCCACCTACCGCACGATGATGGGCCGCAGCGAAGCAAAAAATCCTTCGCGCTTTCTCGATGAAATTCCCGGGGATTGCCTGGAGGTTGTGGACCTTGCAACCCTTCAGCGTCCCGCCGGCTCACCGGGATTTCGCGACGGAGCCAGTTATTACGCACCACGCGGGTATTCCCCCATGGGGCCGGGACGGCCAGCAGCGCGACCGGTGCAGGAATCACCGGCAGTCGGCAATACTCGTTTCCGCCGGGGCACGTTGGTACGCCATGCCAAATTCGGGATTGGGCGGGTAGAAGGCGTTGATGAAGTTGGCGGCGATTACCGCGTCGAAATAAATTTCCAGGCATCGGGCCGCCGCACGTTGATGCTTAGTTACGCCAAGCTTGAAACCGTGGACGGCTGAACCCATGGCATTGCCCGTGCGCTCCGAACGGCCGCCACGCCTGGCACAGACTTATTGCGTACGCACATACTGGTGGAAAGCCTCCGTGAGTTGATAGGTGATGTTTCCGGGCTTTCCATTACCGATCGAACGTTTATCCACGCTGACCACGGGAACAATTTCCGCGCCGGTGCCGGTGAGGAAGCATTCATCCGCCGTGTACAAATCATAGCGCGTTAAATTATTCTGCCGCGTGGGAATCCCGGCGGTTGCCGCAAGTTCCAGCACCACGCCGCGCGTGACGCCCAGCAGAATTCCGCTTTCCTCCGCAGGCGTTATTAAGTGTCCGTCCCGAACAATAAAAATATTATCTGCCGTACATTCACAAACAAATCCCAGATGATTCAACATGACGGCTTCCGCCACGCCGGCGTCAATGGCTTCCCATTTAGCCAGAATATTATTGAGATAATTCAGACTCTTGATCCGTGGAGATAGCGCCGCCGCCGCGATTCGCGGTGTGCTGGCGGTGACGATGGCCATGCCTTGGCGATACGTTTCCTCGCTGTACATGGCAATGCGCCCTGCGATAATAAATACACTTGGCGTGCCGCAGTTGGCGGGGGAAATATCCAGCGATCCGCTCCCGCGTGTTACCACCAGGCGAATATAGGAATCCGCGAGTTTATTGGCTTGGAGCGTCTCATGGATGGCGGTGGCCAACTGGTCCGCCTGATATGGAATATCCAGCCGAATCGCCCGCGCGGAGGCGTAAAGCCGCTTGAGATGGTCCATCAAACGAAACACGCGTCCATTGTATTGCCGCAGCCCCTCAAATATGCCGTCCCCATACAGCACGCCGTGATCAAAAATGCTCACGGTCGCCTGTTCCGGAGCAACCAGTTTGCCATTCATCCAGATAACACTCATTGAATATCTCCTGCGCCGCCGGGATAGCGCGGTATTTAATATCCCGCCCAACAGGCCACCCCAATCAGCCAAATGATACATCCCGCCCCCGTTTCGCGCAAGCAGCCGGCTTCGCAAGCGCATCCTCCCGGCACTGTTGCTCTTTCGCTCTGTCCGGTATAGTACGGGCCAGGACAGGCTCCTGGGCGTTCACGTTTTATATTGACCGAGGCAACAAAGGAGAACCGTATGAAAAATGTGGATATCAAAGTCGAAGGCACTATCATGACTATCAAGGTGGATCTAAGTAAGGAATTTGGGCCGTCCGCTTCCGGCAAGACCATCATCATCGCCTCCACCGAAGGCAATGTAACCGTGCCGGACCGCGACGAAAAAATCGGTCTGAATGTCTACCGGAAAAAGCCGTAACGCGCGAGTGCTCTGTGACAGCAAGATTTCAGCGTGGGGACCCCGTGAAACCAAACCGCCCTCTGCCACACGACCTCGCTGCGTACCCTGATTTCTTGCTGTGACCGAGCACCACCCTTCCAGGGCAGGGCGGCGTGTTTTTTTTGCCCTCCTCTGCGGCGCGGCTCCTCGGAGTACCATCGTGTTGAGGTAGGCCATCGTCGCCGCTGCTTGTAGAGCACCGGATGGTAATCCGGTGGTTGATCCAGTGCCGCGAACCAACCACCGGGTTATCACCACGGTGCTCTTTAACCACGACGCGCCCGCCGAGGCCAAAAATCACGCCGTCGCAAATCGGGAACCTGTTGCGGTGTAAGGCATCACGCGTTTATTTCATCTTTCCTAACCGGTCATACAGTGCGGCGGCGGTGCGGATGCCGGCGTAGAAGCACTCCACATCCAATTTTTCATTCGGGGCATGCAGGTTATCATCCGGCAGGCCGAAGCCCAATAAAACCGACTCAATGCCCAGCATCTCCTTGAACCATGTAACCACAGGAATTGAGCCGCCTTCGCGCACAAATACCGGCTTTTTTCCCATGCCTTCTTCACAGGCTTCCACGGCTGCCGCGATGGCGGGCGACGTGCTGGGTGTCAGTGCCGCCGGCGAGGCACTTAAACGTTCCAGTTTTACCCGCACTCCGGCGGGGGTGATCTGATGAATATAGCTTTCAAATGCCTCGGCAATCTTGATTGCATCCTGCTCCGGCACCAGCCGCATGGAAAGTTTTGCCAATGCTGTAGCAGGCAAAACGGTTTTGGCACCGGCCCCCTGATAGCCGCTGGTTAAACCGTTGATGTCCAATGTCGGGCGGCACCAGCGGCGCTCCAGCGTGGTGAAACCGGTTTCCCCATATAATTGATTAACGTCCAGTTCCTTGGCAAATTCGGCTTCGTGAAATGGCAATGATTTCCACATCGCCCGTAACGCTGCGTCCGGCACCTGCACCTGATCATAAAACCCCGGCACCGTCACCCGTCCCTGATTATCATGCAATTGACCGAGAATGGTACTTAAAGCATTGGCGGCATTGGCTACCGCACCGCCATAAACGCCGGAGTGCAAATCCGTATTGGCACCTGTTACGGTCATCTGGTAATAGACCAGTCCGCGCAAGCCCGTGGTAATGGCCGGCACACCGCGCGCAAACTGCGCTGAATCGCTGATGATCAATGTGGACGCGGATGCCAGGCGGTCGGCATTCTCCGCAATGACTGCCCGTAAATTGGGCGAACCAATTTCCTCCTCACCCTCCAGCAGCACCGTCAGCCGCACTGGCAATTCATAAGCAATCTGTTTCCAGGCAGCCAGGGCCGCCAGATGACAAAATACCTGTCCTTTGTCATCGCTGGCACCACGGGCAAAGATCTTGCCATCTCGTATCGTGGCCGTGAAGGGTGGAGAGTTCCAAAGTTCCAGCGGTTCGGCGGGCTGAACATCATAATGTCCGTAAAACAAAATGTGCGGTGCATCGGGGCGACACAGGCCTTCGGGCGTGGTGGCCAGCACACACGGGTGGCCGGCGGTTTTTACCAGCGTGGCGTGCAACCCCGCGCCCCGCAGATAAAAGGCTGCCCATTCCGCCGCCGCCTGAATGTCCCCTTTATGCTCCGGCTTGGCCGAAACGCTCGGAATCGCCAGAAACTCTTTGAGATCATGCATCCACAGCGACCGGTTCTTTTCAATCCATACAAGTACGCTGTCAAGCATTTTGCAACTCCGGCGTCAGGCGAACAGGAACTCCCCGTTTTGCCAGATACTCCTTAACTTGCGGCACTGACCATGTGCGGAAATGAAAAATCGATGCTGCCAGAGCCGCGTCCGCCTTCCCCGCTGTGAGCACCTGGAATAAATGGTCCGGCTTACCGGCACCGCCACTGGCCACCACCGGAATATGCACCGCCTCGCTGACGGCACGGGTCATGGCAATGTCATACCCTTCCAGTGTGCCGTCCGAATTCATGACATTAAGTACAATTTCTCCCGCCCCGCGTGCTTCGGCCTCTTTGGCCCATGCCAGAACTTCACGCCCGGTACCCACGCGTCCGCCATTAACAAATACTTCCCAGAATTCGCTGCCGTCCGGTTTTTTTACCCTATTGGCATCCAGTCCCAGCACGGTAGCACAGCGCCCGAATTTTCGGGCAATGCGGGAAATCAGCTCCGGATCTTTCACCGCCGCGGAATTAAGACTGACTTTCTCCGCTCCGGCCTGAATCAAGCCCGTGGCATCGTCCAACGTGCGAATGCCGCCACCGACGGTAATCGGCATAAACACGCTATCGGCCACGCGCCGCACCACATCGACCATAATCTGTCGGCCTTCGTGGCTGGCGGTAATATCGTAAAACACCAGCTCATCAGCCCCGCACTGGTCATAAAAAAGAGCCTGTTCCACCGGATCGCCCGCATCTACATGATCAAAAAATCTGACCCCTTTGACCACCCGGCCGGCATCCACATCAAGACACGGAATAATACGCTTCGTCAACATGCCACGATTATAAGGAAATCCGGAGTTTTTATATAGGAGCCTGTTCACGGGGGGATTGAACCGCAGATTGCGCGGATGACGCGGATGTGGATAGACTGCCTGTGGAATCGCCGGTTGGCGACGGATAACAGTGTTGGGCGGTAGGTCCAGTACGGGGCAGCTGCGGCGAGGTGACAGGGGACAAGCGAGGTTCACCACGACACGGCGGCACGAAGATTGAAGGATTTTTTCACCACAGAGGTAATGGAGGTAGTGGAGGATGCGCTTAACGGATAAATTATCGGAAGTTCCAAATTTCGGATCCGTGATCATCGTTGGTCCTCAATTTGCCTCTGCTTCCGCCTTGTGAATTAACGTGTTCCAAATTCCAGGTTCAACTGACAGGATGGTCTCTCGATGATCAGCGCGTCGGCGCGGCGTGGGCGGGCTGGTTATAGCGGAGACAGGCCCGGCGGTGGGTCAAGAGGAAATAACTAGCTACGCCCCCGTTTCGCTCATGATCAACTGATTTGTGGTCAGTGAAATATCCTCTGCTTCCTTGTGAATCAACGTCAGGTTTTTTCACCACCGGGGCTGGCGAGGTTACGGGTTACAGGGGACAGTCGACAATAGCACCGAGGAGTTGGGAGTTAGGAGTTAGAAGGGCAGGGGAGCTGGTTTGGGATCGTTGCGTTATTGGCGGAGGTGAAAAGCAGTTCTGATTTCCATGACAGTTTTCAAACATCACCATGGGTGATGTGTATGGAGGCCTCGGAGCATGGAAGCCCGGTGTTTATCCGCGTAATCGGCGTAATCCGCGGTCTTTTTCACGGTCTGTTTTGGATTGCATTTCCCTTGGCGGGATTTCAGAGCGGATTTGCCCTTCAAGCCACTTATCCCTTGCCGCACAACCTCACTGCGTACCTTAATTTCCTGCTGTGACAGGGCACCAGCATTATCGATCGGGTTAATGTCCAATGGTTTGCAAACCGGAGATTTGCGGTAGAATAACAGTACCATTATCAGGCGGGTTGTGATCAGGAAAACCGCATGGTTGCACTGAACGAAAAACTTCACCACAATGGCACGCCACCGAGAGAACGAAACGGGGACGTAGCTAGATTATGGATTTTGGACATACGAAAGTGTGACATCCACCGGTACCAGGGTTGGGCATAAAAACAACGAGGTGCGTGATGCAGAATTACGGTTGGCCGATGGTTATTGTGCTCCTGATTGCGACCGCCGTCGCTGTGCCCTTGGAGCGAAAGCAGATAGCGCGAATCGCATCCACTGGCGACCTCGCCCGGCTTAAACGGGTACGTGGGTTCCATAATCGGGTGTGGTTCGTCATAATCTTTGCAGTTTTGGCCGGAATGGGGTTGTTCGACCGCGCTCCGAGCGCGATGTCTTGGCCCGATATGATGCTGTGGTCCATGTTCCAGTTGAACGCGGTGTTGTGCGTAAACCCGGATATTATCGAGTCGGGCGAAGAAATCATGACGCGGCATCGCAAATCGGGAGGGGACGCGGAATGGTGACATCTACCAATTCCATGGACGTGGGAAAAACGGGAAGTGAATCGGCATACGAGCGTTGGCTGGCGTGGGACACCTGGCGTGGGTCAGCTTGGCACCTTGCGGCTGGAGCGGTAGAACTTAACTGCTAGAATAATGTTGGCCTTTTTTCAGGCGGGTTATGGTTGCACTGAACGAAAAACTTCACCACAAGACACAACGGCACGATGCAATCGCCATCGCAACCGTGGATCCGCGCAATGCGTCCTATCACGGGACTCGATGGAACAAGCCGATACCAAAATACGCCAGCATAAATCTGTGCAATCCAAGAAATCTGTGGATGGTTACAATCTTCAGGGATTAATGATCACGGATCAAAAATTTGGAAATTCCGTTAATTTATTCATTGCTCATTATTCATTGAGCGCAGCGCCTCCGCAGCAGCATCAAACCCATTGCGGCGGCACCGGTGAGAACCAGGGTTGATGTTGCCGGTAGCGTAGCCGCCGACGCCGATGAGGGGATTGTCAGGGTAATTTGATTGAGTAATATCCCGCCGGCTCCGGCCCGGATGGTAAGAAAATGTTTCTTGGCCGTGAAATTTGTCAGGGAAAACGTGGTCGTTGTCGTACCGCCCGCTGTGGGCGCTTTGATGGTTTTGAACAACGTGCCAAGAGTGCCTGCCGTTGCGGTATCGGCCAGGGCGGCATTGTCCGATCCGGAGGTGCCGGCGATTTTAATTGTAGCGGTGTCCGGTGAACCGGCTTGCGCCGCCAAATTGATTAGAGCGCTTAAATCAAGTTGTATAAAACCGAGATAGTTTGTCGTTGTCCCTTTTTGCGTAACAGCATACTTAAAGATTTCGTTATTCTTCGGGCCGGCGTTGCCCAAGGGATACGGCAGCGTTGCGGATTTTATGCCCAAGCCATGGACTGTGCTGGTTAACGATTCTCCATATAAATCCGCGGATGTTATCTGAGCGGCTTTGGTGCCGATTTTCCGGGATTCGTAGCCTGTGGCAGAGACGGCCAAATTTGGATTTCCCGGTAGCGCGGGGCCAGAGGTAATTTCACCGAGATAAGATTCGGAATTCGGCAGCGCACCGGTAGCGGCGGAGAAATTCCATGAAATAGTTGTGGAAGCTTGTGCCGTGGAAGCAACGGAAGCTCCGATGATTAAAGCCACGGCGTAGATGGTACGGACCGAAATTAGTCTTTGCCGCGAAACGTTGCTGCGCGCGGGAAAAATGAAGGCTGGTTGATTTCCGGACACGTCCATTGTCCTTTCCACGGGATTTCATCCTTGCTGAAAAGTCCACACGTCAAAATGCGGCCTTTTCAGAAACCCGTTTGGTTAATCCATTCCTGGATAAACATTCAGTTGCAACCCGTAACCTAGCATAAAAGTACCGAAAACAATCGGGATATGCAAGCCAACCGGAAAGCAACAGCAACCGGAAAGCAACGCGCCCAATATGCACGGGAATATGTCCGCCCCACGCAACCGTGCAGATAACCTTCACAAAGCCGCCGGTTCTGCCGGCGGTGGAACGCACCTTAAACGCACCCCGCCGCCGCAGCACCAAACGGTGCGATACGTTCCTGATTTGGAATTATTTCGTCCCGCCGTATCCTCACTGGAGCGATGCCCGATGATACTTGGCGGCGGCGCGCATGATCGAATTCCGGAAAAGCCGCCTTTTCGCAACATTGCACGCTTTAGCGCGTTGGTATTACAGGTTTTGGTGTTTCGCGAGTGCGGCTGCGGCAAATGAGCTATATTAAGTCTATTAAACGGATCTTTTCATTACCCTTGGCATTTTTTCCTGCGGCGGCCTTTGGCTTGATGGTTCTGGCATTCAGCCTTGCTCCACACCGCGCGACCGCCGGCATGTTTCCGCCCCTGCCTGCAGCCAAACCATTCATTAACTTTGATGGCAAAGGTTTTATCATTCATGGCAAACGTGTTTTCGTTGCCTCCGGCAGCTTGCAGTATGAGCGCGTGCCGCGGGCGCTGTGGGCCAACCGCCTGCTGAAAATGAAACGGGCCGGTTTTAATTGTGTGGAAACGTATGTCTACTGGAACTTCCAGGAGCCGCGCAAGGGGCAGTTTGATTTTAAGGGACGGCATAATCTGCAGGCGTTTTTAACGCTGGTAAAAAAGATGGGGTTTTACGCCATATTACGGGTGGGGCCGTATGATTGCGGCGAGTGGGACAGCGGCGGCCTTCCCGTGTGGCTGCGTTTTATCCCCGGTTTGGCCATCCGCGAATATAACAAGCCTTTTATTAAGCAACTGGGAAAATATTTTGATAAATTGCTGCCGATTGTCGCGTCCAATCAAATTAATCATGGTGGACCGGTGATCATGATGCAGTTGGAAAATGAGGATCGGCAGGGCTGGGGCGCGGTATTGCCAAATAAATATTACAAATTCATGTACAACAAAGCCCGACAGAAGGGCATTGACGTGCCGATGTTTTTCAGCGGCATGCATCATGGTTTCAGCCCCGCCGGCGTTGGTCCATGGAGCAGCAAAACCCGCATCTCACCCTGGTTCACCACCGAAATGTGGACCGGCTGGTTCACACAGTATGGCACCGCTCCGCAGGCCACGGGCGGCTGGTTTGGCCCCGCGAAGCTCACGGACGTATCGATGTGGCGGGTTATTGCCTACGGCGGCAACGGTTATAACGCCTACATGGCGGTAGGGGGCACAAGTTTTTCCCACTGGAACTGCTCAACGGTGCGTGCCAGTTACGATTTTGGCGCTCCGGTCGGGCAGGGCGGCGACCTGCGGCCATTGTATTACACTTATAAAGCCGCCAATTATTTTGCCCGATCTTTTCAGCGCATTTTAGAAGACAGCGACAACGCCACCGCCCAATACCGCAGCTTTGCTCCCCATGCCGCCGTCTATGCCCGTAAAAGTCCGTTTGGAACGCTGCTTTTTCTCAGCAATTTTAATAACGCCCCGCTGCAAACCACGCCACGCGGCGGCGTACCGCTGACCATCAAGCCCGATGGAATTGTGCCCATTGTATTAAATTATCCGCTTAATAAATCCATAACCATTCGCCGCCTGTATGGCCGCACATTGGGCTTTCTGCGGCAGGGTTCCACCACCACACTGGTCATGTTTGGCCCTGCCGGCTCACAGGGAATGTTACAAATTACGACTGCTGCGCCGGTGCAAGGGCCTGATGCGGGCGCATTTCACAAAGTTGCCGGCAAACCCCATACGCTGTCCTTAAAGGTACAATACGCTGCCGGGCCGCCCAAAGTTTATACCGTGACAACCCATGGCCAAACCCTGCGGATTCTCGCGGAAAATCGGTCGGCTGCGCGGCGCACCTGGTTTATCAAGCGCGGGAAAATGTCATGGGTGGTGTACGGCCCGCAATATGTTGGCGCTATAACGCACGCTGTGAATGGCTTTACCATGCAGATCAGAAATCGGCCTGGCAGTCGGATCAACTTCGCTTTAGCTTTTGGCCCATCCGCCACTCCCATTGCTTTCACAAGTTCTCCCGTATTGAAAGCCGATCAATTTGCAAAGGCACCCATTCCGGCATTGCAGGGCTGGCAAATGCGGATCGCAACCGCCCCCGCACAGATCAACTTTGATGATAAAAAATGGCTCCGCGTGCGCCGGCCCAAGCCCATGGGCGCGGATAATTACCCCGGTGCCTATGAATGGTATCGCACGCGAATTATCGCGCCATCCACGGGACGATTCATCATGACGATGAACGGCGTAAAAAATTACGGCGAATTTTTTGTTAATGGCAAGCTGGTGCAAACCGGCGCGCCGCGGATGCTCAATGTCCATCTCCATCAGGGTGCCAATACACTGGCCATTTTTACCATTGACGAGGGCCGCCCTAAAAACTGGGGCTGGATCGGTCCCTACAACAAAGTTAATGCCCGCGGCTTATGGGGTAATTTGCATCTAAATTTACCGCGCGTGGCCAATCTGAAAATAAACTCCTGGTCTATTGCCGCGCTTCAAGGAAACTATGCACAAGGACTCTCCGCAATCAGTACCGGCAAATTTAAGCCAGCATGGAAAACGATAACCGTCCCGCATGGCCAAATAGCCTGTCCATCCGGAACCCAGGCGATTCGGATGATATTTGCTGCCGTCTCCGCCAAGCGACTGATTCTGGACCTGCAGCATCTGCCGGTAAATTCCGCAGTTTTCCTCAATGGTCACCGCGTGACATTACTGGCCCCAAAGAACGGTTTATTGCACATCATGCTGGGTGCCGGCTGGAAGAGTACCAGCGTTAATACGCTGGAGATCCTGACTGAAAATCCTGCGGCTAAAGTGATCAAGCTTGGTCCTATGTCTATAAGTCAATGGGATCAAACTCCGGCGTTGCCGCAGGGGGGACTAATAGAAAATTGGCGTATGCACGGCGGAATCGGTCCGGTTGACCCGGCCACGGGATGGCACACGCTGGCCACCGCTGTCGGCGTGCCGACATTTTACCGCACAACCTTTAACTATCTGCCCAACCAAGGTGCCCTGCATCTGGTGCTACGCGCTGCCTGGGCGCAGCTTGGTGGCGGCTATATGTGGATCAACGGCCACAATCTGGGTCGCTATCCTGATCCGGTTATGCCCCTGGGGTTGTATATACCTTCATGCTGGCTGAAACGCGGCGGCAATTCATTGATTATTTTTGATGAGCGGGGAAATTCACCGGCCGGGGTCCATCTGGTTATCGATCAGTCCGCCTGTCGAAGACTTGCAACTTTGCACAGTTCCCCGTGACAATGGTAAGCTGTCCGTCGAAAGATCAACCGAAACCCCTTATGTTTGCACGGGGCGATCTTGGGACCTTATGGGGAGTCCTCATCTTGCTGACGCCTGACAGTCCTCGTTCTATTTTTATGTGGCAGCATTTCCGCCGCAGATTTACCGGGGCTGCAGCGGTGATGATCTCGGCGCTGCTGGCTCTGATGGCTGTGATCATTCTGTCGCCGCCTGCAGCGGCGTTTGGCCCCGAAGATGTGGGAATGTTTCCGCCCACCGCCGCCGCTAAATCCTCTATTAATTTTGATGGCAAAGGATTTATCATCCGTGGCAAGCGCGTATTTATTGCGTCGGGCAGCCTGCATTACGCCCGTGTTCCGCGAGCCCTGTGGGCCGGCCGGTTGTTAAAGATGAAACGTGCGGGCTTTAATACCGTTGAAACGTATGTCTTCTGGAGCTATCAGGAGCCGCAGAAGGGACAATTTAATTTTAAGGGTCGCCATAATCTGGCGGCATTTCTCAAGCTGGTGCACCAACTGGACATGTACGCCATCCTCCGCATCGGGCCATATTGTGATGGCGAATGGAGTCAGGGCGGCTGGCCGGTATGGCTGCGTTTTATTCCCGGTCTTGCCGTGCGGGAAGGCGATAAGCCGTTTCTTAACGCCGTCAATGGATATTTTAATAAACTCCTGCCGATTGTCGCCGCGGGCCAGATCAACCATGGCGGCCCGGTCATCATGGTTCAATTGGAAAATGAAGATTCGCAGGGCTGGGGCAATGTAATTCCCAACGCTTATTACAAATTTCTCTACACCAAAGCCCGTGCCATGGGGCTTGATGTACCGATGTTTTTCAGCGGCATGCATCATGGCACCAATGCCGCCGGGGCCGGCCCGTGGAGCACCCGGAATCGCACATGCCCCTGGCTTACGACCGAAATGCACACCGGCTGGTTTAATTTGTATCGTACGCGTCCGCCCTGGCTTAGCCACCTGATCCATCAAGCCGTATGGCAGGTCATTGCCTATGGCGGAAATGGCTACGATGCCTATCTGGCGGTCGGCGGCACCACACCCTCTTATTTCGTTAATGGGCCGGTCGGTCCCAGTTATGATTTTTGCGCACCGGTTGGTCAGGCCGGCGATTTGCGACCTCTTTATTACATCTATAAAACCGCCAATTATTTCGCGCGAAGTTTCCAGCGGATTCTTGAAACCAGCGTCAATGTGCGACACGTCGCGTTTAGAGCGGCTAACGGCGTGCGTGTGTTTGAGCGAAAAAGCCCCAATGGCAATATCCTTTTCTTTCAAAATCTCTTCTACCTGCCCCAGCGCGTGGTGATGCCGGGCCATTGCACGCAAACCATCGCCGGCGGCCATCTCTTTGTGGAAATTTCAAACTTTGCCATCAATAAAATCTTTACTCTGAAGCTAAGTTGTGCCCGGATCTTTGGAATTTTCAAACAAGGTTCCACGACCGTGATGGTAGCCTACGGCCCGCCCGGTTCTAACGTGCTGTTGCACATTCACGTCAACGCCCGGATCATGGCCAAATCGCCCGCATTTTCCCAGCCTGTGATGTCGCATCTGGTGCTGCGCGTAAAAGTGCCGGCGCACGGAGCCGATATTTACTCCGTAAAAACGCCTGAAAATACTCTGCGTATTTTCGTGGAAAGCCGCCACGCCATGCACCATACCTGGTACGTGAATATAAGCGGCCGTCCGGCACTGATTTGCGGGCCGGATTACGTGGGTTCTGCTTCCGAAGTCCATGGAAAAATTCTTCTTGATACACAAACACCGCTAACCGGGAAAGTCCATGCGGCCAGCGTCTATTTTGGTGATTCATCAAGGGCTAAAACGGTTTCTCCCGCCGCCAACGCCGCCTTACCTCCACTGAATGTTACGCCGCCGGCCTTAAGTTCCTGGCAGTTGCAATTAGCCGATGCGCCTGCCATGCCGCATTACAATGACAAATCCTGGATATCCGCTGTTAATCCGGTGCAGATGGGAGTAGGAGATTATCCCGGCCTGCATGAATGGTATCGTGCGAAGATCACGACCGCCCATGGCGGAAAGTTCCGTCTGTTATTTTCCCACCTGCGTAACAGCGCGGACGTATTTATCAACGGTCAGTTGGTGGCGGCAGCTTCACAGAAGTCAATTCCTGTGCAATTAGCCGCCGGGGTCAATACTCTGGCGGTGCTGGCGATTTCAGAGGGACGGCCTAAATTATGGACATATATTGGTCCCTATAATTCGGTCGCATCCATGGGAATCTGGGGGCACGTTCTGCTGATTCGTCCAGGCTCCAAAGCCGGGCCGATGCGCGTGGCGCATTGGCGCATGCGCGGTGGCATCGGGCAGGATCACCTGTCAGGGCGATGGAAGAAATTATCCCATGTGCCCGATGTTCCGGCTTTTTATCGTACCAGTTTTATTTGCCATCCCGGAACCGCTGGTTTCCGCCTGGTCCTGCGGGTAGCCTGGGGAGACTTGGATGGCGGATACATGTGGATCAACGGCCACAACCTGGGACGGTATCCCGATCCATATATGCCCATGGGTTTATATATCCCCTCCTGCTGGCTCAAAGCCGGAAAAAACACGCTTATGATTTTCGATCAACTCGGACGCAGCCCACACTCCGTTCATCTGGTCATCGAACATGCCGCCAGCCGACGCTACACCACGCTGGGAACCATGGCACGCTCGCCGGGGGCACGGGCTGTACCATTCGTGCCGGCGTCCCTGCATCGCGCCAGCAAATCACATTCCGCGGCCAACTCAACGCTTCCGCATTGAGCTAATAATCTATCGCTGTTTACCGCATAAAGAGACAATTCATCACATGATAAACACAACTGATAAATAAACGCCCGGGAAATGTGGCAGGCTCAAGACCTGTAAAAGCGTTGATGATCTTGCGGATGCCGGAGGAGGGAATCGAACCCACACTCTCTTGCGAGAACCGGATTTTGAGTCCGGCGCGTCTGCCAGTTCCGCCACTCCGGCGATTCAATGAGGGGAATTATACGCGAATACTCGGGCCGTGAAAAGTGATTGCCACGCCCCGTCGCGACGGGGGGGTGTCTAACCGGATTTGACGTACAGCCGGTAAGTGTATATGCTTGAGCATATATGATGAAGGTAAAGAAATCTTCTGTGGCGGCGGGATCGGCGGATCGGATGTTCCGGGCGTTCTCGGACCGTACGCGATTACGCATCCTGCATCTGCTTCTGAACGGCGAATTGTGCGTGTGTGATATTGTCCGCGTGCTGGAAATATCGCAACCAAAAATATCCCGGCATCTGGCCTACCTGCGAAAATCCGGACTGGTGCAGGCCCGCAAAGACGGCCTGTGGATGCACTATAAACTTGTCCTCGCCGATGATGATTTTCATCAGAGTTTAATGAACTGCCTCCGGCACTGCTTCAAGGCGGTTCCGGAATTGCAGCGCGACCACAGGCGGTTGGGCCGCGAAACCTGCGGCCCGCAATGTTGCCCATAATGTATGTCCGGCTTTTTTATTTGGCTGTTATATCGGTGTAAGCATATATGAATCAAAAACTGAAAATTTTATTTCTCTGCACCGGCAACTCGTGCCGCAGTCAGATGGCCGAGGGCTGGGCGCGGCATTTGAAAAGTGATGTTATTGACGCCTACTCGGCAGGGATTCAAACCCATGGCCTGAATCCCAACGCCGTGAAAGTAATGGCCGAGGCGGGCGTGGACATCAGCGGGCAAACATCCAAGAACGTCAATGATCTTATGGACGTGCCGTTTGACGCAGTGGTTACGGTCTGCGGTCATGCCAATGAAACCTGCCCGGCATGGCTGGGGAAAAAGACCCGCATCGTGCATGTCGGGTTTGATGATCCCCCAAAACTGGCCAAAACGGCGAAGAGCGGGGAAGAAGCATTGGGCCACTATCGGCGTGTGCGCGATGAAATCAGAGCCTTTATCGAAACGCTTCCGCAAGCGATGGCCGCGGAGGTCAGGCCATGAACGAGTCATTATCGCGCAAACTTAATTATCTGGATCGGTATCTTACCCTCTGGATATTTTCCGCCATGGCCATGGGGGTGGCCCTGGGATATCTCATTCCGGCCACCGCGCAGTTTATCAACGAGTTCCAGGTTGGCACAACCAATATTCCCATTGCCATCGGACTGATTCTCATGATGTATCCGCCGCTGGCAAAGGTACGCTATGAGCGGATGGGAAAGGTGTTTCGCGATTTCAAGGTGCTGGGACTTTCTCTGGCACTGAACTGGATCATCGGGCCGGCGCTGATGGTTGTTCTGGCCATTGCATTTTTGCACGGGTATCCGGAACTGATGGCCGGCCTGATTCTGGTGGGCCTGGCCCGGTGCATCGCCATGGTGATTGTCTGGAATGATCTGGCCCAAGGTG
>JAJZGH010000294.1 GCA_021798635.1 Planctomycetota bacterium | reverse complement strand
CCGACCGTTGCGCCGGGCTGTCGCCGCAATGGTTTTACAGTCTTCGCTCCGGTCCAGGCCTTCAATTTTCCAGACATCCGGCTCTACCCCGCGATTTTGCAGTTCCTCAATGGCCTGCTTCATCAGTCCCGGCCGCAGCTTAAGATCATACGCGTGAACATCCCCTGCCACCTGCTGAAGTTGCGACTTTTCCGCGGGCACCAGCAGTTCAAACATGAAATGGCGTTTGCTTTGCGCTAAATAATCCGAAAGCGCCTTCAACCGCTGGGCCTGTACCGCATTGAGGGCCGCATCGCCCTGCGGATTGTACCGCACCAGAACTTTGGCAAACGTCGGATTAAATTTTTCAATATGCTCCTTAAATGATGAACCATATTCAAAATCAAAATCATGCTGCCCGCTTTTTTCCGTGGATAAACAGGTGATAAACCCGTGCGCGCGAGCTTCTTCAAGGATGGCAGTACCAAATTCCTCATCCACCAGCAGGCCGGCCTTTTCCGCCGGGACGCCCGCCGCGATCGCCGCTTTGAAGCCGCCGTAAATAACAGCTTTGCTCTGGGCGATATCATCAATCTGATCGGGCGTCATAGGTTCGTGGTAACCAAAAACTTCAGATCCATAGGAATGCCGATGATCAAATGGCAGAATATAAAGGCGTTTGTCGTAACCACCCATCATGGCATTTCTCCTGTTAAGCGCAGGGCAGGCCTGCGTGTTCCATCAGGCTTTGTCATGCCGATAGCGGCGCATCAAAGCGTTGGTGGAACTGTCATGTTTCAAACCGGAATCATCCGTGGCCGCCAATTCCGCGGCAATTTTTTTCGCCAGAACTTTTCCCAGCTCCACCCCCCACTGATCAAACGAATCAACGGAAAATATGACGCCCTGCGTAAATACCGAATGTTCATAAAGCGCCACCAGCGCCCCCAGAATTTCCGGTGTCAACTCTTTGGCCAGAATGACATTGCTGGGGCGATTGCCGTCAAAGGTCCGGTGCGGAATCAGCCATTCCACCGTCCCTTCCTGCCGGACCTGGGCCTCGGTTTTTCCAAAGGCCAGAGCCTCAGCCTGCGCAAATACATTGGCCATCAGCAGATCATGATGATTTCCCAGAGGATTCAGTGACTGCGCAAAACCGATGAAATCGCAGGGGATTAACTTGGTGCCCTGATGGATCAACTGATAAAAAGAATGCTGGCCATTGGTTCCCGGCTCACCCCAGAAAATAGGCCCGGTTTCATAATCCACCCGTTGTCCTGATAGGGTGACGCTCTTGCCGTTGGATTCCATGGTAAGCTGCTGCAGATAGGCCGGGAACCGTTTGAGATATTGATCATACGGCAAAACGGCCACGGTCTGGGCACCAAAGAAATTGTTATACCAGACCGATAAAAGCCCCATGATAACCGGCATATTGCGTTCCAACGGTGCCGTGCGGAAATGCGTATCCATAGCGCGAAACCCGGAAAGCAGCCGCGTGAAATTCTCCGGCCCCACCGCCAGCATCGTGGATAAGCCGATCGCCGAATCCATGGAATACCGGCCGCCTACCCAGTCCCAGAATCCGAACATATTGGCAGTATCAATGCCGAAGGCCGTCACTTCGGTGGCGTTTGTGGAAACGGCGACAAAATGCTTGGCGGTATGCGCCGGATCTTTGGCGGCGGCCAGCAGCCAATCCCGGGCGGTATGGGCGTTGGTCATGGTTTCAAGCGTGGTAAATGTTTTAGAGGAAATAATAAACAGCGTTTCATCCGGTGACAGATCATGTGTGGCCTCGGCAAAATCCGTCCCATCAATGTTGGACACAAAACGGAACGTCATTTCCCGCCGCGAATAATGCCGTAACGCCTCATACGCCATCACCGGGCCAAGATCCGATCCGCCAATGCCAATATTGACCACATTGCGTATGGGCTTTCCGGTAAACCCCTTCCATTCCCCGGACCGCACCCGGCTGGCAAATGCCGCCATGCGGTTGAGCACTTCATGTACCTCAGGCACAACATTATGCCCATCGGAAAGATAACTGTCGGTACGTGCCGATCGCAGGGCCACGTGCAGCACGGAACGATTCTCCGTGATATTGATTTTTTCACCGGCAAACATCGCCGCGATATGTTCCTGAACGCCCGATTGCCGCGCCAAATCCAGCAACAGCGTAAGCGTCTCATCGGTGATCCGATTTTTTGAATAATCCAAAAATAATCCCGCGGCTTCTGCGGTAAATTTTTCCGCACGCCCCGGATCCGCGGTAAACAGATCCCGAAGATGCAGCGCACTGGCGGTTTCAAAATGCTTGGACAGTGATTGAAATGCCGGTCGGCTGGTCAGAGGGACGGCCATTTTAGGATCAACGGATGGGGCGCTCGATGCGGACATGGGTTACTCCATAAAAGGTTGCATGATGAAAATTCAAGACGCTGCGGCAAGCGCGGAACTCTTCTGACCCACGACCTTCAACAAATCATTCCATGATTTAACAAAGGACTCGGCTCCTTCCTTCTGCAACTGTGCCGCCAGCTTATCAACCGTAAATCCCGCCTGCGCCGCCTGCTGGATAATCTTGTCGGCCTCCGTCACATCAGTGGTCATAGGCGATCCGATCTTGCCGTGATTGGCAAATGCCAGAAGTGTTTCCTCGGGCATGGTGTTCACCGTATCCGGTGCGGCCAGTGCGGTGATGTAAAACGTATCGGGGGCCGACGGGTCTTTGGTTCCCGTACTGGCCCAGAGCAGTCGTTGCGGCGTGGCACCCTGTGCCAGCAGTTTTTTCCATTCTTCCCCGCCCAGCAAGTCCCGATAGGCTTTGTAAATTTTGTATCCCACCGCGACACCAAGTTTATTACGCAGCGCTTCAGGCCCTTTGCCCATGATGGCTTTGTCCCAGCGGCTTATAAACACCGACGCCACGGACGCCACGCGTGGATTGAGCTTCGCGGCAATGCGCCGCTGAATGCCGCGCGTATAGGCCTGCGCCGCGGCCAGATATTGCTGCGGTGAAAACAGCAAGGTGACATTGACTGGTATTCCGCTGAAAATCGCTTCTTCAATGGCCGGAAGGCCTTCGGTTGTACCGGGAATTTTTATAAATAAATTGGGACGCTTGGCCCGGCTGAAAAGTTCCTTAGCCGCCGCCAGCGTTCCAGCGGTGTCGTAAGCCAGCAGCGGAGAAACTTCCAGCGACACAAAGCCATCCACACCCAACGTCTTATCATAAACCGGTCGAAATAAATCGGCCGCACCCTGTAAATCTTCAATGGCTAAACTGAAGAAAATGGATTCCGGCGAGGTCGTGCCCCCGTCATGCGCCGTCCGGATGGCGGTATCATAAAAATCATATTTGCTGATGGCGTGATCAAAAATGGTCGGATTGCTGGTAAGCCCTGTGACCGACAACTCCGTGATGTACTGCTTGAGCGTACCGCTGGTAAGGAGCTTTCGTGTGATGTTGTCCAACCATAAGCTTTGCCCCATGCTGTGAAGCAGGCCTGTGGGCGATGATGTTTTGTCTGTAATCATTTTTGCACCTTTACAAAGAGCCGAGTGTTTTTACGCCGAATCGGCAGTTTGAATGAAGATCGGCTGTGACGTCATTCAACCGCATGTCCTTATTCTATCACCGCACCAATTCCAGGGAAACTTTTTTTATCCCACACTTTTTTATCCCACAAAAGCAATTCCGCTTACGCATCCGGGTCTACCGGCCCATCGCGCGGATCATGCCATGTGCAACCCTGATGCAACAAATCCTGCGCTTGCTTAGGCCCCCACGTTCCGGGGGCGTAAACCTCAACCGGTGCCGGGTTGCCCAGAATAGGATCAACAATCCGCCACGCCTCTTCGACCTGATCTTCACGGGCGAAAAAGTCCGCTTTCCCCCACGCTGCATCCAGCAGCAGCCGCTCGTAGGGTTCCATTTCATCATGCGGATGCCGCTGGGCGATCAGTTCCACGCTGGTGCCTACCAGGCCCTCGCCGACTTTTTTCACCCGCATGCCCATGGCCAATACCACGTCCGGGCTTAGCCGAAATCGCAGATGGTTGCTGCTCCCGATGCTGGATTCACGGAAAACGTGCTGGGGCGGCTTTTTGAAATCCACAACAATTTCCGTGCATGATACCGGCAGACACTTGCCCACACGGACGTAAAACGGCACATCCGCCCAGCGCCAGGAATCAATCCATAAGCGCACGGCCGCAAATGTTTCCACCGTTGAATCTTTCGCCACGCCATTCTCATCAAGGTAGCCCGCAAATTGCCCCCGCACCACATCGGCTGGTGTCAGCGTGCGAACCAGCATCAGCGCCTTGGCCCGTTCATCACGCAGGGGTTCGCCTTCGCCCGATGGGGGCTCCATCGCCAGGCACGCGATCAGCTGCATGATATGATTTTGCAGAACATCACGTATCGCCCCAGTCTGCTCATAAAAACTCCCCCGCCCTTTCACGCCGAATTCCTCCGCCATCGTGATCTGCACGGACGAGACATAATTGCGGTTCCACAGCGGTTCTAAAACCGCATTGGCAAACCGTGAATACAACAGACTTTGCACCGGTTCCTTGCCCAGATAATGGTCAATACGAAAAATAGCATCTTCGGGAAAATATTTCTGCAGTGTGGCATTTAGTTCACGCGCTGAGGCCAGACTTCGCCCGAACGGCTTTTCCACCACAATGCGTGCACCTTGATTGCATTGCGATTTTGCCAGGCCTTCGCCAACGGTCGCAAACATGCTCGGTGGAATGGCCAGATAGTGCATGGGATGTTTTGCCCCATCAAGCGTGCGGCGCAATTCCTGAAATGTTTCCGGTGATTGATAATCCCCATCCACATACTTAAGCAGTGAAAACAGCTTTTTAAGTGCTTCCGGATCCGCGCCACCGCCGTGCTCATCCAGACTCGCCTTAGCCCGCGCCTTGAACTGTTCCAGTTTCCAGCCCTGTTTGGCCACACCGATCACCGGGATATTCAAGCGCCCATGCCGAATCATGGACTGCAATGAGGGGAAAATTTTCTTATACGCCAGGTCTCCGGTCGCACCGAAAAACACCAACGCATCCGCTTGATCTACCACAGCCCGTCTCCTGACAAAATAACCGCCGCATGGCCAACCGAAAAAAGCCCCTCACGCCCCCTTTTCCACGTGCCCCCCGAATTCATACCGCATCGCCGATAAGAGCCGATCGGCAAATTCCGCCTCACCCCGTGACGCGAACCGCTCGTACAGCGCTGCACTTAATACCGGAACGGGCACCGATTCATCAATCGCCGCCGCAACCGTCCAACGCCCCTCCCCGGAATCAGAAACGCGCCCGGCAAATTTTTCCATGCCGGGATCCTTGGCCAGGGCAATAGCCGTTAAATCCAGCAGCCAT
>JAJZGH010000293.1 GCA_021798635.1 Planctomycetota bacterium | reverse complement strand
AGAAGTTTAAGTTTCATCATCTTCACACCGTCTATCCGCATACATTATATTATCGGACGGATTATGTGTGAATCATCACATTTATTTTGTCACAAGCCCCAACCGACCAGAGCATGCCTACCCATGCCTACCCCTACTCCGACTGACAATTCGCAAGATAAAGAAGCCGAGAGCCGATACCAGCAGCAGCGCGCTGAATATCAACACCCACGCCGCGCCGAGATTGTGGTTGGGAACAGATACCGCCGCCACCGGCACCTTGGGTGGTGGCTGGCGGACAGCGGGTCGGGGGACCGGCTGCTGCGGGTTCGGCCCCTTCAGCGAGGGCCAAGAGGTTATTCCGATGACGCGCTGGGGTGGTCGAATACCGCCGGCGGCGAATATAATTTTTTTTGCGTCGGCATCGTAGATCGTGCTGGCAAGCCCGAAATTGATGGTGAAGTCGCTCCGGCGCAGCAGCTTATTGATAGCGTATAACGTGACTTTCCCCATATCTTGCATGAACATTCCCTGCCGCAGGTACCCCTTACGGCGGTAGGATTTAAGGTAGTAGAATGGCCTACGTCCCGCATCTGCCCGCCCATAGGCGAGGAGGTCGTATTTCCATAGCGGCGGTCCGTTCACATGCCTGTAGAGAACCTCAACCCTGGCGGGAAGATAATCCACGCCTTTGCCGAAGAATACGCGATAAAAAAAACGGTGCTTGTTCATTTTCCCTGGGCCGGGTATGTTCGCGATCGCGCTGTACGGACCCGCCGGCGTTTTCTTCCAAGTTGCACTGGCAATAATTTTTTTCTCCGTGCGGGCGTTCGATACGTAGGGCAGCGTAATAATACGCCCGACATGCCCATCGCATGAAGGGTCAGCAAAGATAAGCGGGTAGAAGAAAACATTCCCCGTTGCCACAGGGGTTGGGCCGTTGTAACTTCGCTCATACCATAGATAGGTTCCCGCCAAGCTCTCAAAGCGGTTGCCGTCGAAAGCAATCGCCTCGTGGCCGCCAAGGCCGCCCGGTCCGTTTGACGAATTGGAGATAGCGTACCGCATCCCCGCAGCCTTGTACCGCAGCACCACCGTGAACGATTTAGCTTTTTTAGCCCCCGACTCGATCAGGGGTAGGTTAAGCGTCCGCTGTACCACCACCTTAATGCTGACAGAACGCAGCCGCTGGTATTGGCCAAAAAGGCGATGCAGCCGCCCCCCCAAGTCCGCCCCGGATGCGGTCGGCGCCAATGCTGCGAGAAACAAAACCCCCGCGAACGCAATGGCGTACGCATCCGATCGGTAAGGCCTCGAGCAAAAAGGCATGTCGCTCAACTCCTCTAACATTATGCCGCGCACGGCCACATCTTGGGCAGCCACTTCTGCCACACCGCCCGGCGCCGACGGATTTCAGCCAAGCGGCCGTACACAAGGCACCGGAGCGCCGCATCGAGATTCGATGCGCATGGGAAGGGCAACGGAAAGAGGGAAAATGATCCCGTCTTCCCGCACCCCAGCATGCGGAATTATACTCCGTTTGGCGTGTAACGGTACATAACCATGGGTTGCATTATAAATAATCCTTGGGAGAATATCTAGCTGAATGGGTTCTCATGGAAGCGGACCCAAAGTTTTGAAGCGCCCCGTGACAGCCGGTGACGGCCGCTTGCGAAGACCGCACCGGTCGGCCATCCGTTACCGTCACCGGCAAGAATGCCACCGGTGCGTCGGCCGGTTGCCTGGATTGCGATAACTTACGCGTCCAACGCCAAAAGGCCTTGTTGCTAATCCCTTCCCGCCGGCAAAACGCCGCCGGCGTCAGGCCGCTTTCACGTTGCAATTCCAAAGCCAGAACCCAGAATTCCCGCCCGTGATTCTGCGGGGTCTGAACTCGTCCAACACCTTCCATCGACATCGCCTGTCTCCTTTTGCTTGCGACGCCAACAGATTCTCATATCCTCATTCACATTGGAAGACGCGGTTCGTAGGACGGACACCTAATTCCAGCAGGGAGGTCTGCGAGAAGAATGGGATTGCGACCGTCCTCAATATCTGGAGGCGCCTTGGCCACCTCCACTTTTTCCAGTTCGAGATACTGTATTCGACCACACCCCCGGCCACCGCTCTACCATCCGCATTAAACGACCACACTGTCTGGCCGAATCGGCCATTTGCAAAAGACAGAAGCCGTCCGCCGCCCAGGTGCACCCATACCACAGGTCCGAAACGGGGTACAGAGGAAGCCGTTAGCAGCAGAGACATCCATAATGCTTTGTTAACATTAGCTTCCGCCCTAATTTCCGCACCTGTGGCGGCTAGCGAGCTACGCACAAGGCTTAGATCCGTAGGGGTAGTGAGTTTGTGCTTTATTAGACTTTCAATCAGCTTTGTAGAGCCCGGTCGGGAGATGTCGTACCAATCGAGAAGCCGATAAAGTGGTTCCACGCTCCGCGAGGCAGGCCACATCTTGGCCCACATTCGCATCTCGGACCGCGGGCCGCCAAGGAATCGGAAAGATGGGGCCCGTTTATGCACGGCACTCCAGTGCAGACTGAAGCCATGGAAGGAAATCTCGATACTTTCCAGCTGAGTCGGGGCCCGTTTTCGCGCAAAAAAAATGGAGATTTGCCCCGACGAGGATGGTACACTGAAATATCCATCCACCCCGTCACTAACTTCAATGACGCCCGGGGGCATGACGCCCCACGGTGGGCGAAACTTTGTGAATCCTGCCGCAACAAGCGAATGGCCCGCGCCCGCCCTGGATGCCGGGAGGAATTTGACCGACCGAATCCGTCCCTCGGTCGGCGCATGTCCCCGGTCATCGCTCCGCAGAGTAAGCCAAACACGGACAGGGCGAGCCGGGAGCGGGAGCGAGTATCCCGAGAGAATAAGATTCACCTTGGTAGGAGGGGATTGCGAGGGAGAAACCGTGAATTGCCGCGGTGCTTTTGGGTCGAATCCATAGGGTGCCTGGAGTTCCCCTGAGGCCAGATCGCGATAAAAAAAGCGGCCTGGCGGACCGAAATGCGAAAATCGCAGGAGCAGAAACCCAGCCGCGAGGGCCAACACGATGGTTCCCGTTCCCGATACTATGTCAATCCACCATCGCAACTTCTTACGGGAGTACGCGCCTCCCGCAGCCATTTTCATAACCATCTCCAGATCAAAAACTCCGATTAATCGCTCGCCCCAAGCGGCAGCAACGCAAGCGCTCATCTGGAGGCAAAGTGGCACTGGCCATTGGCGATCAAATGCAGGGACGGAGGGAAATGGCGACCCAGCCTCGTTTCATCGGCCAATCCGCTCTTCGCAGCACTATTGTATACAATAGCACCCACTTTACCACCGCCTGCCACGGCTGCTTGGCGCAGCCAATTTTCACGGTCATAGGGCTAGCTAAGACGATGACGCATTGACCAATTCGGCTAATGAACGGTAATCGACTTTTCCGGTGCCTAGAACTGGTAATTGGTCCAGGTGCACAATGGCGCGGATGTGGTGCAGCCCGGAGAGGCCGGCTTCGCGGATTGCCGCATTAACTTCTGATCTATCCAGATGCCGCGTGGTAGCCAATACAAGCTCCGGCGCGTCATTCTCCGTCGTTGCCACCACTGCCAATGCCGGCGGACTACCGGGCGGAGCGGGAAACTTGCGTTCCAGAACTTCCTCTATCGCCGGCAGGGAAACCATTTCCCCGCCGAGTTTGATGAAACGCTTTAATCTTCCGGCAAATGTCAGCACCCCGGAGGCATCCGCTCGGATCAGATCGCCCGTGCGATACCAGCTTTCACCGTCCCATTGCACAAATGGAGAGTGTGCCTGATCGCCCAGATATCCCTTAAAAATACTTGGCCCCCGCACCAGCAGCATTCCCGGCTGGTCCGGGGCACATCGTTGCTGCGTTTCTTCATTGATGATGGCCCACGTAATGGAAGGCAGCGGCGTGCCGATGCTGCCGGGGCGAATATCATTTTCCCGAGCCACTGAAACAAAGGGCGAACATTCGGTAATGCCGTAGCCTTCTAAAATAGAGGCTTCAGGACACGCTTTTTTTAAGGCGTCATAGACACTCTGTGGACATTTTTCCGCACCGGTTACGCAGATTCTCAGAGCCGACAATGAATCCGGGCCGCTGCCGCGGACGATGTTGGCCAGGAATGTTGGCGTGCCCAGCAGAATGGAAGCACGATAGTTTTCAATGACACGCACCAGGCCCGAGACATCATTAGGATTGGGGTAATGAACCACTTTGGCGCCCGCCAGAATCGGCACAAGCATGGCGGCATTTAATCCGAAGGAATGAAACGGCGGCAACATACCCAAAAAGCAATCATTGCGGCGAATATGAAAACTCGCCAAGGCATCACGCATGTTCACCAGTAGATTTTCATGACTTAGCGGCACCGCTTTGGGAAGTGCTTCAGAACCACTGGTAAATAATATGACAGCCGGTTCAGAGCCTGCAACCGGATCCAGCGGCCGCCAGTAAAACTTCCCCTTGATTGCGGCACTTAACTTCGCCCATTTTCCCAGTGATCCCGCGAGTTTTTCCAGCGGCACCATCCGGTCATTCAGGCTTGAAAAATCCATCCCCTGCGCCGCCAGGCGGCTTAAAAGAGCTTGTGCCGTCAGCACGCGCTTCACCTCGGCTAGGTCCAAGGCGTGGGTGATATTGCGTACACCCGTGGTCCAGTTCAGCATGACTGGTATTTTTCCGGAAAACAGCACCGCCAGAAATACCGTATCAGCCGCCACAGAAGCCGGCAGCATAATGCCGACCCGCTGTCCCGGAAATTTCATAATTTCTTCACGTAAAGCGAAGATGGACGTGATTAAATCACGGTAGGTCCTGATGCCGCGTTGAATATCAGCCGCCGCAATCTGATCCGGGTGCATCCGGGCTTGTGCCAGAAATACTTCCTGAATCGTGTTGCCCGGAGGCAGTTGCACCCGCTCGCTGCTGCCTTCCTGAAACCAGCGGGATTCAGGCATGGGAACGGCGGATTCTTTGCTGGCGGCCCCCAATTGTCCGCACGCCGCCAGCATGACATCCTGAACCGATTCCAGCGATTCCACGGCCGGCACCGTTACACCGAACTCCTTTTCCAGCCAGGCGATCAAATCCATAACCGCCAGACTGTCCATGCCCAAGTCCCGCGCCAATAATTGCTCGCGCGTCACGGTCTTCAGGCCGGTAAATTCACACATATAGTCCAGGACGATTTTTTCCGTAGCGGGCGCAACCGCTTCACTTGATCGCTGGGGCTTAGGCGCGGATGCGGGAATATCATGCGCACCGCTGCGGTCCCAGACGCTGTACGGCACATACCGCGCGGGCGGCGCTTTCTGATTATAAAAACTTTCCATATACCGGTTCATTTCAGCGCGTGTGCCGCTGCGGGGAAAATCCTCCGGCTGA
>JAJZGH010000292.1 GCA_021798635.1 Planctomycetota bacterium | reverse complement strand
AGCGTAACGCGCATGGAAACCATCGTCTCGCGGAGGTCCATCAGCACCTCGGTCGGCCAGGGAATCTGGTGCAGGTGCCATTCGTTGGTTTTGATCGTACCCTTGTCCTTAAGAAATGGTTGAAGCTCACCTTCGTAGATGAGCGTTGCAGCATTTTCAGCGCTGTAGACGGCGCGGTGAAGGTTGGCCACACCGTACCCGTAGCAGCGCAATCGGCGCTGTATCTCACCCCTATTGCTTCCGGGGCATCGGCTTTCCATAGCAGGAGTCCACCGGGCAGAATGAACGAGCAACGCTCGAATGGTCTCAGGGCGGAGCGACGGGTAGTGGCTCCAGAGCTGTGCGGCCAGCCGTGCGGCGCCGGCTGCGGCGGCGCTTGTGTCCGCCATGGTTGAAAATAATTCGCCGGTTTGTTTAACCGTTGTGGTCAGTAGCACGTGATCATCGCATCGATCCCGGACCCGACCGTTGATAATATAATTTCCGCCTTCCATCACAAAATCAGGTTTGATGGGCCATCCCTTCTGATTTTCGGGCGGCCAAGGGAGCGATGTTCGGCTGGAGGGCGTTAGATCGCCTGCGGGAGCAATCGGTGACCATTGTTGAAACTTTGGGTCTTTGATCGTGGTCAAATCAGTGTATGCTCCGACAGTGACCGCGTTCCACGCTTGAGCCGGATCCTGAATTCCCGCATCCGTAAAGTTCGTATCAGGGTAGCAATAGTCCGGATTTGTCTGCACCCCCTCGTAATTTCCAGCCGAGATGAACATAAGTTTGGGATTCTTGTCCAGTTCACCGGAGCACATTTGGTCAATGGCAGCGGACCAGGACGAGGGGAGGCCTTGGTCACGGTCATCCGCAGTCACCGCCATGCAGATGGCACGATTGCGATTGGGAGCCTTAATTTCAGCCTTCGCAACAGCCTCTTGGGTCACCCAGCCATAATTTTCGGGGGCGTTCGCGGCGGGCGGCGGCGGCAGAAGTTTGACGGATTCCAGCCGGTGCCGCTGGAGAAGCGGGCCATCGGATTCAAACAATGCTGTCAGGCATCCGTAAGCCGCAATTCCCGCCATGCCGGTGCCATGTTGTTCGCGATCGTGGTCAGCAGCGCCCCACTGGGGGTCAACAGATTGAGTGTCATTTTGAGCGAGAACAATCTCGAGTAGGGGATGGTTGCGATTCACACCGGTGTCCAGCAGGCAGACCGCCGGCGCATCCTGACCCGGCGCTATAAGGCGGTTGACGGCCATTTGGATGATGTAACGCTGATCGCGCGGTGCCAGCGAGAGATATTCGGTCGGCAACTCTTTGGCTTTGCGAAGCTCGGCAATGCACGCGAGCAATTCTGGGGATTCGCCAATCTTGTCAGGCGTTGCTTTCGCAAGCAGCACAAGACGCTCAGGAAAGCTGATGGTATGTTCGCCCACCAAAAGCCCCAAGGACTTTGCCAGCGCCCTGAAGCGGGCATCAACTGCCTGTTCCTGCCCCCGACGCAGCCATACCTCCCACCAGATCGCTTGATCGGATTTGGGAAACTCTTCTGGAACATCCTGCCAAAGATCCCGAACAATCAAGCGGCTAATTGAAGCGATACTTTCAATCAACGGCTTATTTTTTGGTTTCCCGTCTTTAGTGTCCTGAGTCTCGTAGCTTTTAATGAGGCGCAGAAAATTGCTCAACTTTTCGCGCCGGATGGAAATGCTGGCAACCGTAATCTCCCCGTCTTTGCGCACGGAAAGCAGTTCTATCCCTTGTTTCAGTCGCTCGATACTCTCAAGTTTTAGCTCAAATTGCGCATCACTGCGTAGCGTAAACAGGTAGGGCCGTGTTTCGTCGTCTTCGGAGGTTCCCGGACCGTAGGCGTCATCCATTTCACCCTTCGCAGCCTGAATCTGCTGGCGAAGTTTTTGGGCATGCGGGCTCCGATCCCGGGGCGGCAGCCTGAATTCCCCACCACCGCCGCCCACAGTCGCAGTGTACGGCAACGACTCTGCGGTGTTTGCCAATCGTATATGAGGGAGATCGCTCATCGGTCGAACTGCCTTTTCGCTACCCGGCGGTGCGTGGGCCCGTTTCGGGCGACCAAGGCTTTATTGAGACTTTCCGTTGAGATGGCTTTTGTGCCATTAAGAACCGCCTCGCGCGCGGCCTCTTCGCACGCGCGGGTGATTTCCGCGTGGCTTAGAGCCCGCGCCGCGGGCACGAGCGTTTTCCATTGGATGTCGCGAGTTTCAAAGACACTCAAGCGGTTCTGAATTAATTGGCGAACCATTGGCGGAGTTGGTGGCTCGTAAACGATAATATCGTCGAACCTCCGGAAGAGAGCTTCATCCAGCATACCGGCAAAGTTGGTGGCGGCAATGATGATACTGTCCGAGTCATCCCGTTCAAGGAATTGGAGAAAGGAGTTTAATACTCGCCGAATTTCCCCCACATCGTTCTTTGAGTCACGGTGGTATCCGATGGCATCAAATTCGTCGAAAAGGTAGACCCCACGCGTCTCGACCATGGCATCAAATATCAGGTGCAGTTTTGCAGCCGTTTCACCCATATATTTGGTAATTAGGCTGTGCAATTGGACGAACATCAAGGGGAGACCACATTCGCCGGCGATTGCCGAGGCGGACATCGTTTTGCCACATCCAGGTGGTCCGAGAAGGAGCAGCTTCCGCCGAGGTTGGAGGCCGTGCGAACGCAATAAATCCCGTTGATGGTATTGGTACACCGCGCCATGCAGGCGACTTACGGTGCTCTCTCTAAGCACCATTTCTGCCAAGCGGGTGGCGGGGTAGCTGGCTGTCACCATCCCAGCTAGTTCGCCCGAGGGGCGAGTAATAGGAACCGCCCGGGGAGAAGCGACCGGCGCTTGAGGGCGGCGCGCCCGGTCAATCAGATCACGCAATTCTTGGGCAAGCTGGTTATTTCCCTGCCGTGCCGAACTGGAAGCGATCTGCATTGCAACAGCACGGAAATGTGCGTCATCACCTGAAAGGTGACTTCGCAAAAGAGCCTTAAGTTGTTCAGCATTGGCCAAGCGCGGGCTCCCGGATCGAACTTCGTCTTACAAAATCCATATTTTATTATATCGGAATTTATAAAAGCTGACCAATAACAAAATGCCGCCGCCTTAACACACGCGAAGCAATATTTCCCCTCCTTACGGCCAGCGGGCAGATTCACAAAGCCGCCGGCTCTGCCAACGCTGGAATAATCCTTAACGAATCGCCGGAAACCAAACGCTGCGATTTTGCTCCTGATTTAGCGTTATTTCGGCCGTATGCGGATTTCGTGGGGTATTGCTCGCAGTTTGTCCTGCTTGGCTTAACGTGGTGCATTTTTACTTTTCCCCCGTCGCGAGATATTTGCGGCGGAACTCCCACGTTCCTAAATCGTCGTCCATCTTCGAAGCACGCAGGGTCATATGTAAATATTCGAGGTGCGGGAAACTGATGATGCCAAGGCGGATGTTAAGGAATTGCCCTGGTGTACGACCCATGAGGTGCTCTATGAATGTCGCGACTGTTACCAGACATGGCAAGAAATTCACCCTTGTCCCCATTGAAGCGTACCGCCGCTATCTGCCGGAAACCAGAACGAACTTGCCCGACTACCCTCCGCTGGACGCACATGGTACGCGCAATGCCTTAGAATCTATCCGTGTTTTGATTGCGCGCCGCCTCATACAGGATCGCACCAGCGCTGGGTTGACTCAACAGCAGTTGGCAGAACTGGCCGGAGTTCGGCAGGAAACCATCTCGCGCATTGAATCAGGCAAACACACCGCTACGATGCGGATTGTCAACAAGCTGGACAAGGCTATCGGGAATGCTTTGCGTACAGCGTAGAAACGCCGCTTGGCGGCCCACCCGACTGCTTTAATTGCCCCCATCATTCATGGTTCCCCTTGTCGGTTTGGGCGCGATCGATGCATTGGCTTACGATTTGCAACGGACGCGGCAATAAATCCGGTCAGGCCCCTCGGACGCGAGTTTCCAAGACGAACCATTCTCTTAGCGCCGGCATTGGTGCCGTCGATTTTGCCGCTCGCCCGGAAATATGGCCATGCCCTTCGCGACGGACGGCCGTTGCTAATTTTCCTGTTGCCGATATAGTCCGTTACTGCCGAAAAGCCACACGGCTTTAATGTTCAGTAAATGGAGATGCGGTTATGCGATTCATGGCGCCGATGCTTATCAGTCTCGCAGCGATCTTGGGCGGTTTGCCAGCGGCGCATGCGTCAACGCCTTTCACTGTTTCCAATCTATTTACCAATCATCTGGTCCTGCAACGCGGCTTGAAGGACCCGGTATGGGGCTGGGCTAGGCCGGGACAAAAAATTACGGTCAGCTTTGCAGGCCATACGGTTACCGCAACCGCCGACGTGCATGGCAACTGGATGGCCAAACTTCCCCCAATGCATTTCAGCGCTGCCCCGCGCAATTTAACCATATCTTCCGACTCTCAAACCATGGTTGTTCACGATGTTCTCGTGGGCGATGTATGGCTTTGCTCCGGGCAATCCAATATGCAATATCCCATGGCGGGCTGGTTTGGCCGCAAGAATCTTTCGGGGGCGCTGGCGAAGGGAACGCATCAGAATATCCGGCTTTATCACGTGCCGATGTTGGAATCGAATTTTTCCGGTACGCCGAAAAAACAAGCGGCTGCGGTGTGGCAGCGGTGCACGCCGAAAAATCTCGCGGGCTTTAGCGCGGTGGGCTATTTCTTCGGCCTTGCCATGCATAAAGCACTTCATGTTCCGGTTGGTCTGCTTGAAGCCGACTGGGGCGGCACTAATATTGAACCATGGATTCCCCAACAGGGCTTTTTTGCGGTGCCGCAATTGAAATCGAATCAGGTGTGGCTGCGGGCGATGGCGAAGCGGCAGAAAAAGTTGAATGCCATTTACCTGGCCGCCATGACCGCATGGTTACGCAATGCCAAACAAGCCCTGGCGACCGGCAAGTCCATGCCCCATCGGCCCCATAAGCCAGAAAATGCCATCAGCAGCCCGCACGCTTTTAATTACCAGATTCCACACGGTGACTGGCAGCCGGATCCGCGGCAAAATCCAACCACGCTTTTTAACGGCATGATTCATCCATTGATTCCTTATGCTATTGGCGGCGTGATCTGGTATCAGGGGGAAAATAATGTATCTTCCCATGATCATCGCTATTACTATCATCTCAAGGCGCTAATTGGTTCCTGGCGAAAATTGTGGCGGCAGGGAAACTTCCCTTTTTATATCGTGCAGATTGCCCCGTATAATTATGGCCACGACGGTCCGATGGAGCCGGTGATCTGGCAGGCGGAAGAAAAAGCGGCCCGGCGAATTGCAAATTGCGGTATCGCGTCAACCATGGATATCGGTAATATTCATAATATCCATCCTGCTAATAAGCAAGCGGTCGGCAATCGCTTGGC
>JAJZGH010000291.1 GCA_021798635.1 Planctomycetota bacterium | reverse complement strand
TTCCGATCTGCTTTTAACGGCGGAAGCCAGTTTGGTTACGCCTTCAAGTAAACTTTTACGCGCTGATTCATCAAACGAAATCTGCTTAACTGCCATTGAAAGACTCCTTCGCAAAATACCGCGGAATGCTACCGCTACCATAATGAGGCACTGCGCCGATACCAGACCGCAGTTGCCGCTGATCAACGCCAACCCGCAATGCGGGCGACAGACAACCAGCTATGCAACTTCTATGCCAGTAGTGCATCAGGGCGGACAACAAAGTCATAACTCCGTAAATTTCAACAACTTAAGCGTTTTTTGCAGTGGAATTAGCCCAGACATTTCCACCCCTTTTCTGCCGCGCTGGCAGGGGCAAACCAAACCTTTGAATCCCCCAGTTGTCAAAAAGGCAGAATATCGACCATCTCCGACCGGAATCCGGAACCCGGAACCTGGAACCTGGAATTTAGCATCTCGCATCTGGCATTTAGCATTCAGGAGCGCCAGCGCTTCAAAGAATTCTAACTCCTAACTCCTAACTCCTCATCTCCTCCCCCTTCCTAGCCACCAGTACGCGGTCACGGGTATGATGCTACTTCACTACTTAACGGCCCCTGTGCCTGACGGAGACGAATTATGCCTATGCAGAACATCACAACGCAATTGCCGCAAGCTCAGGCCATGGAACCGGCTGATCCGAATTCGCTTTTTGCCATGGCGGTAGAGTCGGTTAACGACGCTTGTGGAGTTATTCAGGCACCGGGGTTTGTCAAAGCCATTGTATCGCAACCGAAAAATGAACTGATGGTTAATTTTCCGGTGATGATGGACGACGGGCATTATCGTCTGTTCAAGGGCTATCGAATTCAGCATAACAATATCCTGGGGCCGTATAAGGGCGGTATACGGTACCATCCGGATGTGAGCCTCGATGATGTGAAGGCTTTGTCGGTCTGGATGACCATGAAGTGTGCGGTCATGCGGCTGCCCTTTGGCGGGGCCAAGGGGGGAATTAAAGTTGATCCGCGAAAGCTTTCGCCGATGGAACTCATGCGCATGACCCGTCGGTTTACTTCCGCGCTGGGCGGGAACATCGGGCCGGAAATTGATATTCCCGCTCCGGATGTCGGAACCAACGCCCAGATTATGGACTGGATGATGGATACCTATCTCAACACCCATCAGGAAGGTCGCCAGCAGGGAATGCTGCATGTGGTCACCGGAAAATCCGTCGGTTGCGGCGGCAGTGAAGGGCGTGAAAAGGCCACCGGGCAGGGACTGTGTTATGTCCTGTTGGAACTGCTGCCGGAATTTCGCCTTAAACCTGCCGGGCTGCGGCTGGGCATTTTGGGCTTCGGCAATGTGGGCAGTAACACCGCGCAAGCGCTTGCTGTACATGGAGCCAAGCTGATTTCAGTGATGGATCATACGTGTGCACTGCGCAATATCCATGGCCTGCCGATAACGGAATTACAACAGCACGTGCAACAGACCGGAGGCTTGGCGGGGTTCGCCGCTGCCGGCGTGGAGATTATCGACCGGGAAGCGTTTTACCGCACGGACGTGGACGTGTTTATTCCCGCCGCGCTGGAGCGCATGATTGACGCACCCGAAGCCCGGTGGCTCAATGCACGGGTACTGGCGGAAGGGGGCAACGGTCCGGTGACGCCCGCGGGGGCGCAAGTTCTGCGGCAGCGCGGCATTGCGCTGCTGCCGGCGATATTATGCAATGCCGGCGGCGTGACCGTGAGTTATCTGGAATGGGTGCAGAACAAGGCCGGCGTGCATTGGGACCTCAGTCAGGTGGACCGTGAACTGCAAAAAACCATCGTGCTGGCGGCCCGGCGCGTGCGTCTGGCGGCGCATCAATATGATACCGATCTTTCCACGGCGGCCTATTGCGTGGCGGTGGATCATGTGACACGAGCTTATACACAACGGGGTATTTTTCCGTGAGCAATATTCCCTCTCCATTAACGCTTGCACGCCCTGAAGCGGCACGTCAGCGCATCCCGCTGCTGCCGTGGTATATCGCCCATTGGGTGGCGTCGTTTATGACAGCCTTAACTTCCAACGCGGTTTTTTTCTTTGCCGCTTATGAACTGCATCAACCCGCTGAAGTGCAGCTTGGTATGGTTGCCGCCGGCGGGTTGGTTTACACGATCGGGGCCTTGTACGGCGGGCGATTGGTGGATCAACTGGGGCAACGCCGCCTGGGAAGTTATATGGCGTTGATATGTATTCCCGTGTGTGCGTTTGGAGCATTGGCGGTGATGCAGCGCAGCCTGGCGGGCGTGTTTATTTTTCTGCTGATGATCAATTTCTTCACCGCCCCGCTGTGGCCCGCCGTTGAATCCGCCCTGACCTGCGTGCCGGGCAAATTGCGTTTAACCAAACGCATTACCATCTATAATATCAACTGGTCTACCACCGGCTTTATCGCCGGCGGCATCGTGGGTTCGCTGGCCCTGTGGCTTTCGTGGGCCGGGGTTTTTATTATCGCGGCGATCCTTAGCCTGGTGGTCTGGATTATTATTGCTCTGTTTTCTATTCCGCAATCGCAAATACATGCCGGCCATGTTGAAGATTCCCCGGAAGAACTGGCCCGCAGCCAGGCGATTCTCGCATCGCCGAAATCCAAAACATTGCTGCACATGGCCTGGCTTTCCAACATGCTTTCTTATGTGGCCGTCAATACGGTTGTAGCCGTTTTGCCCACCATTACCATCGCACTGGGAATAAAATCCTATGCGCTGGCGACAGCCCTGGCATCAGTGTGGGCCTTAACCCGCATCGGCGGCTTTTTACTTACCAGTTTCTGGACGGGCTGGCATTATCGGGTGCATTGGATGATGATTTCCTTTGCGGGCCTGCTGCTGGGAACCGTTGCGCTGTTGCTAAGTCAATCGGTACTTATGCTGATATTATCCGAAGCGATTTTTGGCGTGGCGGTTGCCATGCTTTATTCGGGATCCCTGTATTATGCCATGCACCTTAGCCATGGATCCGGTAGCAACGCGGGGATTCACGAAGGCCTGATCGGCATCGGTACGGTGCTGGGGCCGGGCGTGGCGGCGATCTCCGGATCACCGGATTCGGTAACGCCCAAGGCCATCGCCATGCTGGTCATTTTGACCATCGGGGGCACCGTGATGACGGTGATGGCACGCCGGGCAAAAGGCCTGGTGACGGTGGATATTAAGCAGGATGCAAAATCGGCAACATGAAACAACAGCACACGCTATCCGCTAAACGATTGGCGATTCTGATTTCCGGTTCCGGCACCACGCTGGAAAATCTGGCCGGTTCAATTGCCGATGAGAAATTATCCGCTTCCATTGCATGTGTGATTTCCAGCCGGCCGGATGTCTACGGCCTGGTCCGCGCGGAAAAACTGGGCTTGCCGCATGAAGTCATTCCGCGCCGCAGTTTTACCGACACCCTCACCTTTTCCGATGCGGTTTTCACAGCGATTGGCAAACACCAGGTGGATTTAGTCATCATGGCCGGCTTTTTATCGCTGCTGCACATTCCGCTGACATTTGAAAACCGCGTCCTGAATATCCACCCCGCCCTGCTGCCGAAATATGGCGGCCGCGGCATGCACGGCCTGAAGGTACACCAGGCGGTAATTGACGCCGGCGAAACCACCTCCGGCTGCACTGTTCATTACGCCGACAATCAATACGACCACGGCCCAATTCTCCTCCAACGCACCTGCCCCGTCCTACCCGGCGACACCGCCGAACTACTGGCCCACCGCGTATTTGAACAAGAACGCCTCGCCTACCCCGAAGCCATCGCCCACTGCCTGGCCAACACTAAACCGCGCATGCATCAACAGTAACCGTCCACAGATTTTCAAGATTCCCCAGATTCACCGCAATATCTCGCAGCACACCGTAGCCTCCCGTTGCAAAAAAGCACACGGCGATTATTTTATTTACGATAGCAACGGGAGTGAACCGCCCGATAGAGCAGAGAATTTAGAGAGTTGAACAGTAGAGCACATCGGGCGGGGGCCCGATAGAGCAGGCGATCGGAGAGAGTTGAACAGTAGAGCAAATAAGGATTACGGCAAAAGGGTGGCTGTCGCCCAGACAAGAGCGCCAGCCAGCGGTCCGCCTTCTACTTTCCATTCCCACACCTTAAATATCGCGAACTGTGTGATTAAAAATTCAAATTTGGGGCTTTTGTGAAGCCCGTGTTTATCCGCGTGATCCGCGTAATCCGCGGTTTTTTTACGCTGCTCTGATCAGGACTTGAGAGTGGAAAGTAGACCGCAGGAGGAATTCTTTGTCCAATCTTCACTTTACCACCGCGTGGCGAACCTACGTTTCACTTCCTGAAGAGCGGCTTCGCCTTTTACTGCTGTAACTCTTCGGCCAGAAATTCGTCGACATAATCCTCGATAAATTCACAGAGCGTTGCGGCCCAGAAACTACTCCGGGTAGCAGGCTCTGCATCATGGCTCTGAAAAATGATTCGATGTTAGGCACCATATTTGGAAAACCTCGCTCCGATAACTAATCGGGCCTGCCACGTATACCCCAGACGCGAGGGGTGACACTTCTATTTCGGCTAACAGGCGATAATTTTACTTCGGCATAAAACTCCCGCGAACCACCATGCAAGAACCATGGCCAACCTATTCATCTCCGAGTGCAAAGCAATCCCGATGCCGAAAGCCTGGGAAGCGAAACGGCGACGCATCCATTATGTATTATCTTTGACCTCCATTCGGCGCCTTCTCCGCTCGCGTTTCACAGCGTATTGTACGCTTCAAGTTCAACTTTGCCACCGCCCCGAAGATCCAACTTGTCCTGCTAAATGGTTAGCCCCGCCTTTTCCTGAATTCTGATTGGCTCAGATCCTCCTGACTGTGTCCCCCTTTTACTTCCCGGCTTTCGTCGCTGACTCGTTGCACAGGGACGTTTGCGGCACATCAATCCCAGTTTTTAGCCTTGACGTAGTATAAGGCGATTATTTTCCATGCGATCCGAAGGGCTTTAACCGCGGATTTCGCGGGTTACGCGGATACGAGGAGAATCATTGCGGTATTGGCGGAAGTGAAAATCCGTTCGATTTGCCGTGACAGTTTTCAAACGGCACCGCGCATGAAAAGTAGAGAGGTCCCGAAGCATAAAAACCCAGCGATTATCCGCGTAATCCGCGAAATCCGCGGTCTTTTTTTACATTGAATGAAACGGGGACGTATCTGCTCTGTCCCCGTTTTATTCTCGGAGCGTATTGTATGCTCCAGGCGTCACTTTACCACTGCCCGGCGCAGCCGCGCGTCACGGCCGAGGGGACGGCCAAGATGATGGCTCGCGAACCAGTTCAGCCAATGAACGGTAATCGACTTTTCCGGTGCCTAGAACTGGCAATTGGTCCAGGTGCACAATGGCGCGGATGTGGTGCAGTCCGGAGAGGCCGGCTTCGCGGATTGCCGCATTAACTTCTGAT
>JAJZGH010000290.1 GCA_021798635.1 Planctomycetota bacterium | reverse complement strand
TGATATTGAAGAGGCCGTTGTTCTTCCTGAATGCTGCATCGCAGGCACTCGTTGCCTTGCAACACTCCACACAATTTTCTTATAATGGAGTACATCGCATTTTAATTGGGTTATGTCATAAAAGCATATCCACGTCTGACTGGTTTAGAATTAGGTTCGATCAAACAATTGATATGAATCAATTCCTCGCATTGAGGAGCCTTCAGAATGGTGAAGTAAAACATTTTATGGACGGTAGAGTCGGAGTGAGTGCATTGCTGTGCCTGATCTCACACAATTTACACAACAATGATATGCCTTCCTTCCATATTCGCGCCGCCAGCTTTGCCTCGAGTAAGATAAAATTAGTCAAGGTAAAATATAAAGCAATGAAACATCTTTTCAACGATCTGATGACGTCGAAATTACCACACGCCCCTGCGTTGCAGCAGCGAAAAGGAGTGAGCGCGTTTCTCCATTGGGTGGGAGGCGGCAGCGAGAAATGGTATAAAAGTCCCTGTGCGGAACATGTACGATCTATCGCGAAGGCGGCGGCGACACCGTTGGCCGACGCTTGGAATAGTAAAAAGGGTCGCTTTCGTTCCATGTTTATGCACGCGCCGCCACATTGATTGGGGACACGAAAAGGTGACATCCGGCGATTCCAATGGCCGGGCACAAAAATAGCGGGTAGTGAAATGGCAAACGTGTGTCGCGTTGCGAATGCAGCTTTCGTAAATTCGCTTTGCGGTCCGCTTGGGACTTGTTAAAATTCGCGCTTTGAAAGAACTGGTCTTTTAGGCAGGTTTATGGTCGCAAGAGCTGAAACAATTTCGGAACCAGAGCTGCACGGCCAGCGCCGCAGAACCTCCATTTCCTCGGCTCCCTCCGTGGTGAAAAAAAGCAGTTCAATGAATTCTGGACGCGGAATCTGGAGCACGTTGATGCACCAGGAGGTAGCGGAGGTAAACGGAGGACCAACGATACTCACGGATCAGCAATTGGGAAGTTCCGACAATTTATTCATTATTCATTATTCATTGGTCATTGAGCGCAGTGCCCGCAACCGCAACTATTCGCCATCCCTTGGCCGCTGGATCAACCAAGACCCCGCCGGTTACATCAACGGTGCCAACACGTATCAGTTTGTGATGTCGAATCCCGTGAACGCGGTCGATCCGGAGGGGACAGTCACCCTGCCACCGGGGTTCGTGGGGGCACCTCCGCCTTCACCGCCACCGTCGGGAAGTCTGTGGCCACCCTACCCATCGACTGGTGCGCCACCGGGGACGGGCTGGATGTCATTTCTACCGGTGGGTTGGGGCCTGAACTTTCACCTTTCTGGCAGCGCCAGTTACACCTCGCCCGGCGGTTCGAGCGGAGGGGGATCCGGCTGGGTTAAGTGGCAGCCACCATTCCTTCCTCCAAAGGGCCCGTATTTCTGCATCGGTGGGTCAGGTACAAGTTCGGGGCAATACGGAATATTTTTCCGGCTGGTTGTTCCCTTCGACTGAGCCGACCATAAGCTGTTACGCACGTGGAGTTTTCGATGAAGAATGCAATTGCGAAGTGCCTGTGTCTGACGCTGCTAACGGCCGGTGCCGCTTGCCTCGCCGCAACGCAGCCCGAACCAGGCACTCGTCGAGTGGTTATTTTCGGCCAGGTGCTAAAACTGCTTTCTGGAAAGCGCCCCTACCTTGATCTCACGCGGGGGTCGGCCATGCAGAGTTTCCATTTCACGATTGGTGCCGCAATGAAATCGGAGACTGCGGGATCGTTGCCCGCTTTTCACCGGATTTCCGTTGAGGCTCATGTGGTGCGCGACCACAAAAGGAGGGCGGTGATATTGCATTTGGGCGAGGTATACGTCTATTATACCAGCGATGGTAGCCATAGCTTTCTAGCAATGGCCGACCCGATGGATGCTAACCATTTCCTCGCCGCCAGGAGTGGTGGGGTCGCCGTTGGCGGCTTTCTTACGAAACAGAGGTCTCGGGCTTTGGGGTTCCCCGGCAGCGACATGTTCGGATTCGCCGCGTCAGGAACGTCGTCCATATTCCTGCGGGTGCTCGGATTGATTCACACAAGGGTGCTTACGGCAAGAAGAATAGAGTTCCGAGCGTTGCCACGCCCGACGCTCTTCGCCGAGTGGACCGACGACCAGAACGCGGTCTCAACTCTGCGCGTTGTCTTTAACTTGGGACAGAACCATCCATTTCCGGTGCGGAGATTCGCTTTGACGCAGTTGAAGGCCGGACTTGTTTCGACAGCGTGGATATCCGATATCGGTGAGGGGGCAGCACCCGGAGAGCCTGTCATGCACCGCATTAAAAAGATTGAGGGCCGATCGGGATTGCCCTGGAAAAATGTAAGCGTAACGGTGCTATCTTACCGCCTTGCGGACGGTATGCATTACTCCACCGGCACTCCGCCAGCCGGGGCAAAATTCCCTCTGATGCGCAAAAGGTTTATCAAATGGGCCACGATGCCGGACACGGATTTGGCCGCGACCCAAGCGGTTGGTAAGTCCGCATCCCGGATACGCAAGCCAAAGCCATGAGCCTGTGCTGACCACCGGGCAGCATTGCTTATTGAAGGGGAATGAAATGTTCGCAGAACGGGCCAAAATTCTTAGGTATTGCTGTGCGCCGCGTGTCCGCCGCCGTCACTGCCTTGCGGTTTGGCTGGTGCTGGCAACCATGTGTCACGCGCCGATAGCCAGCGGATCGGGAGAAGGCCTACAGGGCATGCAATTCGGAAAAGTGCTTCAGTGGCTCGGCAAGGTGCCCCCTCCTACGCAAACCACAATACCAACGACAAAGACCTTCAGCTTTTTTCAGGAATTTCGATTGCCCAACTCAAACGCGCACGGGGTCAGAACCGCGTGGGGCTACAAGGCATGGGCGTATAAGAAGGGGGCGATCTCGGTTGCGCTGGTAATGTTGTCCAGAGGTATCCCGCTCTATTGGGAGTCTGATGGGAAAGCCACTATCGCATTGACCCTATCGCCAAAGCATCCAGCCGAACTGCTGGTAGCGCGTAACGTGGAATTTGGCGATAATGGTTTCCTGTGGAAGGGAAAATCGCATAACTGGCCGGGCAATTTAGGAATTGCCGTTACCTTGGGACGTAAGGCCGTTCATTTTTCAATACGCCACCTGCGGCGATTTGTGCGAGGAAGCCTGTCGGCGGCGACTTGGTTCAAGTTCATTTCAGATCCAAAGCCGACCCTTAATTTATATCGGCCCCGTGTGTTGGGCGGTACTATCGTGTCCGTGGTGTTCAAGCCCGGCGTGCCAGCCGCCGCGCTGCCGATATCGAGCGTGAAGCTTTACGCCTCCCGCCACGGCGAGCTTATGCTCCGTCCGGTACTGGCGACCACACGCATTAAGACGGGCCGCAACGTCCGACCTCTGGCGATTGTGGATTTTCACGCGCCGAAAATACCGGGGTTTCAAATTAAGGCGAACAAACCGGCGGATTTCATGCTCGCTGCTATGTCCGTCGTCCTCCCGCCGCATTCTGCCGATCTCGAAATCAAGCCCGCTTCCGGGTACCAAACAGCAGTGAGACGTCTGTGCCGATGGGCGTTGGGGCATCCGCTGCGCCCAACGCGAACTAGGCGAGAACAACGAGCAACTTGGCTGCACCAGTTGGCAGCGGCGGGAAATGTTGAGGCTATGTACACGATGGGCGTGCTGTATGCCAAAGGCCATGAAATCAAGCAAGATTACCACAAAGCGATGCTTTGGCTTCGGAAGGCGGCTGCCGCTGGCAGCACCCATGCGGTGTATGGAGTTGCCGTGTTGTACGAAAAAGGATGGGGGGTAAAGCAAAGCCACAAGCGGGCGATAACATGGTTCAAGCGGGCGGCGAAGGAGGGTATCCCTGCGGCAACGTATGAAGTTGGTTCCTACTATGCCAACGGCTTGGGGGTTGCGCGAAACTATTCCAAGGCGATGATCCTGTGGCGGAAGGCGGCTGCTGCCGGTAACGCCAAGGCGATGTATGGCATTGGCTCGCTGTACGGCAACGGGGCGGGGGTTAAGCGAAGCAAGCGTGAGGCTTTGGTTTGGTTGAGAAAGGCCGCTGTGGCTGGCAGCACCTTCGCGATGTATCGCTTGGGATTGTTTTTCTTTTATGGCCACGATGTGGCTCGCGATTACAAATCAGCGTTCAAGTGGTGGAAGAAGGCCGCCGATGCAGGGTACCTTGGTGCAACGTACAATCTCGGCTATCTATACGCTGGAGGCTTGGGTGTGACGCGAGACTATCGCCGTGCAATCGCGTTGTGGAAAAAGGCGGCTGACCTTGGAAATGTGAACGCGATGATTGGCCTTGGCGGCCTATACTATCGCGGCACGGGTGTTACGAAGAGTCACCAGAAGGCCGAGTATTGGTATAAAAAAGCGGCTGATTCGGGGAACATCACGGCCAAGGATTGGTTGACGAAGCACTCGCAGTGAAATGGCCCAAGTGTGCCGCGCAAAGGCGAAGTGTTCCAGGGAGTGCAAGTCTCGCCCCGGTAAAGGTTGTTTTGACCCGGGGGTCACGGTGGAGGCAACGAAGCTGTCGGAGCCTGGGAGACAAGTGGCGGCGTGTGGCCGCGTTGCGGGCTCAGCTTTTGTGAATTCGCTTTGCGATCCGCTTTGGGCGGGTTAGAATCCGTGCTTTGAAAGAATTGGCCTTTTAGGCAGACTAATGGTCGCAGAAGTTGAAACAATTTCGGAACCAGAGCTGCACGGCCAGCGCCGCAGAACCTCCATTTCCTCTGCTCCCTCAGTGGTGAAAAAAAGCAGTTCAATGAATTCTGGACGCGGAATCTGGAGCACGTTGATGCACAAGAGGCAGCGGAGGTAAGCGGAGGACCAACGATGATCACGGATCAAAGATTCGGAAGTTCCGATGATTTGTTCATTGCTCGTTGGGCGCAGCGTACGCCTCTCTTACGCCCGCAACCGGAATTACAACTCGGATCTCGGCCGATGGATTTGGTCTTTGATTATTTTCAGTAATTGCCGGTAATTTTCCATTGTGGAGCGATGGCGGTAAAATCGCGACACTTCTGGTTCGCTTCTGATTTGTGTGTCAGACGAATGTTGGAAGCAAAGCGTGCGGAGAACGGCATTCATGCGATATTTAATTACCGGCGGAGCAGGATTTCTGGGGCGGTGTATTACCCGCAAGCTCACCGCCGGCGGTGTCGCTTTAAGTGATATCCATATTCTGCGAAGTAAAGATTGCGACCTGACCCGGCAGCAGGCCACGGAGGAGATGGTGTCGCGGCTGAAGCCCGATGTTATTTTGCACCTGGCGGCTCAGGTGGGCGGGATCGGGGCGAACCGGGAAAACCCCGGACGATATTTTTACGCCAATATGGCCATGGGCTTGCACCTGATGGAAGCCGCGCGGATTCAGGGTGTAAAAAAGTTTGTGCAGGTTGGAACTATCTGTGCTTATCCCAAATTTACGCCTGTCCCCTTT
>JAJZGH010000289.1 GCA_021798635.1 Planctomycetota bacterium | reverse complement strand
AGTTTCTCCAGCTCGCTGTATTGCTTTGGCAATTGCCTCAAGGGAAAGCCGGGGCTTGATAACGATAGCTGGGTTTATCCCATATCCGACGGTCCGGATGGGCCGCTGCTTGATGAAGCCAACAGTTTGAATGAAGGCGCAAAAAGTCTTCGTATTCGTGAGACGGTAGTGCGGATTAATCGGGATGCGGCGTTCCTGGCCGGCAAGAAAATCGGCCGGAAATTCGATATCGAGAACTGGAGGGCCTACGCCCTGCGGCAGAAAGAACCGGTGAGGAAGAATCTTCTGGATGCCGCCCAGCGCATGGCCGAATCGCCGGGAGACGCCGAATTCGCAGGGCAGGATTTGCTGCGAAGCCTGTTGCCCGAATATCGGGCCAAGTTGCTGGCAACGGACGGGGAATTAGCCAAACGTTTAAAAGCCAAGGTGCCGTTGGTACTGAGGCTGGAGGAGTGGCACCATCCGGACGTAACCGCGGGCGAGTCTCCTGGCCGATCCGAAGTATTCCAAATGGTAGCGGAGGTATTGGCGACAGGCGATGTCCAGCGCTACAAACCAACACAAGAACCGAATACACATTGGCGCAACTGGCCGTCGGGGGGCGACCTGTGAAGTGTGCGAAGGCTGTAGCGGCTGTAGCGGCCCAACTAAATGTGATGGAACTGGCTAAAATGATCACGGAGCACTGATCAATATGACTGTGGCGGCCCAGCCGATTGTGAAGGTGCTACTATCCATGATAAGGGTTGATTTGCTGGTTGTCTAACGGTGAAATGCCATGTAATTATGTCAATATGTGGAGAAATTTCGGCGTCTTATGCTCGCCGGTGGGCGACAAATTCCCGCCATGCGCGCATCGGGGGCGCGGATGCCGGGGCGGCATCATACGCTTCGCATTTCCGCGAGCGGTCAAGCCGCTTTGCGATCTTGGATATCAACGATCGGCAGTCGCGGATCACCGCGATGCTTTCTGCGTGCGATCTGGATTTGGAGGTCTGGCCCGTCGCGGGTTCGGTAGGCCACCGGTTTGGGAAGAGCTTTCCCGCGGAACGCTTCTTCGGGCGTTGTGAATCCCAGGGCGCTGTGCGGACGGGCGGTGTTATATATGCTGATTCACGCAGTTTTGCGAATCCTGCACGACCTTGCAAATATCTGCATAATCCTCACGTCCAAGCCATTAATTGCGTCTATGAAAAGTTCTATTGGTGTTCTGTCGCCCCGGGTGCCAGCACGGTATGGCCGGCCTCCCGCAGGCATATCGCCACCGGATCCCACAGGGTGCGAACCATTGGAAAGGCGTGAATAAGAATAAAAACTTGCGCCATACATACTCCCTCCGAATCGCAGAATTTATCGCGTGTTATTCTACGCCCGTCAGTGCCGCGGGTACAACAGATCCACCGCGGTCTACCTATTTTTTCCGGTCAATGACCGTATCCGCCAAGGCTTGCCGCTCTTCCATTCGTTTGAGATGGCGGCGCACCAGGGTAGTATCAACCAAGCCGCCGAGAGTACTGGCACAGATGTACAAATTCAATCCGGAGGGGGCATTGTATAAAAACAGCGGAAAAAGAATAACCATAAACTGGGAGATTTTCTGAGTCTGCGCCTGCTGCGGATCCGTTGGCGTAGGAGCCAATCTCATTTGAAAGCGCATCTGGAAGAAAAACACGATGCCTAAAAGCACCGGCAGTAAATTGATCGAAATAAAATTCTGTCCGTGATAGGTATACCCCAGAAACCAGATGGAAAACGGCGTATGAAAGGTGGCCAGCGTATCGGGGTTGGCCAGATCGGTAATCCATCCGGGGATAAACCCTGCCTGCCGCAGGTCGATATCCACAGCCAGGCCGGAATACAGAGCAATCCAGATCGGCATTTGCAGCAGCATGGGCAAACACCCCAGCACACTGGCGGCCGGATTGATACCGCGTTCCTTGTACATGGCCATAATTTCCGCCTGCTGGCGCTGTTTATCTTTGGCATATTTGGTGCGGATGCGGTCCATCTCCGGCTGCACTTTGGCCATTTTGCGTTGCATGGTCGTCATATTGACCTGCCCCCAGCGCGTCAGAGGATGCAGCATAAGGCGCACCGCCAGCACCAGAATCATGATCGCAACACCATAATTTCCCACGATGTAATGGTGGATCAAATCCAGAATTTTCAGAATAATCAGCGACAACCAGGAAAATGTACAGAAAGCGCAATAACTGCCCCGGCCAAAATCAATCACGGCCAGATAATTGTATAAATGATACTCATACGCCGGAGTGCCGGGATTAGCTTTGGCCGAACCCATTAGTAAAGAGCGCTTCAGCGGCCCCATATACACCGCCAGCGGCATGCCGGTGGTTTCGTGCGGTGCCAGAAGCAGATTTTTACTCTTCACGCGCACCGCCAGAACGCCCCGCGGATTGGCTTGCGTGGCTTGAGGATCCACACGAGCCAGCGTGGCTGATTGCAGAAAATTTACGGCGGGAATGCTGCCGCCGCTATCCAAGGGGAGTGTTTTCGCCGGCCCGTACGGCAGCGGCCGCATAATGCTGGTGAAAAAGCGATTGGAAGACGCGATCCACAGCAGCCGATTCTGCCCGGTAAAATTCCCCAGGGGCACCGGCTGCACGCCGGCCTCCAGCAGCGGGGGCACGCCAGGATGTGGAAAGCCGGAAGTATCCAGATATTTGCTGGCCGCCCGATAGCCCGTACACCAGAATGTCCGCAAATCCGCTTCCCGATCCAACTGCGGCAGATTCGTGGGCCCGAGCATGCGTACCCGCACGGTTTCGGGTTTGTCGGTGAGATTTATTATTTCCTGGGTGATGGTAACCTGATAATCATCCGGCTTTATCTGGAAAATCTTTTTCAATAACACCAGAGGCTTGTTGTGGCTGTCTTCCAGTTGCAGTTCCAGCACCGCCTTGCGGGCACCTGCCTGAACCGGCGACGCATAAGACCACGCCAGATTGCCCACGTTATACCGCACACCGTTGACCGTCACGGCCCGGGTGGAATAGGGCAGCGGCGATCCTTTACGGTGGGTCATCAGCACCAGCGGCTTGGATGAATTAACCGATTCGCGATATTGCAAGGCATTAAGTTCAACGCGCTTCAGGCCGGCGGAAACGTTATCCACCCACATGGCCAGGAGAAACTTTTTCCCCTGCGCTTTGGCGCTGGAGCCTAGACGCACAACTTGCGCGGGAATGGCCTTGACCGATTCAATCCGCGGCCCCTTGGAATTTGGTGCGACGACCACGGGTGCCGGGGCGGAGTGTTTGCCGAAAAAATGCCCCATAATTAATTGCATGCCCAAGCCGGCAATCAGGGCAATCAGCACAAGCTGGATGATCTTTTTTATATCCATAATCTTTCCATTGCTCAAGGTGTGTCAGGTGCTACTCTCTCGTTACGCCGCCGGTGCGGCCGGGGCCGCTTACGCACCCTCCAGCAGTCGCTGGCCTAGAAAATTATCCAAGGCATCAATGGACCGCACCTTGTCCACGGTGGTGTTAATGTCATACGCCAGGCGGATAAATTCCACATGCCCCGGATGCAGAACTACAAAACTGGAGCGCGGATCATGATCGCGTGGCTGCCCGACGCTGCCGACATTAATAACCGCTTTTTCCTCGGTGATGTCATAGCGATTATTAAGATCATCAGGGGAATAAAAATCAGGCTGGGCCACAAAAACACCGGGCACATGCGTGTGGCCCACAAAACACAGATGGTTGACCCGCTCAAAAATCAGGGCAATTTTCTGCGAAGCGGAATAAATATCATCCGGAAAAATATATTCGTTAATGGGGCGGCGGGGCGATCCATGCACCGCCATGAACCGTTCATGCATCATACGTGTCTGCATGCCGCCCAGATACCGCCACCGCCGATTGCGTCGCGTGCGGTCCGGGTCAGTTTCAAACTGCTGGCGGGTCCAGTATGCGGCATTTTCGGCCGCGGTATTAAAATTAAACGGTTCATAGAAAATGGCAAAATCATGGTTGCCCATAATAGTGAATTCACAATTCTCGATAACCGTATCCAGGCATTCCAGAGGATTGGGGCCGTAACCGATCACATCCCCGAGGCAACAGATATTTTTGATGTTCCGGCGGCGAATTTCCTCCATGACCACGGTTAGCGCTTCAAGATTGCCGTGAATATCAGAAATAATAGCGATGGGCGGCTGCTGGGGTGAGGCGTCATCGGGCGCAGGCGTTATCTGGGTTTGATCACCTTGCTCATGGGCTTGCCGCACAGAGGAAAGTGAAGCGATGTCTTCCGGGTCATGCTGATTATTCATGTCTGTCTATCCGGGTGTTAACCCGTCCAAAGTCCTGCAAGTCTGGTTCGTATTGGTTCCCGATTGTCTGTAACCAATCCTAAGGAACTGGGCGGTGAGGGACTCGAACCCCCGACATCCGCGGTGTAAGCACGGCGCTCTAACCAACTGAGCTAACCGCCCGCTCCAACGCCATAGAATATCGGATTCCCGCCCTCTTAGCCACCCCGGGCCCGCGTTAGCCGCTCCCCAAGGGGCATCAAGGCCAAGGTCCGATTTATTTTCTCCTATCTTGCGGGCACGCAGTGCCATTTTCAGCATGGGTCTCTGCGGTTAGAATCGCTGCATGAATAAATTGCAGGATACTATGACATCAGTACAACCCGAACAGACGATCCCCATTCTGGATTTTGGCTCACAATATGTCCAACTCATTGCCCGGCGGGTGCGTGAGGCCGGCGTGCAGGCGGTGCTGACGGCACCGGATATTTCTGTTGCCAAACTGCGGGAAATGAATCCCGTGGGATTAATTCTTTCCGGCGGCCCCGCGAGCGTCTATGAAGCGGATGCTCCGCGGTGTGATGCAAAAATTTTTGACCTTGATATTCCGGTACTGGGAATTTGCTACGGCATGCAGATTGGTGCGGAATTACTGGGTGGGCGCGTAAAGCCCGGAATCGCCGCCGAATATGGCGCCACACGGCTGCACGTGCTGGATAACGCCGCCGCGGAGGGCCACAGCGGCGAATTATTTGCCGGCATTCCCGCCGAGACGGGTGTTTGGATGAGTCACGGGGATCAGGTAAAGGAATTAGGAGCAGATTTTATTCCTCTGGCCTCAACGCCCACGTGCCCCCTGGCGGCGATTCGGCATAAATCGCGGCCCTTTTTTGGCGTGCAGTTTCACCCGGAAGTGACGCACACGCCGCATGGCGGGAAAATTCTGGAGAATTTTTTATATCGGGTCTGCGGGGCGGCGGGAACCTGGCGCATGGGGAATTTTCTGGATATAGCGGTGGATAAAGTCCGGCGGCAGGTGGGCACCGGCCGCGTCGTCTGCGGCTTATCGGGCGGTGTCGATTCTGCGGTGGCGGCGGCGCTATTGCACCGGGCGATCGGTAATCAACTGACGTGTATTTTTGTGGATAATGGATTGTTGCGGAAAAATGAACGCGATGCGGTGGAAAGTACATTTC
>JAJZGH010000288.1 GCA_021798635.1 Planctomycetota bacterium | reverse complement strand
AATGCCGGCAGCGGCTTTGAGACCATGACCATCAACCTTGCTGATAATAGCTTTACGCCCAGCGCATCAGGTTCTCTGGAGTCGCTGACCGGTGCGGCGTCGGTTACGTTTTTTGCTGATGGAATGTCGGGCGGCCAAACACCGGACTACTTCCAATACACCAGTGCCGCCGACGGTGTAACTGCGAGTTCCAATAACATGGCATTTAATGTCGGAGTGTTGGGTCCGGTCGGTACCGTCAATACCACAGTCGGCCCGGTTGATTTTACGACCACTTCGCCCTACACGCTTAGCTCCACACTTACCCTGGGGTTGAATGCCGGCGATAGTGCCACGCTTACATTTCAAACCGACCCCTCCCCGCCAGCCTTGCCGTTGCCGGGCGCAAGCTCCCTGCTGGCTCTGGGCTTGGTCGGCCTGGGTGCACTGGCTGTGCAGCGAAAAAAGCGATTTGTCTGACAGGCAATCGCACCGTCGGGAAACATATCGTGGGATGAAAACACGTTCCGATTTCAACTCAACGCTGCCGCATTGAGCTACGGGGGACGTTGCCGTGGGATGCCGGGGTAAAAAATATTTGAGCTTCGATGCGGCGTGGGATGGGTGATTGCACCGTCGGGAAATATATCGTGCGATGGAATCCCGTTCCGAATCGAAACTCAACGCTGCCGCATTGAGCTAATGATACGTGTGGTGGTGGGGGGCCGAAGGGTCGTCATACGAAAGATCCCCACAATGGGGCGATTACGGGCGCGGCCATTTTTTCGGGGCAGGGCTGACAAATCGCTAAATCAAGCGGAAATCACAACCTTTTTTACCGTCGCGCCGAGAGCCTGCCAGAGATTCTTATATCGTGGGTTCCACCACTGGCAGCGGCTGGGCTGATGAATATCCCAGCGGCACGTTCATCCCACTTTTGTTGCGCCAGTGAAAAATGCCCGGAAGACGCGATGTTCTTTGGCGGAATTTTAGCAGTACAACGGAGATGGGTGACCGAAACCCGGCCATTTTCATCAGGCCAGCTGGCGGCTATGTGAAGCTTCCCCCAACAGCCGTGTTGCCCGAAAATATTGCCATGCCCCGATTAATGGGACAGGGTGGCGTGGCAATTTTTCCGGGCGGGGAAAAAAGCCGCCTTTTGACAGGAATGATGAAGCCCACCGGGATAAACCCGGCGGCTCGCCGGTCGAGTTGATGCGTGTTGCCCGGAAATATTGCCACGCCCCGATTACTGGGACAGGGTCAGGACAGCGTCTGGCGCTTGACATACTTTGTGAAAAATAGTACAAAGGAGGGCATTGGTGGACGGTAACGGCCATGGTACAAAATGAGCCGACAAAGGAAGCGAAAACAGGCGGTGCTAAATCAGCATTGGATCGTCTGGAGCGTCATGCGTCCAATAAATTAAAAGCTGGGGCTTCGGGACCGTCGGCCGGGCAGGAAAGTCCTGTGGCACGGGCCTCGGGGCTGCGGCGATTTACCTCCATGGGAATTGAATTCCTGGCGGTGGTATTGATTTTTGGCTTGGCCGGTCAATGGCTGGATCACACCTTCCGCTGGCGTGGAATCGCTACAGTAGTCTTGATCTGCGTGGCGGTCATTGGGGATTTATATCTCCAGATTAAAATGCTGCTGCATCAGGATGAAAATGCAGCAGGTAAAAGCGGCACGGCAAATAGCCAACCGGTCTCTAAGAAAGGCTCTGATTCAGATGACTGATCAGGCGGAAATACCTCCGATTCCCACTTCCTGGTTGAGGTTGGGATTAACGATTACCCCGCTGGTGGCGACCGGTGCGGCCATGGTATTGGCCATGCTGGTGCTGCCGCTGCTGCATCGTCCGTTGTATATGCGGGAAATGCTGGCGGCCGGGCTGGTAAGTGTGGTGGTGGGGCTGCTGGCGGTGTTGCCGATGGTGGTGCTGATCGGGCGTTCCGCAATCCTGCTGCTGCGATGTGCGGTACTGGCGAATATGACACGGCTGGTGGGTGTGGCGGCGGGAGCGATCATCGTTATTGTGATGGCTCCGGCGCACCTGCATAAAACGGTGATGCTGCTGTGGCTGGCAGCCTTTTATTTTGTGCTGCTGATTGCTGAAAGTGTGGCGTCTTCCTGGGTGATTAAACACTCCAAAGTGTGACGCCGCTGTGGCTGCAAACTCGTGTGTTCGGCGATGATTTTATAGCGCGCGGCATTGACGCCGGGCGTGTTTTAGGGTAAAAGTTTTGGCCCGAATCAGCTCTGGCGGGTTGGTGTCGGAACGAGAACCGCAATCGGATTGAAAACTTATGGTTTTTATGCTGCCCAATGCCATCAGACCCTGGGGTTTGGCCGAAGTCAACGTACTCAACGGGACCGTTGCCCATAATTTATATCCGCATCCTTTGTTTCATCTTTTCGGCCAGAGCTTTTATTTCAACAATCACGTTCTGATGCTGTTGCTGTCCGCGGGTTTGATGCTGGCCATTTTTCCCACCATGGCGCGGCGCATGAAAACCAAACCTGTGCCCACCGGATTTCGTAATTTCTTTGAAGCATTACTGGTCTTCCTGCAACGCGACACCTTTGAACCCATGCTGGGCAAATGGGCGGTAACATTTACCCCTTATCTCTGGACGGCATTTTTCTTCATTTTGTTCGCTGATCTCTTTGGAATGTTGCCCGTTGATGAGTTAATTCAATTATTCAATTCGGCTTGCGGCACGCACATTCCGGAATTCTGGGGTGGTGCCACCGGAGATTTAAGCGTTACCGCGACGCTGGCAGTTTGCACATTCTTTACGGTGCATGTGTCGGGTTTGGCGGAATTTATCCGAACGGCGCGGAAGCATCACACGCCGCATATCCGTTCCGGCCATGCTGCGGCAGATATTACCGGAACGCACCATCCTGCGGATGCTGGTTCCCCACGGGCCTGGCCCGTGGCGGTGGTGGTGGGTATGGCGAAATATCTGAAGCATATTGTTCCCCCGGGGGTTCCATGGGTTATCTGGCCGCTGATGTTTGTGCTGGAATTGCTGGGCACGTTCGTTAAGCCGTTGGCGCTATGTATGCGTTTGTTCGCGGTGATGATGTCAGGCCCGCTGGTGGTGGCCGTGCTGGTAAGCATTATCTTTTCCTTCGGCGGGTATTTTGTCAGGACCGTTACGGGTGTGCCGGTGATTTTATTTGGCACGGCCTTTGAGGCCCTGCACCTGCTGGAGGCGTTTCTGCAGGCGTACATATTTACACTGTTAAGTGCGGCGTATATTGCCGAGGCGATGTCGGCGGAGCATTAATTTCTACACGCCCCGTGTTGGGGCGTGATGCTGAATTTATAGAAGGTTTAAGGCAACAGGAGTTTTATCAAATGGATCCAACAACAGTTCAAACCGGACACGCGGTGATGACCCAGGGCGTTAACTCGATGCACGAATTAACCCAGGCCATCGAAATTGCCGGTGCCTTAATCGGCGGCGGAGCCGGCGTAGGCGGCGCTGGTGCAGGCGTAGGTGCCATCGGCGGCAGCATGTGCGAAGCCACAGCCCGTCAACCGGAATTGATCAACACCATCCGCACGCAGTTCTTTCTGGCGGCAGCCATTATTGAAGGCTTTACGTTCCTTCTGCTGGTGCTGGTGATGATCGTTCTGATTCGGAACGGTGGTCTTTAATAAACTTCCAACTCAAGTTTCCCGATGGGCGGCGAGGTTTTGCCCCCGCCGGGTTACATGCCGGTATAGATGGATCGGTATTCCAAGTTGGATTAAAGGTGAATGTTCATGAAATGCGTTGAAAGCAAATCTGATAAAGCGCGAAACTTTGATCGGCGCGTGTCCATGCGATGGGCAGCGGTCATTGCCGTAGCGGCCATCAGCGTGTCAACCGGAATGGCGCACGCAGCAACCTCCGGCGGAGGCGGCGGTGGAAACGGCGGTGCCTCATTGATGTCCATTAACGCCGGCATGGCGCTAATTACATTGCTGATATTTGTGGTGCTTCTGACGGTACTGGGCAAATATGCATGGCGTCCCCTTATTGACGGTTTAAAAAGCCGCGAAGACGCCATTCGTGATAGCATTCAAGCCGCCGCAGACGCTCAGGCACAAGTGGAACAGACGCGCAAGCAGCTGGAAGAAAAAATCGCAGAAGTGCAACGCCAGGCGTCGCAACAGCTGCAGCAGGCCAAGGCGGATGCCGCCAAGGCCGCGGATTTAATCCGCCAACGGGCGGAATCGGAATCGCGAGCGCTGAAAGATCAGGCTTTACGCGACATTGAGGCGGCTAAGCAACAGGCGCTGGCTGATATCGCCAGCCGCACGGCCGATATCAGCGTGGAAATCGCATCGCGAATCATCGGCCGGGAAATCAACGCCAACGATCAGCGCAAGCTTCTGGATGAATCGCTGGCCCAGTTGGCCGGTACCATGAATTAACGATCCGGCAGCACGGCTGCGGATCAGTTGGATAAACTGCTATGGAACAAAAAGAATCGCACTACATGGCTATCGGGCGGGTCTATGCCGCGGCGCTTTATGATGCGGCACAGCGGGCCGGCCAAACAGCGGATGTGATGGCGGACATGGAATCTCTCGGAGCTTTGCTGGCCGCAGCTCCGCAGCTGGATCGATTCCTGAAAGCCGCCAATGTAAATACTGCCGAGAAATTAAAACTCATTGAACAGGCCGTAGCCGGCTCCGTCAACACTTTAACACTATCCGTGCTGCAATCCATGGCGCGGCGGGATCGGCTGGATATGTTGCGGGAATTTACCATCGCATTTGAGGAAGTTCAGCGCGACCGCAACAACCGCTTAAGCATTGAGGTTGTCTGTGCGCAGCCGCTGGCTGAAGATGAAAAGCAGCGTATCGCAGAGGCGGCCGGGCGCAGTCTGGGTAGACAGGTTGATTTAACAGCCACGGTGGATGCGTCCCTGCTGGGGGGCGTACAATTGAAAATTGGAGATATGTTTATTGATGGGTCTGTGAAGCGCCGCCTGCGGGCCATGAAGTCCCAGTTACACAGCGGTATGATGGCCGGCCTTAAGCAGGCCGGGGCCATCCAGGCTTAGTGTCCTGATCCGAATGCCGGATCAGCCCCATTGGAATTGTTTGAAAAATAGAAGATTAAGGCGACGTAACGTCAGGGTGATAACATGAAATTCAGAGTTGACGAAATAGCATCGGTACTGGAAAAAGAAATTGCCGGTTTTGAAGATCGCCTTGACGTAAGTCAGGTTGGCAAGGTCATTGAAGTTGGCGACGGTATCGCCCGAATCTATGGCCTGTCCAACGCCATGGCCGGAGAGATGCTGGACTTTGGCAATGATATGTATGGTCAGGTATTTAACCTTGAAGAAGAGACCGTCGGCGCGGTTATCTTTGGTGACTGCTCGCACATTAAGGAAGGCGATGTCGTCAAATCCACCGGAGAACTGCTTTCTGTTCCGGTGGGGCGCGAACTTCTGGGCCGCGTGGTCAACGCACTGGGTCAACCCATTGACGGCGGCTCGCCCATT
>JAJZGH010000048.1 GCA_021798635.1 Planctomycetota bacterium | reverse complement strand
AGCCATTACGGCGGCGCTTGCGCACGCGCGGCTCAAATCTTCCGGGTCTTTTGGGATGGACCATCAGCTTGGTTAACATTTCGTCGCGGCTGCCTTGCGCCCAATCAAGACAGTTTATTCAAATCACCTTCCGATTTTGCCGGAGGGTCATGCGAATCTTCTGTACCGCACTAATACCACCCTCGCATCAGATTGCAGATCCGAAAACGTTGCCAGCATAGACTGCTCCGCTGTTTCGCGGCCCCGATTGCCTGAGCCAGCACCGATGATCGGAAATCCTACCGAAGCAAAACCGCGCTCTTTCACGATCTGCATCGCCGACCTTACAGAACCCTGAATCGAGCGGCGTGTGGCAAACCACGCCATGTTGATTCCGGCAACATGGATGATGCCTTGGAAGGGCAGCCGCCCGGAATTGGTGATCACCGCACTGCCCAGCGGCATGGCTCCGTGCCGGGCCAGTTCCTTAAACGGTGCCGTTCCGCCGCGCTTTTTGATCGCCCCCGACACCCCTTGGGGAACCAGTAGCCACCAAGGAATGAGGTTACGGTTCCAAGGGTTGACGATCACGTCCACATCCTGGTCCAGCAAGTCTCCATCTACAATTTCGGGCCTCGTGAAGAAAAGCATAGTCGCGAAGGGTACACAAAGTCTATACGATCCAGTGATGTAATTTTAGGGGCGCGAAAAAACCGGCTATCACTGCATAGATCCACTGCGCGCGGATAATGTCTGGCGTCCTGCAGCGGTGAGCCGATATTTCTGGAGGCGGCTGTTGGGCTTGTCGGGCAGCGTCGGCTCCAGGAAACTTTCATCTACAAGGCGCTGAAGGCCCTTCTTGAAGTTACCCGTTCGACTCCGATAGCCCGCAACCACTATAAGTTCCCGCGCTGTTTTTTCGCCCGCGGAACAGGCGGACAAAACATCGAGCTGCCATCTGGACAACTTGACTTGGGCCTCGACTTGGGCCTCTTGGGCCTCGACTTGGGCCTTAGGCTGTGAAGAGTCCCCGAACATGGCCTTCACCAAATCCGATGCCATGTCCACTTCCTTATCCAACTCGGGAATGAAAAACTCAAATGCTTTTCCGGCCCGGTCGTTTTTGTAATGGGGCGCTGGATGACCCAGTTTCCGCCATGATTCGCGCATCATACGCAAGCCGGTACCGGCCTGTTCGCACATGGCAATCCTCCGCAGGGCCATGGCAATGGATGGATTGCGAACTTCCTTCTCCCCAGGCTCCCAGAGGCGTAAATCATCGCCGAATACATCACCCGGATTCCAGAACTGGATTCCATCGCGGAAGAATTTAATGACGCCCTTGCGCGAATGATCGCCATAATCCTGGTGGATGAGCAAGTTGACCGCAGCCTCACGAAAGACCCGGAATCCGGGCGGATCATCGCGCCGGCCAAGCGTAACGGGGTCAATATCCCGAAACGGTTTTGGCATAAAGAAACGATATTTGGTGACCAGTTGTTCCCATGCCTGGATTATGTTGTCTTCGCAGACAATCCGATCGATCCAGCGTGTCTCCGGCAGAGCATCGCCCGTGGAATATCCAAGGAATTGCACATCCAACGTCGGGCGGGGAATAAGCTGATGCACAGCCAGCGACGATCCGAAGAGCATGATGGCCGCACGCGTCGGTAGGAAACGCTTATTTTGTTTGATCAGAAAGCCCCAGTGGTACAGAAAATCGCGATCCGACTGCCTGGCATCGAAGCCGGTATTGACTTGATGAAATCGATTCCGGTACCAGCCCAAGGTACTGACGTCAAAGGCTTGCTTGAACGCAACGCGGTCGAACAGCTGGCCATCCCACCGGTCAACGGCGGAGTCCCGCAGCATTCGTTCGATGTCCTGCATCTGGGCCTTGTAGTCGCCGCCGCCTTTGCGCAGGAAAGTGCGCCGGATGTCGCCGTCGAGATAAACCGGCTTGCGCGTTCGCCCGTTCTCTGCAATCTGAAAAACCAGAACCATCTTGCCGTCTATAGGCAGTTTCTGCTCGGTCACTAAAACATCATGATTGATCTTGGCGTCCGCGTGCAACACCGAGAGAAAATCGTTCTGAACCTTCTCCGGCTTTTCAACACCGGTGATTTCGTACGATTCGCCGCGCTGGGCTACGCCGAAGACCAGGCGACCGCCGTGGGTGTTGACGAAGGCGGACACCGTCTCAAAAGCGGACTTCGGAACGTCCATACGCGCTTCTTTGAACTCAATATCGTTCCATTCTCCTGCCTTGAGCAGCTTTTTAAGTTCGGCGATTGTCATATTCTTTCAGCCATCTTATTCCGTTTGACTGGTCGGGCAAACTGACCGCCGCCCGCCGGCCGACATAATGTTATCATGGAATTCACGGTTAGATGCTATACCACCGCCGGCGGAGTCAATTTATAGAGGGTGATGCCAGCGGCCCCCGGTGCCCATTAATATTACCACTCTGTGCCCAGGTCAGACATGGATGGCGTTGCTGGATTCCGAGATGGTTGCACGCCCAGTCGGAGTGCAGTCTGAACGGGGCATGGCCCGAATTTTTTTGGAGAGAGTGGATTGCCATACCGATCTGTTGCTAACCCAACCGCCCTTCGGTTACGATCCCGTGATGGTGACGGTTTTGACCTCCTCGTTGACGCCTGGGAGCAGATGCACGATGAATAGCAAAACGACAGCAAAAATTGTCACCAGCGACCGGCGGATCGAATCCGCGATAGCGCTTAGCGCCCACGGCGTGTGGCCGCCGCACGCTGTTCACGTCGCCTACAAAAATGGAACCAACCAACTGGTCGTAGAGCTATCCAACGGGGCGGTGTTGTTGTTGCCTCCGCAATTATTACAGGGGCTTGAGCATGCCACGGCGGAACAGTTAAGCATCGTTCAAATTACCGGGCCTGGTACCGGATTGCATTGGCCGATGCTCAATATTGATCATGAGGTTTCCGGACTGCTGACCGGGATTTTCGGTTCTGTAAAATGGATGGCAAAAATCGGTCGCAAAGGCGGTCGTTCGCGCAGCAATGCGAAACGCGCTGCGGCCCGCCGAAACGGAAAAAGCGGTGGTCGCCCCGTGCGCGCCGCGGTAGCGCGGTAATCCCGTAAGGGTCAAAGCCCAAGGAGTCTGTCCGAGTACTCGTAAGGTTCCCCGCGATTGTCCATTCGCCAGGAACGATTGCCATGCCTTGATTTTTGATTTTTTGCCGGATGTTCGACAGCTTGTAATTTTACGGGGTTTTTATATACTTATGGGTCTGGAATGAACCTGAATTGGAGTTTGAATTATGCCTCATGTTTGTCATTATACCGGTCGGAAAACGCGTATTGGCCGTCAGTGCACGTATCGTGGTAAGGCCAAATACCTCGGTGGCGTTGGTATTAAGATTACGGGCAGATCATCTCGTAAATTCAAGCCGAATCTGCAAAAAGTCCGTGTGCTCATCGATGGCAAACCGGCCCGTGTCTGGGCGTCGGCCAAGGCGTTGAAAACCGGTCTGGTGACCAAACGCGTGGCCCGGCGGTTTGTGTATCGCAAGCCGGCACAGGCCGCAGCCGCCTGAGGCGGTTTCGACCTTTTTGAGTACGGTTATGCGCTCGGATTCGCCGTGCCGAAGGTGGAAAAGTCCCATAAAATAAATATTATCCGTATAATATGAGGCCTCGTGCTCTGTCAATCCTACTTTGTAGGCGTGACAGAGCACGAAGAAGGCCTCGTATTTGTTTTGGATGGTGTAACTATGGCTGATACGCTTAATGAAACGCAGGTTCGCCACGTGGCACAATTGGCCCGCTTGAAACTGGCCGACAGCGACGTGCCGCGGCTAAGCCGACAGATTTCCTCAATTCTGGATTATGTGGGGCAATTGCAGGAAGCCGACGTACAGGGTCTGGAGCCAATGGCCCATCCCCTGCCGCTGCATTCCGTGCTGCGTGAGGATGAAATTCGTGCTTCGCTGACGGTGGAACAAGTGCTGGCGAACGCCCCCGGTAAGGCTGGGGCGTTTTTTACCGTGCCGAAAGTTTTGGATACCGGCATGGGGGGCGGTTGAGGGATGGCGTGCGATCGTGGGAACAGTGCTATTTTTATTGGGGTTATGTATATGTATGCAATTCGTTACTCGGCTTTTTTTTCGGCAGCACTCTCGGTGTTGCTGCTGTCGGGGTGCGCGGGATACAATCCGCTGGCGCACCCGCAAAGCAGTTACCGTGCAAATTTAACGGATCATGTGATATCGGTTCATGAATTTTCGGCCCAAGCCGGGGCATCCGGGGAATCCGGCATATCCTCGGGATCAGCCATGCCCGGCCAATTGCCGCCCCCCGCCGTTACCGGCACCTACAGTTTCACCGTTCCTTATACCGTCACAAGCTTCAAAAAATCGACAGCCACATATCGGCAGTATCTGCTGTATAACGGTCGGCCAACTGCGAATCAAAAGCCATTCTGCGTCTTAACTGTGGCTGCGAAAGTAGCCCGGAATTGCCGCAACAGTTTGAAATTTAATGTCAGCACCAAACGCACGTTCATCCTCAATGGCCTGGCCGCACACGAGTGGAGCGGCTACACCAATTCCGGCAATCCATTTGCAGAATTGATTGTTTCCCATTTAGGCGGCGGTGATAAACTGGACGCATTAGCCATTGCGACAAATGATCAGATTCGCACGATGGCGCTAAAAATCTTAAGTTCCATTCATTGGACTCCGGATACCAGCGGCCAGTAACGGGTTCTTTGCGTCGAACGGCTCGCGGAAATATTTTCAAGAATCGGTCACTGCTTAAGTTTATGGACACGCTCAATGATCAATGAGTTAAGCGCTTTAGAAGTTCGCAATAAAATCAATGCCGGCGAAGTCACGGCCGTCGCCGCGCCGCAGGCGTCTTTATCCGCCATTGCCCAGAGAGATGGACAACTGCACGCGTACAACGCCGTGTTTGCGGATCGAGCCTTGCAGCGGGCTTCCGCCATTGACCAGGCCATGGCCGCGGGCAAACCGCCGGGACTTCTGGCGGGTGTGCCTATTGCGATAAAAGATAATCTGTGCACCACCTTTGGAGCCACCACGTGTTCGTCAAAAATGCTGAAAAATTTTCACAGCCCGTATGACGCGACAGTGGTCAAAAAGCTCGAGGAAGCGGGCGCGGTGATTTTAGGCAAAACCAACCTTGATGAATTTGCCATGGGAAGCTCCACGGAAAATTCCGCCTTCGGCCCAAGTCATAACCCCTGGAACACCACCTGCGTACCAGGCGGATCATCCGGTGGATCAGCTGCCGCCACGGCCGCACGGATGTGTGCCGCATCGCTGGGGTCGGACACGGGTGGATCAATCCGGCAGCCCGCGTCCCTGTGCGGAATTGTCGGCCTGAAACCCACTTATGGTCTGGTATCGCGTTATGGCCTTGTGGCATTTGCCAGTTCGCTGGATCAGATCGGGCCGATGACTCGCTGTGTGGAAGATGCCGCTTTATTACTGCAAGTTATTGCGGGTTATGATCCATTGGACAGCACCAGTTGGCCGCAGCCGGTGCCGGATTATCTTTCAGATTTGGATAAGCCGCTGGAGGGCGTGCGCATCGGCCTGCCGGCCGAATTCAGCGGTGAAGGCATTGAGCCGGAAGTCAGCGGTGCCATTGCCAAAGCGGTTGATTTTTATCGTAGCCAGGGTGCCACGGTAGTAGACGTTCATTTACCGCACACGAAATACGGCATCGCGGCCTATTACGTCATTGCACCGGCGGAAGCGTCGAGCAATCTTTCCCGTTATGACGGCGTGCATTACGGCCATCGCACAGCCAAGCCGGAGAATTTATTTGATCTGTACGCGGCCAGCCGGGCCGAGGGCTTCGGCCCGGAAGTGCAGCGTCGCATTATGCTGGGCACGTATGCCTTATCCTCCGGCTATTACGATGCGTATTATTTGCGGGCGTTGCGGGTGCGGCAGTTGATCAAGCGGGATTTTGACCAGGCGTTTGAAAAGTGCGATTTTATCGCGTGCCCCACCTCCCCCACCGTAGCGTTTGAATTGGGAGCCAAAAGCGGCGATCCTTTGCAGATGTATTTGTGCGATGTCTTCACGGTAACATGCAACATTGCCGGCATCCCGGGAATGAATATTCCCTGCGGCTTTTCCAATTCCGGCCTGCCGATCGGCCTGCAGATACTGGGTCCGACATTCAGCGAACATCGCATGTTGCGCCTGGCACGCATGTACGAAAAACATCACGACTGGCACACGCGCAAGCCGAAAGGCTTTACCAATTCCTGATACAGCGATATGCTCCTGAAAGCTTGGCTGGCTTGCATCAATGGAACAAGGGGAAGCGGCAAGACGTGTGGCGGGAATAAGCAGTTCCTCCGCCACGGTTCCGAGGCCTCTTGCTTCCCGCTGCCCATTGGTTGGCCATCTGGTTTTGGGTATAGCGCAGTCCTGAGGTGCACATCATGGTTACTCGCTGGCAGCGTTGTTTCATTTTCGGTTCGCTTCTGCTCGTGTTTTTCGGCTTACCAAAGGCGAGTGCTGCGACTTTCGGCTCGGCTAGTGCGTTGTATATCAGCCACTCCAAATTTCAAAAGATCGCGTCCGCCGCATTGGCTTGGGCCAAGAAGCACCCGCAATCAGCGAATAGCCCCCGATTGCTCTTCCGAGTTCTCATGGCTGCGACAGTACGGGGCGACGACCCGCAGGATTTGAGCATTGCACAGCGGCGGCTGATTCTGGATTTTCCCGGCAGCAATGAGGCCCGGTATTTTCTCGCGAATATCGCCGGCCCACATTCCGGCCCCATTTCGCCCTCGCGCGGCGCGGCCTACCGGGCGGTTGTATCGAGCCTTTTACGGTGGTTCACTTACCACCCCGAGAAACGCTATGCCGGCATTATAGACGGCGTGGTCCGCAGTGGGCTGGCGCGTTTCGGCATCCACGCGGTTTATAAAAACACATTCGAGAATGCCCTGCTGTGTTACCTGGTAACGCACGAAGCCGGAGATACCGAGGTTGCCAACGAGATGCTCGGAGCCACGGAACCGTCATCCTCGGATGGAAAATATCCGAAGGCCCTGGCCGGAGATGAGATACGCGAAGTGGTCGTTGACGGAGTTATGACGCCCCTTGCAAAGTTCCGCTTGCTGGGAAGGTTGGGGCGAACTAAGCCGACATTCCTTCTTGAACGGTACTATTTGCACTGTATGCCGGCAGCCGTGCGGTCGTCAAAAAAGCTGCTGAAGCTGCACGCCGAAGAGCTGATATTAAACGGCCATTTCCGGCGTGCGCTGGACCTGTTAGCCGGAAGCAGGCAACAGAAATCCAACGCCCATGTAGAATTTTTTTTCGTGTACTGCGATGCTGTTTTGGGGCGGCCAAATCGCGCGGCCAGGGCGGCAAAACAACTGGCGGCGGATTTTCCGAAAAGCCCTTGGGAACCCGATGCGCTGAAACTCGCGAAGCTGGCAGCCGGTCAGAGCGCTGCCGAGCGTCAGATCGTGTCGCAAGTTTTGCAGCTCCTGCACGCCGTGGGTAATGACGTCCGGGGATATGAACTTCGCGCAACGACCAACGGTGAGCACAAGACTTCCTGGCAGTTCTACGCCGGAGTCGCCGGCCGCGCCGGGAATATTCAGATACGGAAAAACGGCGATGTGGTCGCCGCGATTGCTTGGAATCCCAGAGCGTTGCGACTTTTTAATCCCAGCGCAAAGAGCACATTCCGAATGCCGGTCGGGCTGGCAGGACGGGCATCGGCTGGCGATATTTCGCCCTCTGCAGACCTGGCCGAGGCTCTGTCGGATCTCGGCACTTCCGAATTTGACGCGAAAGGGATCTTGGCACGTTATTTGCCCGCCTCGCTCAAGACTTACGCCGGAGCAATGCAGTTTTTCCACCAAGCCCGTCGGTTCGGCGTGTTCTTCACTAAGCAACGAGATCAAGGCGAAAGAGCGTCATTTGGTTTAGTGATCGCGGGAATCTCAAATCCGAAATGGATGGAGGTTTCAGCCACGCTGAATCGTACGCAACATCTTTTGACATTGGCGTGCGGCCACCACGCCGAGCTGAGCCTTGTAGGGAGTTCATCTCCGCATTTTTCGATCTCGCCGCCAAAGTGGCCGGCCGGGGGCGTGCTCCAACAAAAGAAATCCATGGCCACCGCGCTTAAGGACGCATCCGCCTTGCTGCCGGGATGGTTCGGGATTTTTGGCGACCTTATGACAACGGCTAATTCGCTGGAGCATGGCAGCAACCATGATTACATCGCCGCCCTTAAGGCAAAGGCCCTCATAAAATATCCGGCGGAGTTGCCTCCCGCATTTAACGGCACCGGCCCGGCTCTTCCGTCCCATTTCTCGGCATCCGCGCAGCAAGAAGCAAAAAAGTTGCTTGCGTGGTCCAGGAAAAACCCCAACTCTGCCCTTACCCCGGAAAAATTACTTACTGGATTCATGTTGGCCAGGCTGGCAAAACAACCCGCCCTTGCCGGCAGGCTTGAAAGGCGGTTGGTGCTGTTCTATGGTTCGAGCCTGCAGGGGCGCTATGACTTAACACGATTTACCACAGCTTCGGAGTTCGGAAATTTGGTCCAGGCACTTCTCAAACACAACGCAAATAAAATGACCCCGTCCCGCGAAGCGGCGATCCTGCGTGTCATCTACTATGGGCTGCAGGAATTCGGAAATACCAACGAGCGGGCTGACATCTTCGGTACCGGGCACAGGGTCAGCGCCATTTTTTGCGAGGCGATAGCCATGCAGGCAGGTTGGGCCAAGCTCGCACAGGAATTCCGCGGGGCAGTCGTCTCACTGGCCGCATCAGATAAAACGCTCGCAAGCGTGTGGCACATTTTTGTCCAACCCGGGTTGACGCCCACAGCGCGCATTGATAAACTCGCGAGAATAAAAAAGAGTAAAATAAGCCCGTACCTGACACTCTACCTGATTCACATGAGTCACCAACGGCACCTGAATCCTACAATAATGCGCGATGCTGAACGGCTATACGCTGCTACCGGCCAATGGGAGCGGGCCTGCACTTATGGCAACGACCTGGCCCGTTTGCATCGGGCTTCGGCTCGAACCGAATTTATCCTTGGCTATTGCGAACTGCGACTCCGCCAATCCGCCCTCGCCCGCCAGACCGCCCTGGACGCGTTAAAAGAATTTCCCAAAAGCCCTTGGGCGGCGAATCTGAATTTGCTGGCCTCCGAAAGCGTTGGCTATCGAAAACACTTCCAACAATGTGTCAAGGCGTTGCGCACGGTGGATCGATGGCTGATAAGCGAACCGACCGGATTCGAGATCACCGTGCATCTCAGGGCCGCCGGGAAGCGGGAATTTTTCGGCTACCTGGCCGCGACCACCGATTTTATTCAGCTCTTTGGCAGGCTGAATGGCAAGCCTTTTATGGCACTGCGGAAGCGGCAGAAACACTTGGAAGTATTGTCGCCTGGCGGATCGCAACTGCAGCGCTACGACTGCGAGGGAATCAGCGCAGGGGCCACCATTTCGATTCACCGTAATATTGAGAATGGATGGGTATCCTGGTTCGGGGGACCAATTTCCACCAATCCCTATGCCGCCCGCCCACTGGCCCAACAGTTGGAATGCTCCTTCATGCGCACGGCCGCTGGCGTCAAGCAGTTCCTGGCCAGCACCGAAATGGAAGCATTATTGCTCCGGCCACAAAGTATCGGTGGCTTGACGACGTTTGATATGCGCCAATTCTCCTTCAGCCGGCCTACTGATCAAAGAGTAACATTTCAGGTTGAACGCTCCGGCCGCCCAATCCTGCTGGGATCGCACGGGATGACCCTGCGTTTCCATTTTCTCACCGGAAAAAAACAACATTTTCCCGTATTGGCGTGGCCGCGGTATAAGGTCATCAACGGCAGTGCGACAGGGTGGGCTTTGCTGGGTCGCGTGGTTTCCGAAATGACCAGCGGTGCCGCTATGGTTTACAAACACTTCGAAGCGCGTGCTTCGCACCATGCTGGAGGCAACAGTGCAAAAGCGGTAAAATCCGGGCCACGGAAATCCGCGGCCGATGGCCCCGGCATCAGCCGTTAATAATGTAATTAGAAGAAGGATTCATGAATGTCCACGACCAGTGCTGTTGAACCACAATATAAGGTGCTTATTGGCATGGAAATCCATGTACAGTTGGCGACAAAATCCAAAATGTTTACCGGGGCCGCCAATGGCTTTGGCGGTGAACCGAATTCGCAGGTGGACCCGGTGATTCTGGGACTGCCCGGCGTATTACCTGTGATTAACAAGCGCGCGGTGGAAATGGCGATGATGGTGGGCCTGGCCTTGAACTGCCAAATTGCCACGCAGACCAAGTGGGACCGCAAGAGCTACTATTACCCGGATTTACCAAAAAATTATCAGATCAGCCAATATGATCAACCGCTGTGCGGCCCCGGCAGCCTGGAATTGCCGTTGCCTGATGGCAGCAGTAAAACAATTCGTATACGCCGGGCGCATCTGGAAGAAGATGCGGGCAAGTTGATGCACGAAGCCGGTATGACCGAGTCTCTGGTGGATTTGAATCGCTCCGGCACACCGTTGCTGGAAATTGTCACCGAGCCGGATCTGCACAGTCCGGAGGAAGCTCGGCTTTTTGGGGAGGAACTCCGCAGAATTTGCCGGTATCTGGCGGTGTCGCACGGCATTATGCAGCAGGGGCACATGCGGTTTGAGCCTAATATCAATTTACATATCTACCATCATGGTAAAACCATTAAAACGGCCATCACCGAGGTTAAAAATCTTAACAGTTTCCGTTCTGTTGAGCGGGCGTGCAGCTATGAAATTCAGCGGCAGTTTGGCGAATTTCTCGCCCATCCGGAGGATGCGCCCAGTAAGGTAAAATCCACCCGCGGCTGGGATGATGACAAGGGCATGACCCTGCTGCAGAGAGAAAAAGAAGAAGCCCATGATTACCGCTATTTTCCCGACCCGGATTTGGTTCCGCTGCATGTGGCACCGCAATGGGTCAATGACCTGCGCGCCGGCGTGGTGGAGTTGCCGATCGCCCGGAGAAAACGGTATCAGGAGAATTTCGGCATGTCCGCCAAGGAAGCGTTCTCCCTGACGGAAGAACGCGATGTAGCGGATTTGTTTGATCGTGCCGCGGCGCTGGGAGCGCCGGCGCGCCGGCTGACCAATCTGTTTTTAGGGCCGGCGGCGAAAATAGCCAATGAAGCGGCTGCCGCCGAGGCCGCCACCGTGTTAATCAGTGATCTACCCGTTACCGCGCAACAATACGCCAAACTGGCGGAACTTATTGAATCCGGCGGAATCAGCGCGACATCCGCGGTTCCAATATTTGAATATCTGGTCAAGCATTTGGACGCTGATCCGGCTCAGGCGGCCCAGGAATTAGGTCTGGTGCAGGTCCGGGATCAAAACCAGACGGAAGCCTGGGTGATGCAGGCACTGACGGCCAATCCGCAGGCGATCAGCGATTTTAAGAATAATCCGAAGAAAAAGCAGGCCTCATTAGGCTTTTTACGTGGTGCGGTCATGAAGGCCAGTCAGGGCAAGGCTGATCCCAAACTGGTTGGGGAAATTCTGGAAGCCAAACTCAACGCCGCCGCGGCGCAAGACTCCTGACAGGGACGATGGATTAATGAAGGTACAACGCTGTTACACGGGGGTCATGGGATTCGTTGTAGCCGCAGGAATTGCATTGGCAGGTTCACGCGCTGAAAGCTATCCTAAAAATAATCTTGGCTCCACGCATCTGAAAGTGTATAACGCTCCGGGCTTTTATACCTTTCACACGGACGTGAGTCTGAAAAAATTGCGGCAAATCTGGCTGCGAATGAATTTTGTCGCCGAGGCGTACCAGCAGCGCCTGCACGCCATTTTTGGCGGGGCCGTGACGCAGAAACTGCCATTTTATATTTTCAAGAATTCCCATGAGTATTACAAGGACGGCGGAATGCCGGGCAGCGCCGGCGTATTTGAATACTCATACAAAGGCCAATGGCTGATGGCCATTGGCGGCGGTGAGTTAAATCATCAGATCTGGCATGTTATTCAACATGAGGGATTTCACCAGTTCACGTTCGCTTTTATTCATCGGTTTCTTCCCGCATGGGCCAATGAGGGAACGGCCGAGTTTTTTGGCGAGGGCTTATTTACCGGTTCGAGTTTTGTCACCGGCTGGGTTCCCCCCTATCGCGAAGCGCTGATCAAATATGAAATCCTGCACAATAAATTCAAAACCATTCACGCCATGCGCGAAATGAGCTACAGCAAATGGAATGACGCCCTCATGGGCACCAATTATGATGAAGCCTGGTCGATGATTTATTTTCTCGCGTATGCCAACCACGGACGCTATGGCGTGCCGTTTACGCAATACCTGCGGCTATATCGGCAAGGCTTTGATGCGGAAACGGCATGGGATCGGGTGTTTGGCGATAATGACCTGGCATTTCAGCGATTGTACGTCAAATACTGGATGAATCTGCCGCCCAATGCCACCGCGGAACTTTATGCCCGTGTGCAGACGCAAGCGTTAACGAATTTCCTGGCGCGGGCGGTCACCCTTAAGCAGCGATTTTATTCCGCCCGGCATTTTTTTGCCGCCGCGCAGGATGGCACACTGAAAGTTTATCATTTCCCTAATCGACTCTGGCTGCCGCCAAGTTTACTAAACCATGCGTTGCATGAATCTACCCGCGTCGGCACATGGTCGATGGATTCCGCGTCGCGTTTGCCCAAGCTCATCTGTCTGATGCCCGACGGCACCAGAATTATCGGCAGCTTCCGTATCCGCAATGGAAGGCCGGAAGATGTGGGAGTTAAAGTTATTCGCGACAGTAAAAAGCCGTTGTCCGTCGAAGGGCTGGAGACCGTGGCCCGGTGAGAAGCGGGCAGCGGCATTCAGGAACGGCACCACGATAATTCTCCAGTTGGCGCAGCCATCGGGAGCCGCACCACCGGCAAAGCCGGTGGCTTTGTGAGGGGACGATAGGTCAAGTACCGGAAATTTTTCCGGGCGTCACCGGGGAGCGAAAATGTTGCCGGGGGCGGGTTACTGCGTTTGATAGCCAAGCCGGGCGCGGCGGGTTAGAATTATTGGCATGAGCATAACACATGAAATATTTGGTCATACCAAAGAAGCGCAGCCGGTGGAACTATTCACCCTGAGCAGTCCGGCGGGATTAACGCTTAAAATTTGCTCATACGGGGCGACGATCACAGAATTGCACACGCCGGACCGCAAGGGTGATCCAGCGGATATTACCCTGGGGTTTGACAAGCTGGGACCGTACCTGGGACAGCATCCATCGCTGGGTTGCGTGGTGGGCCGCGTAGCCAATCGCATTGCCAACGCCCGCTTCCGGCTCAATAAAAAAGAGTATGCCTTGTATGCCAACAACGGCACGCACAGCCTGCATGGCGGCAAAGTGGGGCTGGCCCGCAGGGTGTGGAAATCACAGCAGACCAAAGTCAATGGCGTGCCGGCGGTGGAATTTACCTACCATAGTCCGGATATGGAGGAAGGTTACCCCGGAACGGTCGATTTTAAAGCCGTTTACCTGATGCCTGATAATCATACCATTCGCCTGATTATGGAAGCCCGCACGGATTATCCAACGCCGGTAAATCTTACCAATCATGCCTATTTTAATTTTCACGGTGCCGGTAACGGCGATATTCTGGATCATGAATTGACTATTCATGCGGATCATTTCACCCCGGTGGATGACACGCTGATTCCCACCGGTGAAATCTCCAGTGTCCGCGACACCCCGCTGGACTTTACGCATCCCGCGGCCATCGGCTCACGGATTGCTCAAGTGCCCGGCGGCTACGACCATAACTTTGTCCTGCGAACCGGGGATGATCCGCTGCATCTTGCCGCGCGGCTCACGGAGGCAACAACCGGCCGGGCCATGGAAGTGTGGACCACACAGCCGGGGGTGCAGCTTTATACCGGCAATTTTCTTGATGGCAGCGTAAGCGGAATCGGGGGGGCGTATCAGAAGCACGGGGGACTGTGCCTGGAAACGCAGCATTTTCCCAACGCGGTGCATCATGGGCACTTTCCTTCGATTATTTTGCACCCGGGCCAGCACTATCACCATATTGCGGAGTATCGATTTCCCAAACCGGTGTAGGCATACCAGCAGATTATTTGGCATTTATGATTGGAGAATAAAAATGAGGACATGCACTGTGAAACATTTAAGCACACTATTAACGGCAGTGATTTTAACGGCGGCGGCCATGGCGGGAATTCAGGCTCGCTCACAGGCCGCAGCGATGAATTCCGCAGTGGCACCGGTTCTATCCTTTACCATGCCATCGCTGGGCGGAAGAAAAGTTCATTTAAGTCAGTATCAAGGCAAAGTGATTTTGATGGTCAACACGGCCAGCAAGTGCGGTTTTACGCCGCAATACGCCGGGCTGGAAGCGTTATACAAACGCTTTAAATCTAAGGGCTTTGTGATTCTGGGCTTTCCGTCCAACGACTTCGGCCACCAGGAGCCGGGGACGGATAAACAAATCAGCATTTTCTGTACAGCCCACTACGGCGTAACATTTCCGATGTTTTCCAAGGTGGATGTTAAAGGTCCGCACCAGTGCCCCTTGTATCATTACCTTACGGGCCGCAAGACTGACCCGCGGTTTGCCGGAGTTGTGAAATGGAATTTTGAAAAATTCCTGATTGCGCGTGACGGCAAAATTGTGGCCCGATTCCGATCACCCATTACGCCGGAATCGGCCATCATCGTTGATGCGGTGAAGGCACAATTAGCTCAATAATCGGGTATGATTCCGGGCGATGATCCAGCTGTTTTTCGCACATTGGTTTATGGCCTTCGCGTTGCTGCTGTGGGGCACGGCCTTGCTGATCGCCGTCTGGGCGGCGCGGGTGGCGCAATTTTTCAATTTGCGCATGCCGCGTGTGGTAGGTCAGCCGCTGGCGGATAAATTTCCCATGGTGGCGGTTATCGCGCCGATTAAATCGGTAGATGCCAATACCAGCGAGAATATTGCCGCCCTGTTGAAGCAGGATTATCCGAATTATCGGGTTATTTTTACTGTGCAGTCGGCGGATGATCCGGTATGCGATCTGATTCGTGCCGCTGAAACTAGCCACACGCGGCACCGCATTGACCTTGTGGTAGCCGGAACTGCCGCGGCTCGCGGTCAGAAGGTTCATAACCAATTGGCGGCGGTAGAAATCACCACCGATCAGGATGTTTTTCTGGCCTTCATGGACGCCGATGCCCATCCCGCGTCCAACTGGCTGCACGCGCTGGTTTCCATGCTTAATTCCCATCATATCGGCGCTACCACCGGGTACCGGTTTTATGTGCCCAGCAATGGCCATGCAGCCAATGCCGTTATCTGTGTGCTCAATGCCATGGTTGGAACCTTATTAGGCCCCTACCGCCGCACCGTGGCCTGGGGCGGTTCGATGGCCATTCGACGAAAAGATTTTTTTGCGTTCGGCGTGCATGATGCGTGGCAGGGCGCGTTAAGTGATGATTACGTGTTGACCTGGTGCGTCAAGAAAAATGCCCGCACCAAAATCCACTTTGTGCCCCAGTGCATTGTGGCCTCCCAGGCAGCCTTTGACTGGCCGCAAGCATGGGAGTTTGCGGTGCGGCAATATCGGATTACGCGGGTGTGCGCCGGCCGGCTGTGGCTGACGGCGCTGGCGGGCGCGGGGCTGTATATTTCCGCACTGGTAACAGCCCCGATAGCGGCCATTATTCTGGCACTGGAAGGATCCGGTTGGTGGATAGTTCCGACAGGGGTGGTTGCGGGCCTGTATGGATTGTCCATGTATCGCGGATGGACGGTTCTTAAAGCGGCCCGGCGCTTATTGCCGGGTCATACGGCGGCGATGGATCACGCGCAATTCTGGTTCACCTGGGGCATGCCTGCCGTTTATTGTGTCAATGCACTGTTCCTGCTGGCAGCGGCATTGGGCAGGACGATCACCTGGCGCGGCATACGTTATGAAATGAAATCCCGCACAGAGACGGTCGTGCTTTCGTCGTAGGGATGCGTCATTCCGGTGAGTGAATTTGAAATCAACCCTGCCGATTGACGCCGCAGACTTTCCCGTGATGATGTTCCGCCTCAAATCGTGACATGTGCCATTAGCTCAATGCGGAAGCGTTGAGTTGGCCGCGGAAATGAAATTTGATAACACAACGCGTTTCCGCCCGTCACAATGGATCCAGCGCGTGCCACATTGCGACGCACATATATTCCGTGACTGCGTTGTGCATCCAACCGTGACGCTGCCGCGTCAGGCTACGGCCGGTGACTGGGTTTGCGGTGCGTCAATGTTTTGGCAGGGGCAAATTCAGTGATGAATTTACCTTTTCAGCCGACATTGCGCTGGCGGCGGCGGCCTTGAGTGCCGCAGCGCGAACCGATGGATTATCAGAAATTCCCGCCACGGACATATCCACGTTATACATCATCGCCGGGACAATCCAAGTCAGCGGTGAAGCTTGCATGGGATAAGAGGATTGCGCTTGCTTAAGTGCCCCGGCGGCATGGACATTAAATTCCACCATGGCCTGCTTGCGGAAATTTCCCACCGCACCGGCTGGGGGTCCCAGCAGAGGTGATTTTTCGCTCACGATAGAAAAAATCTGTTTACCGGCCTTTGCCGCCCCAGCCTGAAGTTGCGCTGCGTACATTCGCATGGCGGCAATTTGCCCCGCTTTCAGGGCAGCGGCGGCGCGATACACTTCCAGAACACATTGCGGAGCACGGCTCTGATTGGCGGCCACCAGTGGATCAGCCGGTTTGAATCCGGAGGTAATCAGGCTTTGGGCGTACGCGCTGGAACGACGCTGTTCATTCAGGGCGGCCATAAGATCACTGGAAGCCGCCTGGGTATATTTATCAGCGATAGCGCCTTGTTTATTGATGGTTTTAATCAGAGCGTTAATACCGACAGCGCGCCCGGCAGCGGACGTTGGAGAACTGCCGTTGGAACCGTCAATGAGCACAGTGACACCAGCCTTAAGCGCGGCAATTTGCGCACTATCGCTTTGGGCTAATTCCGCCGCGGACTTTTGAGCCTGCCGTAAGGCCGACACCTGATTGGCCCAGCGGGCTTGCTGGAGTTTCGCGGAATGAAAAGCCAGTGTCGCGAGTTGATAATGAGCTTGTAAAACGCGGGCTTTCTGATTGGCGGCGGCGGCACGGTCCAGATACCCTGCCCCGCGCTTAAAATCCTCCAGCGTGGCGGGCGTAACGGTCACTTCACCCGTGGTTTGCAACGCCATCCCGCGAATATCCAACGCTTTGGCAATACCCCGGTAGTGCATCAGGACACGGTGTACAGAACCTGCTTTCCTGTGAGTTGCCGCCACCACACGTTTTGCGGATTGTTCCATACGTTGCGCGTGGCGCAGATCCTGATCATATAAGTGCAGGTACAGATCATGCTGTTTTTTCAAAAATGCCATTTTCTCGGCAAAGCGCCCCACCTGTGTGGAGGCGGAATCCACGGATAATACCTGATCCTGCAACGCCATTAAGGCCGCGGATAACTGGTTTGTATGGACCTGTGCCGAAGCCAAATTGACCAGCCCGCGCTGCAATTCAAGCAAGCCCTTCACCTGGAAATTCAGATCAGAATTTCCCAGGGCGCTGGAAAGCGTCGCGTACGCATGGCGTAAATCACGGCTGACCGATGGTGCCTGGAGATACGCACCGGGATTACTTTTGGCCGCCTCCCGCGCCATCATCAACTGCCCGGAGCTTAAGGGTCCACTGATTGAAACCGGAAAATGAGCCTTGGAATGATATCGCCCCGCCTCCGCTAACAGCACAGATGCTTTGGCTGATGCCGCCTGCGCCTGCACATCCGCCTGATGCGATGCCGAAGCACCGCAACCGGCCAGGGCGGCAGTGACCGCAAACGCGGCCGCTGCACCTACGGCCCGTGCTAAGCCGGTCCATCGACCTGCACGGACCATCCCTGCGGTATTGGCCTTGGAAATCATAAGAACGGGCCGTTGTGTTGTAGAAATCACGTCAACTCCTGCCATAGCTCAACCGCCACCCTGTCGAAAATCGAACATTTTTGTACCATCAGTGTGCCTCGGCGTCAACTAAAAGGCTGAAAAATAATGGTGCCGCCCGCACGACGATTGGCCCGCCACGGCGATTGGCCGCGAACATAACGGTTTGCTTACGCCGGTGGCTCGAAGGTGGCCCGGCCAAAGGATGTTCCGGGAATGGCCACACGGGTAAGCCTCCAATGCCCAACATTGCGCTGGAATTCCAGCACGCGACGACTGTGCAGATCGGCGAATGTTGCCTGCACGGTAAAGAATATTTTTTTGTCGGCCGGTCGGCGCGCGGAAATTATCAGCCGTCCGCTATTTTTTATCAGGGCTTCGGGCAAAGCCACCGCCCGCGGATCGGATGAAATTTTCCCCGCCGCCAGTTCATTTATTGCGCAGCTTTCTCCCGCATGAAGCAGAAGACCCAGTTGCAACCGGGCGATGGTGTGATCTGTGAGTTTTAATTGATAGGAAAACACCTCACCAAGCACCACAAAACAGGCCGCAGCCAAAGCGATCATCGCCACCACGGTGAGGATCGCGAAACCGCGCGGATTTTGGCAGTGCGTGATTTTGCGAACAGTGGATGGAAAATGATGGTTCATAGCGCACCAGGCTTTCCGGCATGAAGCTCTGCCACAAGGGATACGAACGTTTGGGTAACGTGTTGTTTTCGTCTCACCCAGGAAACGGACACATAGCCGGGGCTGAATTGTGCAAAATGCAGGCCGGGCAAGAGTGCGGGCCAATACTGCGGGCGTGGAGAAATTTTTCCGTTCTGCCAAATCCGTGCCACGGTGCCGTTGGAATTCACCAGCCAGAGAATCTCCCGTTTTTTTCCAAATCCGCAGATCAGACCATGGGATCCCTGCAACTGCAGATTTGCAGCAGTGGCTATGTCCTGCCGCAATTCCCGCATCAACTGTCCCTGCTGCGACACATGTGCCGCCCGAAGATCAGCTTGGTTAAATGTGCGGAGGCACACCACAAAAAACTGCCCGGCCATCATCAAAAAAACAGCCATGACCGGAAGCATGACCACGCACTCCATGAGGGTAAATCCCCCTTTGCAACGGCCAGTTCCAGCAAGCATTTTTCGTTTCATTTTTTGCCTCCCATGCGTTTCGTCTGCGGCGACAGAGCCAACGCATACAGCGTCGGTCCGGGGGAATGGCCGGCAGCATGAATGGCAACCCAATGGCTGCCGACGGGCAACGGTTGACTGCCCCGGCTTGGCATTTTGGCCGGCCCGATGACCCCCGCGCCAGCGACCCATTGTTTGGCAGCGGCTCCCTGGGGCCGCATCGTGGCGCGATACAGCATGGTCTGCTCATTGCGGGCCGCAATACGCATAGCCGCCAGACGCCCGCAGTCCCGGTTATACAGCCACACCACATGCACGAACACTGACGCCAGCGCCAAAAGCAGCACAATAGCAAGCGTCAGATCGAACATAAAAAAGCCGCGACTTCGGTTCATGATCCACCTCCGCTGCGGCCAGCAACCTGCAGCAGTTCAACGTAGGGAACATACAGCGCCAAACAGAGCATCAGAACCAGCATTCCCATACATAGCACCACCAGAGGAATACTTGCAGCGCGAATGACCTCTGTCCGGCGGCGATATTTGAGGTCGTAATAGCCCGCCGCCAGCGCCAATGCCGAACCTGTTGACCCCAACGGTTGGGCCACGGCGCGGCATACCATTTGTGGCAGGCCGGATTTTCCTGCTGCGGCATCGGCCGGCATTCCGGCCAACATTCTTTCGCCCCATAGCCGGAGCCGCCGCCGTGCAACGCGGCTGCTAACAGCTATCGCGGCAGATTGAGACACCTCCGGCAAGGGTTGGCCTGCCGCCATGCCCTGCGCGAGAATCCGTGTACCATCTGACCAAGCCCGCCAACGAATCAGCGGGCCAGCTATCGGCAGCCGCCAAACCACCGCGTCGCGCAGATAAATCGACACGTTCCCGCGACGGAAAAAGGGAATCGCCAGGCGGCGGAGGATGGAGCCGGCAGCTATAAATAGTGCGATCACAACAACGGTCGCAATCGTGGCCGAGACATGCTCCGCCTGACGACGGCTGAGCCAATCTGAGAACTGTAACCAGCGGCCCGGAAAAGTAACACCCCACTGGCCAAAGGCCTTCCGCAACTTCGGCTCGACCACCACGGTGAAAATGAGAAATGTGATTATGAAAACGCCAAAGAAAGAAGCGAAATATATCAGCAGGCCTCCGTCCAGTTCATTGACAATATTCCAAGCTTGTTCCTTGGAAGTAAGTCTCGCTAGTTCCGGTAGAAGCCGTCCGGCCCTCTCCGCCTCGGTGATCGCTGCGAAGTCGGAGGCTCTTAATTCGGGCATTGCCAGTTGCATTGATTCGGCAAGTGTCAGGCCGCGCTGCAGGAGTTCCGCCAGCATTTCCAAGCGGACGCCAACCGCACCTCGTTCAGAAGCCCCGGCGGCCCGCAGTCCTTCGGCCAGGGGATGGTTCAGGCGAACGATGGTGTAGATTTTCCGAAGAACGATATCGGCGCGCCGGCGGGCGATAAAATATCGTCCAACGACCACTACCGGAATAATCAGCAGGAACGCGCACCCAATTATCTGCGTGAAAACCCACAGTAGCACTGCCAGCCCGCACCACACCGGCAACCAGGTTGCCAGAAATGCCAGCACCCCGCGCCGGCGCTGCCATCGGGCGATGCGCCTTCGAGCCAGAGAGATTCTTAAATTCCTAAGCATACGTTCCTGATCCAGCAGCAGAGAAAATATTTTTCTTTCAGGCTTAGCCCGTGGCGGTCAAGGTCTGCAGAAGGTGGAAAAACGGCAGTGCCATGGCGTATATGACAAGAAATAACACCACACCGATCAGCAGCAGGGACACCGGGGTTACCACCGCCGGCGCAATGCTGATGCGAGCTTGGGCTTCCCGTGTGTAGCCCTCTGAGAGCACCGTCAATGTCTCGGGCAAATTATTTCCGGCGATACCGCTTTGAATGGTCGCGGCAACCGAGGCCGGCAACATCCGCCCCGGCGAAATCTGATGCAGTGGCAGGCCGCGCGACATGGCCTGATTCATCTGCACACCGTCGGCAGTTAAAGCCGGCGAACCCGTCACAGAATTGGCCAGTTCAATAGCCTGCGGTAAATCCAGGCCGCTGACTACGCCAATGCGCAACGCATCACACCAACGGGCCACAAAGCCCGCGCGCAGCGTCGGCCCCAGAACGGGAATATGCAATGCTATCCAGTCCTGCACATACAGCATCGCCGGGCGCTTACGGAAAATCAGCCAGAATCCCAGCATCAACGCTACAATTACAGCAATCAACGCCACAAAAATCGGAGCACGCGCGCCGCAATACAGGACCACCCGTGTAATCAGCGGCATGTGGAGGCTGTACATGCCGTAGAAGATGTGCTCGCGGCTGGGGGTCATCCAATCGCGGATAAAGCTTTGAAAATATGGAAATACTTTTAATCCCATAAACATCATGACCGCCAGTAGCGCCGCAATCACACATACCGGATAGGCCAGGGCACGAAAAAGGCTGTCACGGAATTTTTGCCGCAGGTCCAGATGGTTTCCCAGATTTACCAGCACTTGCGACAAATTACTGGTGCGAATGCCCGCATCCAGCAGCAGCGCATAATCCGGAGGAAATTCGCCACGGTGTTTCTCCACCGCCTGCGGCAACGTAAGTCCCGCCTGTAAATCCGCACTGATATGCGCAAGCGCATTGGGACGCCGACCGCGCGGTGCGTCGGCAGACAATAATTGTAATCCGGTTTCCAGCGGCAGGCCGGACTTTATCAACAGGGCCAACTGTTGATTAAAACTCTTGAAATCCTCCGCGCCCAAGGGTCGCGTGCGGGCCGGCGCACCGGCGGGCCAGAGTTCCAGCACTTTTAACTGCAGGGAGGTTAACACCGTCATCGCAGCCGCCTGATCGGGTGCATTCAGCGTGCCGGAAAGTTCGCGCCCGGAATCCAACGTAGCTCGATAACCAAAACTGCCATCCATGATTCACTCCTTACGTCCGCCACGGCGCGCCGGGAACTTTCGCCGTAAAAATTGTGCGCCCCTGCGCAACCCATGGTTAGAGACTCGCGGCCGCCGGCGCGGCATTCTCCACCGGCCCCAGCACCCGGTCCACTTCCGCTTGATCCGTGGTATCTCGGCTGATTAAATCCCGTGCTGCATCATGCAGGCCCTGATAAGCCGGGGATTTCCGCATCGCCGCGTCCAGGCCGGCGGCATCGCTTTGTTCCAGCAGCGCCGCGCGCAACACCTGATCCATGCGGACACACTGCGCTATGGGCACACGGCCGCAATAGCCGGCAGCGGTTTTTCTCCGCACCAGGCGCTGATTCAATATGCCAAAGAGACTGCTGGTGATCTGATACCGCTCAATGCCCATTTCCAGCAGCCGGCTTATCGCCCCGGCCGCTGATCCCGCATGCATCGTGCACACCAGGCGGTGTCCGGTGAGGGCGGCCTGCACCGCCAGGGAAGCGGTGGCGTTATCGCGGATTTCGCCGATGGACAAGACCTGCGGGTCCTGCCGCAACATGCTGCGCAGGGCACGTTGATAATCCAACTCGCCAAACGGGCTGACTTCAATTTGTGTTACGCCGGGAATACCGCGCTCCACGGGGTCTTCC
>JAJZGH010000047.1 GCA_021798635.1 Planctomycetota bacterium | reverse complement strand
ATGATTGTTCCTCCTTGAAAACTTGACATTAATCCCAAGCCACGTCCTGTGGATTGGTGCCTTCCTATTTTACACACACTTACCCTTTGGCAGAAACTGTCACAGGCCCGGACTGCAAGCAAAAACAAAAATTCTTCGGTTGAACCGTCCCTTACCGTGAAGCCTTCGTTTCCCACGCGGCCAGGGCTTCGGCGATTTGCGCTTGTAGTTTTTCGTAGTCCTGCTGATGCTTTTTTAGTTTGGCCGGCACTGCCGCTATGGCGGGGTCGGCAAATTGCGATTCCAGCTTTCCCAGTTCCTGCTCTTTGGTCTGGATCATTTTTTCCAATTCCCCGGCGGAAAGCTTTTCAAGATGCCACGGCAATTTCGCTTTTTCCGCCACCGGCGGCTTTCCGGACGGAGCCTTGGTCGACGGAGCCGCCTTTACCGCCTTCGCAGGCGATGCAGCGGCAGCCTTTGCGGCTGCCGCTTTGTGGCGGGCACGTTTTTCCCGATCCAGTACATAGTCATCAAATGTCCCGTCCACCAGCCGCCAGCCGCCCGGTGCGGTTTCATCGGGTTCCATCGCCAGAATGCGGTCGCAGACATTGGCCAGAAAATAACGATCATGCGAAACCACAAGCAGTGTGCCGTCATAACTTTCCAAGGCCGCTTCCACCACTTCACATGTATTCATATCCAAGTGATTGGTGGGTTCATCCATGAGAATGACATTGGCGGGGTTCAGGAGCATTTTGGCCATCGCCACGCGGGCCTTTTCTCCACCCGACAGTGTGCCGACTTTTTTGAATATATCATCCCCGGAAAACAGAAACAGGGCGGCGAGTTCCCGTATATCCTGCGGCGGCGTAACGGGTTTGACGCTGTGAATTTCCTCCATCACGGTATTGGCGGGGTTCAAGTCCTGATGTTCCTGCTGGAAATATTGCACGGTTGTGCCGTGGCCCCAGACAATTTCGCCGGCGTCCTGAGGTTGTTTCCCGGCCAGAATGTTCAGCAGCGTACTTTTGCCGGAACCATTAGGACCGACAATGCCCAGCCGATCGCCGCGCGTCAGTTCCAGTGTGATATTTTCAAAGAGAACTTTTTGACCATACGCTTTGGATAAATCGCGGAGTTTCAGCACATGCTGTCCGCTGGGCTTTTCAAGTTCCAGATTCAGTATCATGCGGGCTGCATCACCGCCGGGCTTGCCAATGGCGGATTCAGTCTTGAATCTTTCGAGGCGCGTTTTGCGCCCGCGCGCCTGCATGGCGCGTTGTCCGGCCGAAAAACGACGGATGTATTCTTCTTGCTTGGCGATAAAATTTTTCTGCTGTTCATAGGCCCGCTGCTGGGTCAGCAAACGTTCCGCTCGCTGGGTCATGTAAGCGGAATAATTACCGATATATTCTTCAATCCCCGCGGACCGCAAATCAATAACCTTGTTGACCACCCGATCCAGAAAATAACGGTCGTGGCTGACAATAATCATGGCGGTATCTTCCAGGCCGGAAAGGGTGCCTTCCAGCCAGGTCAGCATGGGAATATCCAGGTGATTGGTAGGTTCATCCAGCAGCAGCAAGTCCGCCCCTTCCAGCAACATGCGCGCCAGTTGGATGCGGGATTTCTGGCCGCCCGAAAGATTGGCCACGGGCTGGTCCATCTCCCCATCCGTAAATCCAAGCTGTTCCAGCACCATCTGCACGCGCCGCTGAATATCCCAACCTTCCAGGTGCTGAAATTGATGCTGCAAATGATCGTAATGCTTTAAGGCCGCATCATGCTCGGGCCCGTCCGGGTCGCGTGCCAGTTCCTCAGCCGCCAACTGCAACTGATGTTCAATCTCTCTAACATGGGCAAAAACCAGTTCCACCTGCTGCCGGACGGTTTGCGTTAAATCCAGCCGCGGTTGTTGCGCGGCATAACTCATGGACGCATCACCGGCCAGCGTTGCGGTCCCGTGGTCCGGTTCCTCAACGCCGGCGATAATTTTAACCAGGGTCGATTTCCCGGCTCCGTTGGGGCCGATTAATCCAATGCGATCTCCCACCTGCACATCCATGGTGATGTTTTCCAGCACATGGCGCAATCCATAAGCCTTGCTGACATTCTTAACTGATAAAAGCGACATATTCCGGCGACCTCTTTTTCGCAAAACCAAAGACCTAGTGCTCTGTCAAGCCTACCAATTAGGATTGACGGAGGGCCAGGGGGTTGTGGGCGCGACGCGAGGAGGATTATGTATGGGAACATACATTGACGACGAGCGCCAAAGCCCACGGCCTCCTGGCCCCCGCCCGCAGGGTTGCCCGCAAACGCCCCATCTGCGGCGTCGCAGCGGCTCAATGGGTCTTATTGGACCCGGTTCTCGCCGCTGGCTCCTTGCATCTGGAGCCTTTGCGGCCAATCAATCCTAATTTGTAGGCTTGACAGAGCACTATTCTACCGCATTTCGCCACAAATTTCCCCCTTTGTTACGGTTTTTTTCCGGCCCGTGCATTTGCCGCACGCATCATCATGATCGGCTGTTGCATCATCGGGGCGGGGGGGTAAAGTAGTGGGATGAACGCAGCCAGAGATGATTTTGTTTTGCCACAACCGCCATCTCCGGCTAGCGGCGGCACGAATTCTCTGCGGTTTCTCAAGTCGCATCGCCTTTCCGGGAAAAAGCTTATTGACACGGTCTATAAAACTGGCCAGCGCCGCCGGAACAAGCCGCTGATGGCCTGCATCGTGCGGCGGCCGGATTCCGGGCCGGCACGCGTGGCTATTTCGATAGCGAAAAAGTGCGGGTCAGCGGTGGAGCGCAACACGATTCGCCGACGGGTGCGAGAGGCGTGGCGGCTGGCGCAGCATGAATTTCCGCCGGGGCTGGATGTGCTGGTGGTGGTGCAGCCGCACGGGCGCATAGCGATGTTGGAATACCAGCAACGCCTGCTGGCCATGCTGCGGAATGGTCTGTAACGGTCTGAATATGGAAAATAAAATTGACAACTCCTCGGTACCGTCTCCATTGGCGAGGCATCAAACGCCGGAGCGTGGAGAAAACCGCGTGGCGGAAATGGATAAAGCGTTTATGCAGGCGGCCCTGGCTTTGGCGGCGCACGCAGCGGAACGCGGGGAAATTCCAGTCGGTGCATTGATTGTGCAGGAACTTAATGGCCAGCGGCATATTGTCGGCAGTGGCGGTAATCAGCGGCAGATGGACAGCGACCCGACCGCCCACGCGGAGATTGTTGCTTTAAGACATGCGGGTGCCGCATTAAAACGCTGGCAACTTACCGATTGTGATCTGTATGTTACGTTGGAACCGTGCCCCATGTGCGCTGGTGCTTTGGTCAACGCGCGGATCAGGCGGGTGATTTTTGGTTGCCGCGACCCGAAGGCCGGCGCGGTGACCACGCTTTTTCGCATCACCGATGATCCGCGATTAAACCATCGCCTGGAAGTCACGCCGGATGTTCTTTCCGAACAATGCGCGGAACTGCTGAAAACATTTTTCAAATCTCGTCGGTAAGGGGGCATCGGTCGCGGTTGGATGCGAAACGCCGTGGTGGAAATTATCCGCATCCCAACCCGGCGCGCCGTGCCAACCGCGCCGAAGAAAAATGTCGTGTCATTAAATCGCATTTCGATTCCAGCTCAACGCTTCCGCATTGAGCTATCGGCGCGGGAGGATGCCCTCGGTGGTCTTGAATTAACCGGACGGCCGTTGTTTCACCGGCGTTGTCCGGCGGCGTTGTCCGGCGGCGTTATCCTACGGCACGCACGGCGCGGTGCTCGGTGCGATGCGGCCGCTCTTCCACGGTCTCCTCCGTGGCGTCCTTCGCTGTGGCCGGGAGTGGTTCTGGTTCGCGACCGGCGGCGATTTCCTGGGTAACGCGTTCAAGTCCGGTGAGAATATCCCGCGCGGTGCGATATTTAATATTATTCTCATCAGGCGGACGGAGGATTTCATCCGTCAGCCGCTTGAGGTGCCGCGCCTCGAGGCTCTTAGGATTAAAGTGAATAAGCCCTTTGAAATCAGGATTAGAGTGTGGTTTGTTCATTTGTACGGCAAGATAAAATAAGTCCACAGCTTTATCGACTTTATGCAGGCCCCCGCGCAAAACATCGGAGGTGACCAGTCCATTTTCACTCATGTGATAAAGCATGCGTTGAATCTGGGAAGTTTTCATCATCTCTTCAAAAAGCGTATGCAGCAGGGAATTATCAGAGAAGGTTTCACCCACCCGCACGGCTGAGCCAAAATCAATAAACCCAACGCCGTTTTCGGTGATGACAAAATTATCCAGGCGGAGATCCAGGTGGATCACCCCGATTTTTTCATGCAGCACCGCCAGGAGTTCGCAGGATTGTTTGGCAAAATCAATTTGCGAAAGCCCCTCGCCGCCGTTGCGCATCCAGTTCATGTACAGCGTGCGAACAAAACCTTTGGAATCATGTTCCACCCCCAGGCAGCGCGGCACACGGTCGCAGAACGGCTTGGGCAGATCGCGCTGGAGAATTTTGAGCATCGCGGCTTCGCGCGTGAGGAAAACGGGAAATATCTTTTCCGTAAATTTCATGGCCCGGCGGCGAATATCGTCCAATGAAGCGTCCGGGAATTTGGAACGCAGCCGTGACACCACCCGATCCACAGTGGGGACCTGTTTGACAACGACATATTTTTCCTGCTCGATATCTTTGCGTGCCAGATGCACGTGGTAGGTGAAGCGTTCTGTGGATTCACCGGGTTTCAGCAGTTGAACGCGGCGCGCCACAAGGTAATGCACTGGTTTGCCCAATCCGGGGATAGGTAGGCCGAGAATCGGGGTGCGGACGTTTTGCACATCGCCTTCCAGGATAAACCCGTCCCAACGGGTGAAGCGCTGGGCAATTTCGTCCACCAGCAGCTTATTGGGTGAGACCATAATCGCTCGGCCGCCCCAGCGCAGATTCGGAAATACATCTTCCGGAGAAAGCGCTGTTTCCGCCGGTAAAAACAAATGATAAGGCAGGCCGCGGGCGGTGTTTTCCATACCATGCGCCACGCTGGAGGTATATTCGGGATCACGCGCGAAGACTTTGTTCTGGATAAGCTTCACCGAGGAAGATTTATCCGCCAGAGATTGCAGGCGTTCCAGCGACGCTTTTCGTTCACTTTTCACGGCCATGAGGTCACCAACCTTCTTTATGCGTTGTCCGGGAACCCCGGCAATTATTCTCGCCGCCTGCGCGGCATCTCCGCCCGGCGCAAAGCGTTTTATGGCGCGGGCCACCATTCCTTTATCGGAGGCAAACGCATCGGCCATGAGAATTTTAACGGGGGATTTCCTCTCCACGTCCGAATAACTCTTATATCGTTGTTATCGGAATAAATCCTGTATTTTTTTCGATCTTATCGTGGCGGCAAGAAGGCGGCGGCAGTACCGACCCGGGCGGCAATTAGTTTTCCGAAGCTGCGATAAAACTGCGGACTTCCCTGGCTAATTTTTTTCGCATGGGAGCAGGGTGATAGACCATGTGGCCGCCGCGGAAAAATACTTCATGAATGTTATCTTGCAGTTTCCGGCTCAAATCAAGATGATCAAAGGTGTAAATGGTTCCAAAAAAGGGCGTCGCCAAATCAAAATAGCCGCTGCACACCAGCACTTTCATGAAGGGGTTACGGATCATGGCGTGTTGCAGATTATCCGTCACATAAAGAAAGCCCATGCCTCCGCCGCCAAAGTGCCATGGGTAGACATCATCGGAAAGTGTTTTGTAGGGCAGATTGTTGCGATATTTAAGATCTTGGCGCACATACTGATCAAAGGCACTGGTAAACGGCGGAATGAAGTCGGACATCGCCGGATCATAAGAGGCCGTGCCGCCGGTGGGATTCGGATTGTAACCGGTTAATCGCGTGTCCATGCGGCCAATGATTTTCCGTTGATCGCGCAGCAGAGATTGCTCAAAAAGTCCCGGCCCGATGCGCAAATTCGCCAGCAAACATTCCCGTTTGGATAAGCCGGTATACCGTGCCAACTTAGCGGCGATGGTGTCGCGTTGAGTTGCGGTAAGATTGCTGCCTTGTGCCAGGGCCGAAATGTAATCTGTAACGGCCCAGTGTTCCACTTTTTGTATGGTGCGATGAAAATGCTTTTCTAAATCCGGTGCCAGCTTATGGTGATACCATGCCGCGGCGGTATACGACGGAACGAACAGAGGGTAAGGCGTATCATTGCCAAAGTTGGGTTGAAGAATTTGAAAATTCAAAGCACAGGAAATAAGTATGACGCCGTTAAGCGTCATGCCGTCGTGTTGCGAAAGATAATCCGCCAGACCGCAGGCGCGCGTGGTGCCGTAGCTCTCCCCGGCCAAGAATTTAGGCGAACCCCAGCGTTGATACATGGTGGTATAAAGCCGAATGAACGACGCCACGGAGGCAATATCCTGTTGCACCCCATAAAACTTCTGGCCCGGGACCCCCGGTTCGGGGTGGCTGAATCCGGTGCCGACAGGATCGACAAAAACCAAGTCAGATGCGTCAAGCCAAGTCTGGTGATTGGTAACAATCTTGTAGGGCGGGGGCGTGACATTACCCTTGGGCGTAAGTTCCAAACGCATCGGACCGGCGCAGCCGAGATTTAGCCATACCGATGCCGCACCCGGTCCGCCGTTGAATAAAAATGTAACCGGTCGCTTATTGCGCTGGGTGGTTGCGGAGATTCCGGATTTGGGATCTTTCGTATAGGCGATGAAGAAAATCTTAGCCTGCACTTTACCGTTGCCTTTCATGGGCATGTAACCGGTGGTAACCGTGTAGTGCAGGACTTTTTTATGGATGGTCAATTGGGCGTGCACCACGGATAGGCTGTTTGGATCGGCCTTGGGCAAATGCGCGGCCGTGGAGGTGCCCTTCGATCTTTGAATCGGGGCCTTGTTGGCCATGGGCGCAGCAAAGGCCGCATTTCCGATGGCAATGATCGCCGCCCCGAGGAATAAACCAGTTATTGTGACCGCCACACGCATCATTTCAACTCCAACAAATTACAGGTGATAACGCTGATGACAGGCGAAGATATAATGCCTGCGCCGTACATAAGCAAGCTCGCGGCAAATTTCCGCTTTCAATTTTAACCCCGCTGGCATATCATCTATACGAGTAGCGGAGTATTAAGGTTTTGTGAGAACTTCATAATGAAACGACTTCTCGACGGCATTGAATCACCAGCAGACATAAAACGCCTGACAGTGGATCAACTAACCCAACTCGCCGGGGAAATCCGCGAAACCATTGTGACCACGGTCGGTGCCAACGGAGGGCACCTTGCGCCTAATCTGGGCACGGTGGAAATTATTCTGGCCTTGCATGCCATATTTGATATGCCGCGCGACCGCCTGCTTTGGGATGTCGGACACCAGTGCTACCCCCATAAACTAATTACCGGCCGATATAAAAATTTTGCATCTCTGCGGAAAATGGGAGGCGTTTGTGGCTTCCCTGACCCCAGCGAGAGTCCCTATGATCTTTTCAGTGTCGGCCACGCTGGCACAGCCGTGAGCACGGCGGTGGGAATGGCGCGGGGCGATGCCCTGTTGAAGCATGATACGCGCGTGGTGGCATTTGTGGGTGACGCCTCCATTGTTAACGGCGTGGCGTTTGAGGGCTTGAACAATGCCGGTACACTGAATCGGCAAATGCTGATTATCCTTAATGACAACTCCATGAGCATCAGCGAGCCGCAGGGGGCCTTCGCCGGGTACCTCGAGCATCTGCGCGTGACGACCACGTATGACGAAGTGAAGCGCCGCGTGCAGGAATTACTGGATCGTATTCCTTATGGCCAGCAGATTTGTGATATCGGGGTGCACGTGAAGCAGGGCATTAAAAATGCCATTGCTCCGGGCCATATATTTGAAGACCTGGGGTTAAAATATTTCGGCCCTATTGACGGCCATGATCTGCCTGGCTTAATGGAAAAGCTCCACGAACTAAAAAGCCTGAATGCTCCCGCGGTTTTGCATATTAAAACGATTAAAGGCAAAGGATACGAATGGGCGTGTGAAGACCCCACCACGTTCCACAGCCCCAAGCCCTTCCGTGTGGAAGGCTGCCGGGTGGTTATGAATCAGGGTTCCGGACGATCATGGACGGCGGCCTTTGCGGACGCCATGACCAATTTGTGCCGTAAGCACGCCAATGTGGTGGGAATTACTGCCGCCATGCCGGATGGCACGGGTATGATCAAACTTAAGCCGCTGTTTCCGGATCGCTATTTTGATACGGGAATATGCGAAAGCCACGCCACAGCAATGGCGGCAGGCATGGCTAAAGCCGGATTGCGGCCGATTGTGGCGGTGTACAGCACATTTTTGCAACGGGCGTTTGATCAGGTATTTCAGGAAGTCTGCCTGCAGGGGCTGCCGGTTATTTTTTGTTGTGATCGCGCGGGCCTCGTGGGAGATGACGGTGCGGTGCATCATGGATTTTGCGATTTGTCCTTTTTGCGCAGTCAGCCCGGCATCGTGCTGATTTCACCCTCGGATGAACGTGATTTAATCGGAGCACTGGATTTCGCCGTTGGGCAGGAATCCCCGGTACAAATTCGTTATCCGCGCGATAATTGCCCTCCGGAGCCTTTGGGCGAGCTGGTTCCATGGACCATTGGCAAGCAGGGCGGAAAATCGCGCGTATTGAAAGCCGGCGAAGATGCCACAATCATTGCCTATGGGTCGGTGGCGGTGCAGGCCTTGTCCGCAGCGCAATTACTGGAAAATGATGGATTAAACGTTGGCGTAGTGGACGCCCGCTTCTGTAAACCACTGGATGGTGCCATGCTGCAGCAGGTATTTGCCACCGGCAAGCCGATCATCACGCTTGAAGACCATTCCGTGGTCGGAGGCTTTGGTTCGGCGGTGGTGGAATATGCTCAGGCCAATGGGCTTGATGCCCGGGTTGTAACCCGCGCGGGTCTGCCGGATCGCTTTATCCGCCACGCCAGTCGATCGGAACAATTCAAGGAAATCGGCCTTGATCCAGTGGGCTTGGCAGCCACGGTACGTGATGCCATCAGCCGCCATGTTCCATCGGATAACGGCACCGTAAAAGAACCCGCCGCGCCTTCCCGTCGCGCTGCACGCCTGCGGGATTAACGCCTGCGGGATCCGTCGCCGATCACTCGGACAGGCGATGGGGCAGTGCCAGATTATCCGCTGGGATAAAATATTGGCAGGGGCATTGCAACGGATGAAACTCCCGACGAAAATAGCGGCGTGAACTCAAAGCGCGACCCACAGCAGATTCTTGTCATCATGCCCACCTGGCTGGGCGATGCGGTTATGGCCACGCCGTTTCTTCGTGCGTTGCGTCAGTTATTTCCCACGGCACGCATCAATTGCCTGGGTAAAACTTTGGTGCAGCCCGTGCTCACGGGGCTGCCTCTCATTGATGCGGCCCTGTCTTACGCCGCCGATCAAGCCGGGCGTATCAATTATTCACAAACCGCCGCCGCTTTGCGGAAGCAGAAATTTGATCTTGCCGTGATTTTACCCAACAGTTTTCGCTCCGCTTTTCTCGCCTGGCGCGCGGGCATTCCCCGGCGGCTGGGTTACAACCGTGACGGGCGGCGGATATTGCTGACCGATGCTATACAGCCCGTGCCTCGCACGGAGTATGAAGTCCGTCTGATGATTCAGCGCCGTGCCGCGCGGGAATCCATTGCGGGGAACCAATTACCGCGCGGGGCCAGCGCACTGACTGATCTGCAAAAAATTCCACGTTGGTATGTGAAGGCGTCGTCCTGGAATACGTTTCAGCCGATGCCGACGATTGATTATTACCTCGAGTTAACCCGCCATCTGGGAAGCCCGCAGCGTGATAAAAAAATGCTACTGGCCATCACCGAATGTGAACGGGATCAGGCTCGGGCGGTTCTGGCCCAGGCGGGAATCTCCAGCGATGCACCGTTTATGATGCTTTTCCCCGGTGCCCATTTTGGTGCCGCGAAATGCTGGCCGGCGGAGCGATTCGCGGCCGTGGCCGCAGCGGTCGCCGCCGGTCACAACGGGCCGCCGGCTTATGTGCTTATTGGCGGGGCAGAGCGTGAACGCCCGCTTATTGACGCTATCTTGGCGGGCGTCCCGCCAGGTATTGCAGCCCGCGTGATTCCACTGCATGGACTTAATAACGGTGCCGGAGTAAGTTTGGGGGCCATCAAGGAACTGGTGCGCCGCGCGGCCGTGGTATTATGCAACGACACGGGGCCTCGGCACTTCGCCGCCGCACTCGATACGCCGCTGGTCACACTTTTTGGTCCCACCGATTCGCGCTGGGCGGAAATATTTTACAAAAATGAGCAGCAGATTGCCCTATCGGTTCCCTGCGGGCCGTGCCAGTTGAAAGTCTGCCCGATCGATCATCGTTGCATGACGGGCATTACCGCTGCGAGGGTGTTGCAGGCACTTGCCGAGAAGTGGCGAAAGGAGGCGGTGTGAAAATAGCACTGATCATTGAACATTTTGACCCTTCGCGCGGCGGGGCGGAAAATTATACGTTTTGGCTTTCTGAACAGTTAGCTCGGCGCGGGCACGAAGTTCATGCCCTGTGTCATGATAGCGCCAGGAAAAGACATAAATATCAGGCCGCCCATCAGGGTGCGTCACACGATGTGCAGCGCTCGGCCCAAGCCGGTAAATTGCCGGATGTCGTGCCTCCCAATGGGGTTCATGTACACCGTCTGCCGGCGATAAAGTTAAGTACTGGTATCGGGTTTCGGCAATTTGGTGTGGCGGCAAAAGACTGGTGTAAAGCGAATCATCCTGATGTGGCGCATTCCATGACCGTCGCGTGGGCGGGAGATTTATACCATCCTCATGCCGGAGTTTACGCGCGAATTCAGCAGCAATCTGTATCCTCTCGCGAAACCTCCCAGGCTGCCAATCTCAAACGTCTGATGCTCCAATTTTCCAGTAAACAACGCACGCTTCTGGCTCTGGAGCGCCGCGCCGCGCAAGCCATGGCCGACCAGCAGCCATGGAAAATTCTGTGCATCAGCCCCGCCATGGAAGATGATTTCCGGTCGCTATACGGTTCCGTGGATGACAAACTGGCGTTGCTTGAAAATCCCATGATGCTTCAACCGCCCGAGGCGTCGCAAATTCAAAAAGATCGCCAATGGTTTAGAGATGTATATGCGTTGGCGCCTCAGGACCGTGTGGCGGTATTTGTGGGCCATGATTTTCGCCGCAAGGGATTATCCTGGGCGATTCGGGCGGTGGCGCAAACAAAAACCTCGTGGAAGCTGGTGGTGGTGGGGCTGGGCAAAGTTAAAAATTACATTGCCTTAGCTCAGGATCTGGGCGTGGCCGATCGGGTAAAATTCATCGGGCCTACGCAGGTGATCAGCGGCGTTTACAGCGCTGCCGATGCGCTGCTTTTGCCGACATTTTATGACAGCTTCGGATTGGTGGCTCTGGAGGCGGTGGCGTATGGCTTGCCGGTGATCAGTACGCGTTTTCTGGGCTGCCATGGCTATATAGAAAATCACAGGCTGGGAACCATTGTGGATTCCCCACGGGAATTCGCCGGCATGGCACAGGCAATGGATGCCCTGGCCACGCAGCTTCCCGATCGCACAGACTTGGCCCGAGCGGCCCTTGTGGCGGGGCACACGTTACAGCCGGGCGTGCATCTGGATAAGCTGGAAGCGCTGTATACAGGCTTCCGCAATGCGAAATTAAAATTGCGGGGTTAATGAACCGGTTTGTTTTTCACAGGACTTTCATGACTGGCACGCAGATTTTAGTCACGACTCTGATCAGTATTATCATGGCGTATCTGATCGGGGGCATTCCATTTGGTTTATTGCTGGGGCTGATGCGCGGCGTGGACATTCGCACGCAAGGCAGTGGAAATATCGGAGCCACCAATGCCGGGCGGGTGTTGGGAATGCGCTATTTCTGGTACGCCTTTGTGCTGGATTTTCTCAAGGGCTTTGCCCCGGTGCTGGTCGTGGATTTAATTGTGCGGCACTGGCACGGCCCGGTGTGGCTGCCCCTGGCCACAGCCGCAGCCGCCATATTTGGACATGTATTTCCCTGTTATTTAAAATTCAAAGGGGGCAAAGGCGTGGCCACCACCTTTGGTGTGGTGATGGGGGTGTGGCCGGTATTAACGCTCGCGGGCCTTGGGGCGGCGCTGATATTTTTGCTGGTGTTTCTGGTGTATCGCATTATCTCGCTTTCATCGTTGGTGGGCGTTGTGGTGTTTATGACCCTGATTCCAATTATTGGCCATGACATAGGGCCCATTGATGGCTTTCTATATCCCCAGCCATGGGCTAAACTCGCGCCGCTGATATTTACCGGCTGCCTGATTGGCGCGTTGATTATCATTAAACACCGCAGCAACATCCGCCGATTGCTTAACGGCACCGAGCCGCGAATGGGCGAAAAACATAAGTGATGGCCGCCGTCATTGGACCGCCGGAATTCCGGCTATTAGCTGGGTATAATGTTTCGCTGAACCGGCCCATGCCGGCCGGTTGTTTTGGAAAGGACTTTTTTATGATTCAAACACGTGGCTATGCAGTGCAAAGTGCTTCTTCCCCGTTGGAGCCTTTTGCGTTCTCTCGTCGTGTGCCGGGACCAAAAGATGTACATATAGACATTCTTTATTGCGGTATCTGCCACACCGATTTACATCAGTGTCGCAATGACTGGGGCCGTTCAGCCTATCCGATGGTTCCGGGCCATGAGATTGTCGGCCGCGTGAAATCTGTAGGTGGTGAGGTTGTAAAACTCAAAGTCGGCGACTTCGCCGGCGTCGGGTGTATGGTTGATTCCTGCCGACAGTGCCCAGCCTGCCGCGCTGATCTGGAACAATATTGTGAAAACGGCACCGTCTGGACCTACAATTCCAAAATCCCCGGCACCAATGAAAACACTTTTGGCGGTTATTCAGATCAGATCGTTGTGGAGGAACGTTTTGTCGTTAAAGTTGCATCCACGCTGGATCTCAAAGCCGCCGCTCCACTGTTATGTGCCGGCATTACCACGTATTCTCCGCTGCGGCATTGGAAAATTGGCAAGGGACAAAAAGTGGGTGTGATTGGTTTGGGCGGTCTGGGGCACATGGGTATTAAGTTTGCTAAAGCCATGGGCGCTCACACCGTCATGGTCACAACCTCTCCGGAGAAAGCCAAGGATGCGATGCGACTGGGTGCTGATGAAGTCCTGATTTCCCGCGATTCCGCCGCGATGGCCCGTCATGCCAAAAGCTTTCATTTTCTGCTTAACACCATTCCCACCGGCCACGATTTAAACCCATACGCCGGGTTGTTAAAGCTTGACGGCACCATGGTGCTGGTAGGTGCCTTAACCGCTCTGACACCGCCGCTGCTGGGCAGCAGTATTATCCACGGTCGCCGCAGCATCGCCGGCTCCGCCATCGGCGGCATGGCCGAAACGCAGGAAATGTTCGATTTCTGTGCGAAACATAACATTGTCAGCGATGTGGAAGTCATAGCGATCCAGAACGTTAATCAAGCCTTCGAACGGCTTTTGAAAAATGATGTCCGATACCGCTTTGTGATCGACATGGCAACGCTCCGGACAACGGGGTTGACAGGCGGCCCAGGCAAATAAGGCAGCCACTGGAAGACCTTCCCGCCTGCGGTACAGGCTACAAAGGACAGATGGGATTTAACCCGTATTGATTGTTCGACCCCTGTTGAGCCGGAACAACACGGGGGCGTTTCTCCGGAGGAACTTATCAAATGACACGTTTAGCCGTTTTAGTCGCGAGCTTGCCTCTTATGTTGTTCACCTTAACAGCGCACGCTGGAGTGCTTGGAGGAGTGCATGCTGATGGCTACATGATTGTGCCCGTCAAGCGAGTGCCTAAAAATTATGATGCGGGCTTCTCCATGTATTCCGCGGCCTGGCCGCTCCTGCTGCGGTACCCGGGAAATCAATTTCAATCAGGGCTTTTCGGTACATGGATGGCGGCCCAGTACACAGGCAAGCCCCCGCAACATTTATATTCGGACATTGAAGGGGGCCTTGGCTGGTGGCGCGGTACCCGATTTCCCACTGCGGCCCCGAAGTTTCACCTGGGGGGTGTGGCGTTTAATTTTCAGTTCATAGCGGACGCACCGGGCAATGGCAAAGGCAGTTGGAAGCACCCGCGTGGGGCTTACGCCGTGGCCCAGCTTAGTCCTTGGTTGCTCTTTCCGCCTGATGGTCTCACACTGAAACCCGGCGTCAACGGTCAACTCTTTGGGTACGGCTATCTGCCACTACCGCTTACCGATCCGCAAGCAACCACCGACGGCAAAAACATCCCCATGGGCAATCACTGCTGGACATTGTTTCTCAACACGCGTAACTTCAAGGGGCCAGTCTGTTTTTTTACGCCGTACTTCTGGAACCGCCCTGCCGTAAGGCACGCGCGCCTCGTTGGCAAATTGCTCGACTCGCGATGGTCCATTGCCAATAAGGCCTTTCAGATGGAAACACAGTATCTTCCCGCCGCCATCAGCCAGATAAGTACGGGCACCTACGCGCGTCTGGGGCAGGTGTCCTTCCCAGCCGATCGCCAAGGGAACGTCGTCCTGCTCAACCGACTGACCAGTTACAGTCGTCAAGCGCTTTGGGACCCTGTAAAAGCCTGGTTTAACGGCGGCCCTGCGGTGAGCGGCAGGCTCCCCTTGTCGCAGGGCTTTGTGCAGCAGTTTAAGCCCCATTTGTGGTCTACTTGGAAGATCTATGCCAATAGTACATCCAAGACGCAGCACGCCGGACTGCCTTGGACACTTTTCGCCAAAGCATTTCTTCCCGACCCGGCGTCTTACGGCTTCACGTGGAACCGGCAGTTGGTGCACGACGGACCCGATGGAACCCGCGCCTTGTTACCGCGATTTTACCGGCTTATGCACCGGGGAAAACAGGCCCAATGGCATGCGGTACACGCGGCCGATGTTCCCCCTGCGACTGGGCTTAAGCGGATCAACTTTTATCCATCGCGGAGGCGGCCGCCCCAACCCTACACCACGCCGGACGGCCCCAATAGTTCTTACAAAAAGCCCGGCCCGGCGGCCGGACCCTTTTACGCTCATTTAAGCGATGGCTCGGTGGTAACCTATTACTGGTATCGCTTTGAAGACCAGCCCGCGCTGCTGCACGCCGATCTCAGCCAGGCCGAACGCGATAAAATGCAGAAGCGCGCCGAAATGCTCCAGCGCCATTGGACAAAAAATCGTCAGTACCTGCCGCCGCCAACGCAAGGCTCGCTGGTTGATCTCGATCCCGCCCAACTCGTCACGCCGCCCAAACGTCTGGCCATCGGCTATGTGCCCATTGTCACCCGCCAGCAGTGGGCGGCCTCAAGCAGCCACGGGAAATGAGCGCCATTGATTGCCCATTTTTCATGGCCGAAAGGCTTCCATAGCTCTTTGCCGCCCTCAAAGGAGCCGAAAATCCGCCCGAGTATAGTTGTTTACCGTAGCTGATCAACAAACCGCGGTTTTATGGAGAATGCATGCGACCTGTTCCCAAGCACGCGGAAAGTACGGCCGCGACAGTGAAACAATTCCCGGCCGCTGATGTGCAGGTAACGCAGAAGACCGGCCGGGACCTTATTGTCTTCGGACGATTTTTGCGAAAATCCGGACCCGTGCTGGTGAAGGCCGGCATTTCATTTGTCAGTACTGCTAATGCGGAAGAAAACCTGCGGCATGATATTCCCGGATGGAATTTTAACGTTGTGCGAAGTGCGTCGCGAAAGCTATGGAATAAAGCTACGGAATAAGGCGTTGGGAAAACGTGCCGATGCTAAAAAAGTTTTTCAAGCGGCAATGAATTACCGGAAGTTGTTTGATCCTTCCGTTGGAAATATGCGTGCCCGAAATGCCGACGGATAATGGACCCATGGCCCGGCAGAACCTCGTGGACCGGCCAAGGATGTATCGTTACAGGATGTTTGCACGCCGGGGCTGTTTGAAGTAACTTCAACCCCTGCGGAAACCGCTCCTCCCGGCCGCCATCTATGACGGGGCGGGTTTGCGCAGGGTCATTGGTTCAACGGCGGATTCGTGGCACGTATGCAACGCGACAAGCAATCTTCGAATTCAGGTCAGCCGCGGTCGGATCAACCGCCTGGAGCAGAGCCTGCGCGGGGCGGCAACCATCCAGAATTTGCCTGCACTGCCGGGCCGCTTCCACCGAATACGGCATCACGCGATCCGAATAACTTCAGCAATTTTGAACTCATCAGGCACATGTTCCAGTTTGTGCGGCCGGTAAAATGGCTGGCGGTTCTGGCGTGTCTGCTGGTGGGGCTGGGCGTCTTTCTGGAAATTTCGGCTGTAGACCTCACGCGCGTGGTGATCAATACCGTCGGCACCACACTAAGTTCAGCGGGGACGGGGATCGCTGGGGGCTCGCAAAAGCCGGACTGGAATGCGTTTCGCACCGGTTCGCTGCATGTGGCGTTGATGCTGGTGGGGATGTTGGCGTTTTTTATCGTTCTTTCGAGTGTATGCAATTTTTTTCGCAGCATCACCAACACCCGCTTAAGCATGGATATGGTATTTCACATGCGATCGGCGGTGTATGATCAGCTTCAGCAGGTGGGCTTTTCATTTCATGACGCCCATTCCAGCGGGCAATTGATCAACAGGGCTTTGTCGGATCTGCATAATGTGCGGTTTTTCGTCAACTTGTCTCTGGTTTCCATCGCGGAAATTGTCGGCTACACAATTGGTTATAATATTTTAATCGCCACCATCAATCCCTGGGTGGGTTTGGCGTCCTTACTTCCCGTGCCATTCTGGATCTGGTACATCCTGCGGTTTGGAAAAAAAATGCGGCCAGTGCAGCGCGATCTCATGACGACGGGCGATAAACTGGTCAACGTGTACAGCGAAAATGTCGCAGGCGTAAACGTGGTCAAGGCTTTTGCCACCGAGACTACAGAAACCGACAAATACAACGCGACTGCCGATACCTATTTTTCACAGGTAATGACCACGGTGGGCATGTGGGCGAATTTTATTCCCGTGATTCGGGGAATCGCCACGGGAGCCAATCTGCTGCTGTTTTTTCTAGGTGCTCTGCTGGCGGTCAGCGGAAAACTGCACGCCGGTGATATTCTGGTATTCGGCGTAGCGATGGGTGCGATTCTCTCCCGTTTGCAACAAATTAACCAGATTGCCAACCAATATCAGATGGCCGTGGTTTCCGCCCGGAGATTCTTTGAAATTCTCTATGCCTATCCCAGTATCGCTCAAGCAGCGTTACCGCCATTGCCACCGGGACCGGGCGCGGTGGAATTTTCCGGTGTTACCTTCGGCTACCATCGGGAAAAGCCGGTCTTAAAAAATATCTCCTTTCAGGCGCCTCCCGGCTCGGTTACAGCGCTGGTGGGTCCTACCGGTGCCGGCAAAACCACGATGATGCAGCTTCTGGCCCGCTTCTATGACCCGCAAGTCGGTGCGATTTTTGTTGATGGTCATGATATTCGATCGATTTCCCTGCGCTCGGTGCGGCAGGCTATGGGATTTGTATTTCAGGAGACATTTCTTTTCTCGGATACCGTGATTAACAACATCCGCTACGGTGATCCCCAGGCCTCGGTAGAGCAAGTGGAGGCGGCGGCGCGGATTGCCCAGGCCCATGAATTTATTATGGACCTGCCAAAGCAATATGACACCATGCTCGGTGAACGCGGGCTGACGCTTTCCGGAGGGCAGAAACAACGACTGGCCATCGCCCGGGCCATAGTCGCCAATCCGCGCATTCTCATCCTTGACGACGCCCTGGCCGCCGTGGATCCGGCAACGGAACATCTGATTCGCCGCGCTTTGGAACTCGTGTTGCAGGACCGCACCGTTTTTATCATCGCCCACCGTTTAAGTACCGTCAAAGCGGCTGATCTGGTGCTGGTGCTGGAGGAGGGAACTATCACGCAGGCCGGCACGCATGACGAATTGTTGCGCCAACACGGGCATTACCGGGAAATTGCCCAGGTGCAGCTTGTCGGCGGCGGCCCGGGCGTTCTGCCGCCGCTGGGATCAACATCACGGCGCGTTGCGGCGGAGGGAGCGCTATGAAGCCACTATTGCCGTTTTTACGCCGTCGGAGGGACACCCCGCGGTCCGCAGCGCGACAGGGCGCCGGTCCATCGGGAGGCGTATCATCCCTGGATCCGGATTTTGAGCCGGATCGTAAGCCCATTGAGCGCAAGGTTCTCCGGGGCGTGCTGGGCTGGATGCGGCCGTATCGCAATGCGTATATTCTTACCACCGTGGTGGGCACGATGGTGAATTTACTGGAAATGATCACGCCGCGTTATATGCAGCAACTGGTGGACACGGATATTCCCGGAAAACATCCAAATATATTCACATCTTATATCATCAATATAATCAGTTGGTTCAGTGTCGGTGCCGCGGGAACGCTGGCGCATCTTGGCCGGCGGGAACTGGCGTACTGTAATATTACCTCTACCATTGGCGCGTGGGCTTTAACCATGACCGCGGCCCTGCTGCTGCAACGTTTCGGAATTTATTACACCACGTTGATCGGGCAGAAAGTGATTTTCACGCTGCGCCGGGCTGTTTTCGCGCATTTGCAGGAACTGTCCATGAACTTCTATGACAAAACACGTTTTGGCCGCATCCTGACGCGCGGCACCAGCGATATTGATTCCATGTCCAATTTTATTGTCTGGGGAATTAATACCGCATTTTCCAACCTCACCATGATGCTCATTGCGGCGGCCATTATTATGCTGATGGACTGGCGCATGGGCCTGGCGGTATTGTGGCTGGGACCGGTGCTTTATCTGATGAATAATGTTTACCGCCGAAAGGTGGGCGTGGCCTGGCGCATGACGCGTGAAGGTTATACGCGTGTGAGCACCAACCTGGCGGAAAATATTTCCGGAATGCGCGTTGTGACCGCTTTTAACCGGCAGAATCAGAATCTGGACGTGTTTAATGATCTGCAAACCACCAACACCGCCAATAACATGCGCGCTGCCTATATCAACGGCATTTATCAACCCCTGCTGGGCGTGGTGGGGTTTCTGGGAAAAGTGATTATCCTCCTATTTGGCGCGTGGCTGGTTTTTCATACCGCTGATGGCCCGGCAAACCAGCGATTCAAAGTCGGGGAACTTGTTGCGTTGTATGTTTACTGGGACTGGTTTATGGGGCCGGTCATTAACTTCGGCAATTTTTACAATGACACGATGATGGCCATGGCGTGTGCCGAACGTGTGCAAAATCTGCTGGCGGAAAAGCCACAGGTCACCGATGAACCCGATGCCGTGCTGCTTCCGGAAATTCGCGGTGCGGTGCGCTTTGAGCACGTAACCTTCGGCTATGATCCTGCCAAGCCGGTGCTCCATGATGTTAATTTTGACGCCCAGGCCGGACAAACCATCGCGCTGGTCGGGCAGACCGGCTGCGGCAAATCCACGGTGATCAGTCTGATCTGCCGATTCTATCAGCCCCAGCAGGGGCGAATTCTCATGGATGGTTATGATCTGCGAAAGGTTCATGGCGAAAGTCTGCATCGACAAACCGGCATTGTTTCCCAGAATAATTTTCTCTTCACCGGTACCGTCATGGATAACATCCGCTACACCCGCCCCGATGCGACGGACCAGCAGGTTTATGACGCCGCCCGGCAGTTGGATTGTTACGACATCCTCTCTCGGCTTAAAGACGGTTTCCAGACTGATGTGGGTGAACGCGGCGGATCGCTGAGCCTGGGCCAGCGGCAACTGGTCTGCTTTTGCCGGGCGTTTCTCGCCAATCCGCGCATTTTAATTCTCGATGAAGCCACCAGCGCCATTGATACACAAACCGAATTGCTTATTCAAAAGGCTCTGGAGCGCCTGGTGGAAAACCGCACCACGTTTATTGTGGCACACCGTCTAAGCACCATTATTGGAGCTCATCAGGTGCTGGTACTGGATCACGGTCGCATTGTTGAGCACGGCACCCACCAGAGCCTGCTGGAACGTAACGGCCAATACGCCCGGCTCTACTATGAATTTACGCATGGCCATGAGATTGCGCCGCATCTGGCCCCGTAGCCGCCGCTTTGCAAGAATGAATTGCAATAAAAGATTCCTGACCTTTGTTTCAAGCGCAACGCGCTCCCATAGCTCAATGCGGCAGCGTTGCGGGAATGTTTTGGGACGCAAAAAATCTTTGCGCGGGTAAAATTTTCTCAAGTTTTGCGTGCAGCCGGCGCGGCACTCGCTATAATCTTAATTAGAGCAGTGAGGGTGGTGTTACTTTACGGGAGGTGCAATATGCGGCGCTCACCAAAAAATCCGGAAAGTGTGGATATTTCTTCCGCCCTCTCTGGTTGGAGTTTTGAACCCGGACAAGTCAACGTTCGCATTATCCGCGGACGCGATGGCAAACCTAAAATTCAATTAAGGCTGGATCTGGGTCTGCTGCAAATGGAAGTCAGCGGCCGCCCGGACGGCAGGCGCCCGCACAAATATGCGTCGGAACTGGATTATCAACTCCATCGCCTGAAAAAACACCGCGAAACCAGTGGAGAAGAAAAAGCTTTTCAGCTTACGCGGCGCGAATGCCAGGTACTACGCGAAGAATCGGCGATGTTTTATCACCGCTATTTAAGTCTCTTTGTCCTGGGACAATATGACGGGGTGGTACGGGACACGCGCCATAATATCGGGGTGCTAAACCTGTGCCATAAATTCGGCCCCACCGAGCAGGACCGGGAAATTCTCGAACAGTATCGCCCCTATATTATCATGATGGAAGGGCGCGCCCGCGCCTGTGCCGCTTTGCGTGATGGTTACATCAATACCGCTATCGCTTTTCTCCGAGGCACACTGCGCAATGTGATTCATACCTATGGCAATCCCGCGGCCAAAGAATCTCCGGAAGCTTTAATTCTGTCAGATATGATTCATGACATTCGCCGACAACTGCCGCCGGACCCACGTGAGGAACTTAATAAGTTGCTGAAAAAAGCGGTGGCTGATGAAAAATATGAAGAGGCGGCGCAATTGCGGGACCAGCTTATGGCCCTGCATGCCGCCGGGGCCGTGACGATGGTTAAACCTGCGGTGCGGACAGTCACCGCTAAACGCCGGGCGGCCACCGCCCGGAAATCCCGCCGCAAAGTTACGCCGGATTCGCAAGCTCAAGACCATTCCGCTAAAGACCCCGGTACGGCCTGACCGCGTGAATTGACCGCGTGAATCTTGACATGCGGCGCTGCGCGTGTTACGGTTCAGCATTGTGTGGACGGCTTTGGGCGGAAAAATCGTATCATGCCTGCTGCTGGTTCAGCGGGCCGATCAGCCCTTCATCGCATCGGAGATACAGGATTTATGGCTAAGCGGCAAAAACGCGTGGTACTGTCCCTGCTGGGTTCGGCGGGTTTATTTTTAACCCAGTTAGCTTCCGCGGCGGCCCCTCCGCTGCCGCCGCCTAGCCGCGGCACGCCTTCCGCGGACGACCAGACCAAAATCGCCGCGTTTGTGCAATATTACGCCCAACAAATGTCGGCGGCAGCGCATCGCCGCGATATGGTTCGCGCCCGACGGAAGCTCCTGGCTCCGCTGCTCTCAAAAATCAATCCGCCATCCGCTGAATTTACCTACGATTTTGGAACGCAGGTCGCCAATGACTTCACATCTCTGCTGGCCAACAAAAAAACGGCTCTGAATGCCGCTGTTACCATCGGCTCAATTAGTGACATCAGCATGCAGGCACCTCTGCAGGCCGCGTTGACCAATGCCAGTCCCGCAGTTCGATACTGGGGAGCCAAAGGGATGGGGAATATTTTTTCGGCCCTGATGTCCATCGGGCCGGCCTACCAGCAGGCGGTTACGGCGGTGCAACAAGCCTTGGCCGTTGAAACCGACCCGCTTGTCGCCGGGGAAATGAGCTCTGTTTTATTGACACAAAATCCCCTTCCTGCCGGCTTGGCCAATCTCATCGCCAAGGCCATGGCCCGTGGTATTGCACACTATCAGGATGTTGTCCCCACCAATCTGGATATCATCAGCAGTCTGACAGCGGACTTGGCGGAAGCGGCGCAGCACGGCGCCACCTTGACGGATGCACAAAAACTTGCAGCCATGAACACATTAACTGTTCTGATGAGTGATACGGCACAATATTTTAGTGCCCACTTATTGGACCGCAAACAGATGCTTTCCGCATTTCCAGCCATCAACAATGCCGCCAATGCCATGAACGCCATTACCGGAACGACCAATTTTTCCCTCTCGGGCCTTAATGCCCAAAGCAATCCGGCCGCTGTTCTTTTGGCGGTCAATGCCATTACCGGTTCTCAAGGCCAGGCTGGCGCGGTGCAGAAACTTTTCCCCAAAGTTCCCATCCCCCACAGGATTTCCGCTCTGCAAGCCCATTAATCCGGCGGTTTCACGCGAAGCGTTGTTGCACTTATGCCCGAAAAAATGCCTGACGTCATTACCATCACTCCGCCGGGGCGGCCTTTCAAGGCCTCTCCCCGGATTGCGGGCAGCAAAAGCATTACCAACCGGGCGTTGCCACTGGCGGCGATGGCCGACGGGAAAAGCACTCTCACCGGCGTGCTGTTCGCCGAGGACACGCTGCGGATGATCGAAGCTTTGCAAAAGCTGGGATTTTCTCTGGGCGTTGATAAGCCCGGAAAAAGTATTTCGATCGAAGGCCTCGGCGGAAAGATTCCCAATGCCTCCGCTGAATTGTTTTGCGGTAATTCCGGCACGACCATTCGCTTTCTTGCCGCATTGTGCGCTGCCGGTGAGGGGCGTTACGTGCTCGATGGCGTGGAACGTATGCGACAGCGTCCCATTGGTGAACTCCTTGAGGCGCTCCGAGCCGTCGGTGCCGGTGCTGATTACGCCGGCCAACCGGGC
>JAJZGH010000287.1 GCA_021798635.1 Planctomycetota bacterium | reverse complement strand
CAAAATGCTGCACGGCGGCTGCTCAAAATAAACCTCGCCATACGCCAGATCATTGGCGATGATCCAGTCGTACTGTTTGGCCATGGCCACCGCTTTTTCATAAAAGCTTAGCGGAGCCGTTGCGGCCGTGGGGTTGTTGGGATAGTTCAACCACAGCAGCCGCGCCTGCTGCCGCACGTCTTCGGGGATGGCGTCTAAATCCGGGAGAAAATCATTGCTCTCCAGTAAGGGAAGATGATGCACCCGTCCGCCGGAGAAGATGGCTCCGCTGGCATACACCGGGTAACCGGGCTGGGGAACCAGGACCACGTCGCCGGGATTGATAATCGCCAGGGGCAAATGGGCAATGCCGTCCTTGGAGCCGATGGTGGTGATGATATTTTTATCAGCATCCACGGCGACGCCAAAGCGTTTCTGCATGAATCGTGCCGCCGCGTGCCGAAATGCCGGCACGCCCTCATCAAAGGGGTAGCGGTGATTTTTGGGATCGTAAATGGCTTTAGCCATTTCATCAATAATAAATTTGTGCGTGGGCAGGTCGGGATCACCCACCCCAAGGTTAATGACATCTTTGCCCGCGGCCAGCAGGGCGCGCTTTTTACGGTCAATTTCAATAAACAAATAAGGGGGCAAAGCCTGCAGGCGTTGGGACTTGGTAAACGACATTCAGAATTTCCTTCCATTACCGGGAAAACAAATTAACGCTGCCGCAGTGAATATCCGGGGCACCGGGCAGTTACGCCAGTGTAAGAAAGATTGAACTTCCGGTAAAGTAGGGCGGCGCTAGGTTACGGGTTACAGGGGACAGGTTACAGCGCAGGGGGGGGAGGAGTTAGGAGTTGGACGAGCATTCAGGAGTTAGAAGTTAGAAGGCTTTGGAAGCGCTGCGCTTTTGCAAGATGCGAAATGCTAGATGCTAAATTCCAGATTCCAGGTTCCAGGTTCCCCCAACCGTCCCGGAAACGCAGTAACTGGACGTTCGTTTAACTTGAATGGAGACATACGGTTCTGATGCTGGCTTATTATATTCAAACGCTTAATCCATTTATTTGGCAATGGGGAAATTCCGGATTTGGTATCCGCTGGTATGGAACGGCTTATCTGCTGGGCTTTATCATCGCGTACCTGTTGATGAAACGCTTTATCCGCACGGGCCGCATGTTGCTGCCCATGGAGCAACTGCCGGATTTTGTCCTTTTTGTTGCAATTTTCGGTGTATTAATTGGCGGACGCCTCGGCGAGGCGCTGCTATATCGCCCCAGCATGTTTACCAATTTCTCTCCGCCGTTTCCGTATTGGGGATTATTAAAAATTCAGGATGGCGGCATGGCGGCCCATGGCGGAATTGTCGGCGTGTTTACCGCGTCCTACGTCTTCGCCAGACGCCGCGGCTACCGTTTTCTGAACTTGGTGGATTGCGGTGCCATGGTGGCTCCCATTGGAATATTTTTTGGTCGCATCGCTAATTTTATTAATGGCGAAGTGTATGGCCATATTTCGCACGCGAAATGGGCGGTGCAGTTTCCCACCGAATTGATTTACCAATCGCAACCGCTGGACGCACGGATTCGCCACCTGGCCGCAAAAATTGCCGCCAAACATCCGACCAGTGCCCATTTAATGAATCAAAATCCGGTCGCGGGAATGGTGCGCTATATCAGCCATCACCTGCAATGGCATCACCCCAGCCTCGTGCCCGCGCTGGCCCTGCATCCAAAAGAGGAAATCATCAAACTGGCGCAAAACGGCAAATCCGCCTTTCTCAACGCGCAACTCCAACAGATTCCGGATTTCCTTCGCAAAATTAAGCTGGATGTTCAGGCCCGCCATTTGGCCCAGCAGGTGATGGTTCGCTATCCTGATCTCGCCGGTGCCATACGCCGGAACCCCAATATGGAATTAATTAATCTGGCGCGGCAAGGCAACGCGTTTGTTATTACCCACCTGCGTGAAATTCTTAACCCGCGGATTCCCTCGCAACTTATTGAAGCGTCACTGGAAGGGCTGCTGCTGTTTCTGCTCTGTTTTTTCATCGGGTCCCGGTGGAAAAAGGAAGGCATTACCGCCGCCTGTTTCGCCACGTTTTATCCCCTCATGCGAATGACCGGTGAGCAATTCCGCGCCGGCGATCAGCCCAAACTGATTTTCGGCCATTGGATATCACTGGGCGACCTATACAGTTGGCCCATGTTCCTTCTCGGCGTGATTTTCCTGATCTGGGCCATCCGCCGCCCGTCGACAGCCGCCGCGGCGGCCAAGGAGTTGGACGAGCATTCAGGAGTTAGGAGTTAGCATGAGGAAGCGCTTCGCTTCCAGTGATCATTGACCAAGGATCACGGATCAAAAAAACCCGTCACCTGTCACCTCGTTCGTCCCGCATGTTCTGGACACATCCGCCAACGCTTTGTAGGATAATACTCCCGTAGCCGGGCGATTAGCTCAGTTGGTTAGAGCGCATGCATGACACGCATGAGGTCACAGGTTCGAATCCTGTATCGCCCAATATATTGATATGAGTACAATTGTCCATGGGTAACCGGCTTAAAGATACCTAAGTCATTTGGTCATAATGGTTTACATTCTTAGGCCTTGAAATTCCAAAGCCCGTTGATTTGCAGCACTTATGGCTTTGGCGCGTATTGCTTGGACAGGCTTCCGGGTGCAGTTGCACGCCACGCGCGAGTAGTAAGGGCCGCACGCCAGCCCCATGCTGCACGGCCGTTGGGCCTTGCGGACGGGGCAGACCCGGAGGCGCTCGCCATTCCATGCCACTGCGTTATATAGCAGAACGCATGAATCGGCGGATGTCACAGGGGGCAAATTCGGAAATACGCGATACATGCGTGGGAGGCCACGCGGTACGAATAGCATTGACTGCGTACCGTCGTACCTGCCTTTGCCAGCCAACTGGCGATGAAAGGTGAAAATCTTCATAAAATCGCTACACTAATGGGTAATTCGCCGGAGTTCTTTAGACGTCGCTGCACTGCTGCCATTCCCGAGAGCCATGTAGCATCGGTTGAGTTTTGGCGAGGTCCAGAAAGACTGGCCTGACATAAAAAGAGGATACAAATGTGCTCAATTACGAAATATTGATATCCTAAATGCAAGACCGATATATTTGCCAACGGTAGGAGAATCAATGCCCGTTCACACGCGTTCACCGGTTACGCAACAGACCGAACCGAGGGCTTTTGTGGCCATGAAGTATGGGCCTAATCATTGGAACGATAAGAAATACATTGCAATCCGCGAAGAGTTGGAGGCCGTGGGTTACACATGTACCCGTGCCGACGAGATCAGAACATCTGGGGCTGTGGTCGATGAGGTCTGTAAACTGCTCCGCGATGCAGAGTTGGTTGTCATTGATAGTAGCGGCGACTCGCACAGTGTTTCCTACGAGATTGGCTACTGCCATGGCATCGGCCGTTCGCCCGATACAACTCTGCTACTGCGCGATAACACCGGTTTACCATTCAATTACCAACATTACAGGCACCGGGTCTATAAGGACTTGAGACATCTGCGACGCCTGATTCGCGATTACCTGGGAACTTCCGAGCCGCTTTCCGTTGATCAATACGGCCGTGTGTTTGGTTTCGAGTTTAAACCGGAAACATTTGATTACATACTGCACGGTGCCTACTGTGTCTTCGAGGCTCTCCGCGAGGCCAAGTTCTCTGGGCGGTGTGAATGCTACGCCGCCGAGCGCTTCGAAATCCCAGGGCGCATATTCACTGTGGGAGTCATGCTTCGGTGCCCCGGCCGCAAGCCAATACCAGACTACGCCTGGTGGAGGAAACTCCAAAAAGCTATTGCGCGCCACTCTACAACGTATAAAGACTCAATCAAGCTCGCCGACGATTTATGCGAACTGGCCCGAAAGCGTACAATGATTGACGCCTTACTCCCACGCGGAGTCGCTGAATTTTCAGACGGGGATTTAGTCCGGCTTGTCGGTTCTAACGATGATTCATTTCTCCGCTCGTACCTCGAAAACAAAAACGGGAAACTAAAATAATGCAGGAGACAGCGGTGATTCTGATGGGGCGCGATTGTGCTTAAAGAATGGCCCCGCCCCGGCGGAATTGCGTGTCCGGCGCAGCTTATGGGTGGAGAGGATCATATTTATCCAGATGGGGCGCGAGCCGCCTGGCGTGTTATTGTGATTCGTTGGGTTTTGGGGGTGCCGGGGGTTTTGATTTCGGCTTTTTTGCGGGCGGGTATTGGACGTCGCGGAGGGGGAATTTCCATGCGACTGACAATTGTGCCCATCCGGAAAGGGAGGCCGGAACTTCAACCAGCGTTGGCCGTGGTCGTTTGGGCTGGCCTGTCAAGACGAAGTTAACTAACAGGCTCCCACCCGGATGCAATACACCCCGGGACCAAACGGTCGCTCCTGAGGGCCTGGTATTTCCAGCCTCACAAATAAGATACGGCTGAAACAAATGTTTGGCTCCGAGGATCGTTTTTGATATTTGATGGTGCCATACCATAATGCAGCACCGCGGCGAGCCTTCCGGTGTGCCGGCAAGCCCGCGGTTGCGTGTTGCGGGTGTGTCGCACAGGAGAGCTTCGTAGGGCTTGCCGTTAATCCTTATGGTTATAACAGGTGCGGGCCTGACTATAGCGGGCGGCGGGGGTTTCACGGGCATAAACGCTTCTCCTTTGTGCAATTATCACACAAAAAAAGCAACCGTCAATACCGCCAATCTAGGTATCCGATCCCAATGTTTCCGCCAATAATGCTTTTTTTCTGATGTCGAACCGTGAGTAGCAGCACACACCAACCCCCGTCGCAACATTTTCCATTCATCGCCGGAATGAAAAATCGCCGCACAACACTACACAACACCGTAGCGGGATATTGTCGGCACCGGATCCCTCCCTAAGGGCAGTCCCAGCGTCCACACCCGGGCCGCACGCACGGTTTGAAATTATCCTTAAAAATGGGGATAAGATTCGTGCAGCCGCGTGTGTCAGACGTAACGCGAGCTACGAAATTACCGAGTATGGCATTGATGTGGAAATACCGGCCAGGAGGGTTGCCAAGGTGATCGCGCTACCGCAAAGCGGCCGCTGACGGCCAGCTTCTGAATGTGTTCTACCGCGTGCGCGGGTAGCCACGTCTTCGCTGCGACGCTCAGGGCTGAGTGGGAAATCCCGCCAACGGTGTTGCAGTTGTCAGGCACCAAGGCCATTTTCCAACCACTGGCTTGGCGAATTACTTTCGCAGCGCGGACATTTGTCAAGGCGATTCGCTTCTATCCGCTTGCACGTTTTTTCGATCCAATCGTAGCTGGCATTGTACAATCTTTCTATTTCGATGCGTATTACGCCGCCACCCTCAAGGTCCTTGAGCTTGCCGCTGATTTCTGGGCACTCCCGGCAAATATTTTTAGCTTCCCCGCCGCAGATAATCACGGCCCTTATCACGGAAGCGCTGCATCCTAAGTCGGGTGGGTGACATTTCCCTTTCCCCATTCTGCCGGCGTATCTGCCTGTATTTTTTAATAAAATCCTTGAAGTTGAACCCCGTCCGGTCGTCCCACCAGTTGCCCCACGTTT
>JAJZGH010000046.1:22553-22958 GCA_021798635.1 Planctomycetota bacterium | reverse complement strand
ATGGTACGCGCAGCGCAACTCGGCCCCGGCTGCGGTGCGGGCACGTCTGGTGCTGGTCCGTGCCTTTGATAAGCCCGGGACATCGCCGCTGTCCCATCAGCCGCTGCTTTCCAGCAATATGAATCTGGGGCAACTGCGCTCATTGCAGGACTGGTTCGTGCGTTATCAGTTGGAAGCGGTGCCCGGGGTTTCAGAAGTTGCCGGACTCGGCGGCTTTACCACGGAGTACCAGGTGGTATTGAATCCCAACCAACTGGTGGCTTACCATCTGGGCGTCAATCAGGTCATCCGCGATGTGCAACACTCTAATAATGATGTCGGTGGAGCGGTTATTGATCGCAGTGAATTTGAATATATTGTCCGCAGCCGCGGATATCTTAAGAATCTTGCACAACTGCGATCCGT
>JAJZGH010000046.1:0-22543 GCA_021798635.1 Planctomycetota bacterium | reverse complement strand
GCCGGTGGGGCGGGCCACCGACGGCACACCCATTCTGCTAAGCGACGTGGCAACGGTCCAGAAAGCCGGCGCACAGCGCCAGGGAATTCTGGATTGGAATGGCCAGGGGGAAACGGTCGGCGGCATTGTGGTGGTCCGTTATGGGGCCGATACATTCCGCGTGGTCACGGCGGTAAAAAAGAAGATCGCCGCTCTGGCCGCCAGTTTACCTCCGGGGGTGATGTTTAAAACCGGCTATGATCGTGTCAATCTGATCAATCGGTCCATCAACACCCTGTCCGATACGCTCAGCGAGGAAATGATTGTCGTGGCGTTGATCTGTCTTTTATTTCTACTGCATGGCCGCAGCGCTCTTGTGGCTATCACAGTCATTCCATCGAGCATGATGATCAGTCTGGCGATTTTGTATTGGCTTAAGATCAGCGCCAATATCATGAGTTTAAGCGGCATCGCCATCGCGATCGGGGTGGTGGTGGATTCGGCCATCGTGATGGTTGAAAATGCCCACCAGCATTTCAACCGCGATGAGATTCGCGTGCAGGCCGGCCATTCGCCTACGCTTCGTACCGAGCTGATTCTGACGGCAGCGTCGGAAGTGGGTCCCAGTCTATTTTTCAGTCTGCTGATTATTACGGTCAGCTTTCTGCCCATTTTTGTTCTGCCCGGCGAAAGCGGCAAGATGTTCAGCCCATTGGCCCTGACGAAAACTTTTGCCATTGCCTCGGCGTCCCTGCTGTCAATTACTCTTGTGCCGGTGCTGATGATCTATTTTATTACGCCCCGATTTTTTCCCAAAACCTGGGCATGGTGGATATGGTTGCCTTTGGCCGTTGTGATTATTTTCGGCCCGGCAATCGGATTGTATTGGGCGATGGGCCACGATGGAGGCTTGCCGGCACGTTACCGGTGGTGGATTTGCGGCGGCTGGATGATTCTGGCCGCGTTGCTGGTATTGCCGCAAAATATCATCCATGAGGAACACAATTTTATCGCCACGTTGCTGCAGAATATTTTTGATCCCATTTTCCGGGCAGCCATGTTTTTGCGCTGGCCGCTGATCCTCGTGGCCGTCGTTTTATGCGTTTCCGTGATTTGGCCGTTTGGCCGGCTGGGAACTGAATTTACCCCGCCGCTGTATGAAGGCGACATGGAATATATGCCCACAACCTATCCCGGCATCAGTGTCGGGGCAGCCAAACTGGTGTTGCAACAGAGTGACAAAATCATCAAAAGTTTTCCGGAGGTTAAAAGCGTGTGGGGCCAGATCGGCCGGGCGGATACCGCTACCGATTCGGCACCGTTGAATATGGTGGATACGATTGTCCGCCTGAAGCGCCGCGCGCAATGGCCGGAAGTAAATATTCCCCGCTTCTATCATTCCTGGCCGCATTGGTTGCAATGGCCATGCAAGCATACATTTTGGCCCGACCGCGCACCGGTGACGCTGAACCAGGTGATGAATGGCTGGACAGGTGCGGCCGGTAAGTATCATGACGGGATGAATCAGGCGTTGAAGATACCGGGATTTGCCGCCTATTGGACCATGCCCATCGCCAATCGGGTCAACATGGCCAACACCGGCAGCAAAACGCTGCTGGGAATTCGCGTCTTCGGTTCAGACCTTGGCGTGCTGGGCAAAGTGTCAAACTCTATTGCGCAAACGCTGCAACATGTGCATGGCACCGGCAGTGCCATCGCCAACCAGACCCTTGGCGGCTACTACCTGGATATTCATGTCCATCGTCTGGTCGCCGCCCGATATGGCCTTACGCAGGCGGCCGTACAGCGCATTATTACCATGGCCATCGGCGGTGAACCAATCAGTACGATGGTGCAGGGCCTGAAGCGCCTGCCCATTAATGTCCGCTATTTCCGCAATCTTCGCGGCAGTATTTCCGAGCTTAAACAATTGCCCATCGCCACTCCGAATGGAACATTTATTACGCTGGGAATGTTGGCTGATATTCACTATAGTTCCGGGCCGCCGGAAATCGATACGCAGAACGCTATGACCGTCAACTATATCAACATCACCACCACGGGCAGCAATACGGTGGGTTATGTGCGCCGGGCCAACGCAGCGATTCGTTCGCACGTAACGCTGCCACCGGGTTATACGTATCAGTGGATTGGTCTATATAAACAGATACAACAGGCCAACGCCCGGTTGAAACTCGCCGTGCCGATGGTCCTGCTGACGATATTTATTCTGCTGTTTGTAGCCACCGGCAGTGTAGGCCGGGTGCTGGGCGTGCTGTTGTCTGTGCCCTTCGGTCTGGTGGGGGCCATCTGGGCCTTATATTTCCTGCATTACCATATGTCCGTGGCGGTGTGGGTAGGAATAATCGCATTGTCCGGACTTTGTGCGGAAATGGGTCTGGTGTTGTTGCTGTATCTGGATGTCAGTTTTGCGCAGGCGAAAGCTTCCGGACTGCTGCGCAACAAGCGTGATCTATTTAACGCGGTGCACACCGGGGCGGTTCGCCGCATTCGGCCCCAAACCATGACCGTATGCGCCGCCCTGATCGGTCTTACGCCGCTGTTGTGGGTGCATGGTGCCGGGGCCACCGTCATGCGCCGGCTGGCTGCACCGATGATCGGTGGGTTAGGCAGCGCGTTTGTACTGGAACTGCTGGTGCTGCCGGCGCTTTATTACATCGTTATGGCCTGGCACCTGCGGGGGCATTTTGCCAGCCAGCAGTCCAAGCCCGGCAGTCCCGCCACTGCCGAAGGAGATGCCGCATGAAATCGCATCATTCATCGTTTTCAACTTTGGCCTTAGCCCTTTTGCTGGGAGCCGCCATATTATTGACGGCTTGTACCGTCACGCCGAAAGGTGAGAATGCTCTGCGCCGGGCCGCTGTTAAAGCCGGTAAACCCTACGAAAAACCCTACGCACAACGCCATCTTCCTCCGCTGCCGCTGAAGGCTAGGTCCCGCCAGTTGGTCCAGTACGCGCTACTGAACAGTCCGGACGTTGAAAAGGCCTATTGGAAGTGGCGCGCGGCCATTGAACGGATTCCCCAGGCTGGTACTCAGGCTACTACGCTGATGCTCAATGCCGGTACGAGTCTGCAAAATGGCCAGGCGTCGCTGGCCAATACGATTCTGGGTGCCGGCAATATGACCAGCAGCGATATCCGCTGGCCGTCCAAACTCACCACGCAAGCCCGGGCGGCGCTGGAATCGGCGCGGGCTGCGGGCTGGCAGTATCGCGCGGCGATCTTTGCGGTTCGGCGCGCTGTGCTGGCGGCCTGGTATCGCTATGGCAGAACGGCGGCTGTATTGCGATTAAATCAACGCCGGCGGCAGCTTCTGGCCACCAGCGCCGCACTAAGCCGCTCTGGCATTAGCCTCGGCGGAAAGAGTGCCGGTCAATGGCTGGCGGGCCAGAATGCTGTCGATGAGATGGATGCGCAAATCATCAACCTTCAACATCAGTTGCCCCGTGACTTAGCGAAGCTCAATGCTGTTCTTGGACGTCCTCCGGCAGAGCCGCTGTCTCCGCCGCCGGCCATCGCGGTTCTATCTGCGCCGCGTTTGAACGCCCAACAACTTTGGCTCCTGGCCGCCCAGCGAAATCCGCAATTACGCGGTTTGGCGCGGGATGTATCCGCGAACCGTTTTGACATCCGCAGAGCCAGGCAGCAGTATATTCCCAATTTTGATATCGGCCTTTCCAGCAGTCTGGATGGCACAGCGCAGAGTTTTTCCGGATCCCTGATTATTCCTGTATTGCGCTATAAGGCGATCAATGCTGCCATCGCCCAGGCGGGCGATCAGCTTCGAGCCACGCAGGCCGCCTGGCGCAGCACCCAGGTTTCTCTGGCGGCGCAACTACTCGTGGATCTCATTGCCATGCACAATGATGATCGCCAGATCAATATTTTTCAAAATACCATACTGCCGCGTCTGAAGATCATTGCCTCTCTGGCTCGCGCTGATTTTCAGCAGGGTAATGGCAGTATTGATCGCCAGATTAAAGCTCAAGGTGAGTTGCTGGCAATCCAGCAAACCATCGTGAATCTGCGCGCCGATCTGGACACGCGCATCGCCGATATGGACGCCATCTTCGCGGCACCGCTGTAATTCCGTTTCGCCCTGTGCGAGGCACGACATGGGGCCAACATATCTGAAAATGGGGCTTGGCAATTGCTGATTTACGGCGGATTTACGGCGGCAGTTTTCACGGATAGCGTTGACCGCTACAATACATTGCTTTGGTGAATGTAGTAGAGGAAACATGCTTCAGTCAGATAATCCAGAATTTAAGTTCCGCCTGACACGGCTGGAGAAGTGGCGGGCCGCCGGTGCGGACCCCTTCGGCACACGCATTGAAGCATTGATGTCCGCGGCGGCGGCGCGCAGTTTGCACACCGCTGAAACACCCCATGATGGCGGCCCATCGGCTAAAGTTGCCGGGCGCATTACGCTGCTTCGCGACATCGGCAAGTTGATCTTTATTACCATTAGTGATTGGACTGGTAAAATTCAAATTGGTCTGGCCAAGCAGTTTCTGGTACCGCTCTGGGATCAGGCCAAATTGCTGGAACTGGGAGATATTGCCTGGTTTTCCGGCAAACTTGGCCATACTAAAACTGGTGAAGTAACAATCTGGGCTGATAATTTTGGCCTGGCCGGCAAAGCCCTTTTGCCACCACCGGAAAAATTTCATGGCCTGGCGGATATTGAAGCGCGGTACCGCCAGCGCTATCTGGATCTGACCGCGAATGCCGAATCACTGGATGTCTTTCTGGCCCGTTCACGCATCATGAGTTCGATTCGTGAATTCCTGGCGGGGCGGCAATTTGTGGAAGTCGAAACGCCCATGATGCAGGCAATTCCCGGCGGGGCGGCGGCACGGCCTTTTGTGACCCACCATAATGCGCTGGATATTAATTTATTTTTGCGCATCAGTCCGGAACTGTTTCTTAAAAGGCTTCTGGTGGGGGGCATGGAACGGGTTTATGAGATCAATCGGAACTTTCGTAATGAAGGCATTGATACCAGCCACAATCCTGAATTTACCATGATGGAACTGTACCAGGCGTACAGTGATCTGGCCGGTATGATGGAACTTACAGAAACATTGCTGGCATCTCTGGCGGCATCGCGCCATGCCATGGTCCACGCGGCTTCTACTGCTTCGGACGGAATAAAACTTCCCTACGGCGAACGCATGATTGACTTTACCCCGCCATTTCAACGCATTGCCTACAGTGACTTATTCCTTGAGCATGTCGGTGTGCCCATGACGGATCACACGGCGGTGCGGCAACGCGCCGCAGAGCATGGCCTTGCCGATGTGGACAAGACAGATCATGACGTGCTGGCGGGAACGCTGTTTGAACGCCTGGCTGAGCCGAAACTCAATGCTTATGACCAACCGGTTTTTGTCTATGATTACCCCGCCGGTTTATGTCCATTGACCAAACGAAAAACGGGGATGCCGCACTTGGCGGAACGGTTTGAACTTTATATCGCCGGTATGGAACTGGCGAACGCGTATACCGAACTTAATGACCCGTTTATACAGTATGAAACATTCTCGGCGCAGCTTGCAGGCTTAAAAGAGGAAGATTCCATGGCCCGCATGGACCATGATTTTATCGAGGCGCTATGCCACGGAATGCCGCCGGCGGGGGGGCTGGGAATCGGGATCGATCGACTGGTGATGTTGCTGACCAATAGAACCAGCATACGCGACGTGGTGTTATTCCCGTTGCTTAAATCCCGTGGGGCCGCCGGAACTTCCCATGCCTCCACCCAGGAGACCTGAAAAAGGATAAGGATATTTCACCGGCAGTTCGCATCTGACGGTACATTCCTGATTGATTGATGTACAAGATATTTCTCTGTTTTCGTTATTTGACGCGCAAAGGCATTGTGCTGTTTCCCGTGCTGGCGGTATGGCTTTGTGTGATGATGCTGATTATCGTGAACAGCATCATGACCGGGTTTGTCAACCGCGTGCGGGACGCGGGCCGTTCGCTTATGGGCGATGTCGTGATCCAGAGCGATTCGATGGCCGGATTTCCCTATTATCGGCAGATTCAAAAGCGACTGGCTCTGTTGCCGCAGGTAAAAGCCAGCACACCGGTGATCAGCGGTTACGGCTTGTTCAATCTGCCGGAATTTCAGGTCAATACGGGCGTGCGGGTGATGGGCGTTGAGGCAGGAAGGGAATCCAAGGTAAGTTCTTTCGGCAGCAGCCTGTTCTGGCAATATAAAGCTCCCATGCAGGCCGTGGAAGATTTGCGCGGGGTCGGCTTCCCCACCACCCGAACCAAGCTGCTGGCGTATGCACAAAAGCGGCTGCTGGCGGCCGCTAAGACAGAAGACGCGCGGCAGCGGGCCTTTTCGAATCTTAAGCCCATCGGCAATCATGCGTGGTTTGCCGGTATCCGACAGCACTGGCAAGTTATCGCCCATGAGGATTATCAGCAGGCGATATACAAAGAGAATCGGGCGGATCGTGATTTGCGGATGGTGCAGGCATTAGCCAAGAGTTCCTTTCCCAGTGCCGCGGCCTTACGCCGGGCGATGGTGGCCAGGGTGCCAAGCTTTACTCCGCCCCCGCAAGCCGCCAACCGGTACATGACCGGCTCGGACGAACCGAAAAATGGCTGCGTGATCGGGGTTGATCTGGGGTTATACCAGCGCGACCGCTTTGGCCATTATCATCGCCCGCCGGGCGTGCGATTTTCTCCGGTCATTATCACCATGGTGCCGGTGACCATGAAAGCGACATTGGCCCAACCACAAAGCCGGCGTTTTGTCGTTGTGGATGATTCCCGCACGCGCGTCTATGCCGTCGATTCCAAGACGGTGTATATCCCGTTTCGTGTGGCTCAGAAAATGGCGTTCATGCAGCGACAGGATCTGCTGTCAGGGGGCGTGCGGCCGGGGCGATGCAGTGAAATTCAAGTGCTGGTGCGGCATGATTCCAGTGAGGCTGATATTCTGGCGGCCCGCAAAACGATTGCCCATGTCGTACATCAATTGGAATTGCTGCATCCTCAGATGGAAATTGCCGGCATCCGTGTGCGAACGTGGGATCAGGTACAGGCGGAGTATATCCGGGCAGTGGACAATGAGCGTAATATGATCACCTTTCTGCTGGGATTGATGAGTCTGGTTGTGGTGATTGTCATATTCCTGATTTTCTACATGCTGGTGCGGGATAAAACGCGCGATATCGGCATTATTAAAGCCATTGGCGGAAGCGAAGAGGGCGTGGGAGTTATATTCCTGCTGTATGGCATGTTGATCAGTTCCGCCGGTGCGATATTGGGCTTATGTACCGGCGTATCATTTGTACGTAATGACAATTGGATACATGACCATATATTATGGCGCATATTCGGCATCTCGATATGGAATCGGAAGATTTACGTCTTTTCCAAAATTCCCGATCAGATTGACCCTAACGCGGTACTATGGATTGTAATTTTTGCTATTCTAGCGGGCCTGCTGGGTGCCTTGATACCCGCCATTCTCGCAGCACGTCAGGATCCGGTGGAGGCGTTGCGTTATGAATAGTGCTGCTATGGCAAGTGATTTCACGGCGCGTAAAGCGATGCTGGAATTAAGTAATATCAACAAAACATTTCGCCTGGGGCCGGCGGACGTGCGGGTATTATGCGGCGCTTCCCTGACGGTATTTGAAGGTGAATTTGTCGCCCTGGTGGGGGCGTCCGGTTCCGGCAAAAGCACGCTGCTGCATATCGCCGGGGCTTTGGAATCCGCCGATAACGGATCTGTGATGTTTCGTGGACAGGATTTAAGCCGGCTTTCGCGCCGCTGTCGGCATCGCCTGAGAAATCACGCATTCGGGTTTGTATTTCAGCTTTATCATTTGTTGCCGGAATTAAGTGTTCTGGAAAACGTTTTGCTTCCGGCAATGGTTTGTGCTCCATGGTATAAGGCATGTATCCGGGCCAGGCCGGGAAAGCGGCGGGCGTTGGAGTTGCTGGAGCAATTGGGGCTGAAGGACCGTTTGCGGCACAGGCCTTCGCAATTGTCCGGCGGTGAGCGCCAGCGTGTGGCTATCGCCCGGGCGCTGATTAACGAACCTGCGGTGATATTGGCGGACGAGCCGACCGGTAATCTCGACCCTAAAACCGGGCAGACGATTCTGGATGTGCTGCGCGGCTTGCACAAAGGCAGCGGCCAGAGCATCCTGCTGGTCACGCATGATATTCATATTGCGGCCCAGGCGGATCGGGTCGTGACGTTATGCGATGGAAAAATTGTGGACAGCACGCCATAAGTTAAACGACTTTGGCCGGTGCAAATTGAGACGGAACGAACACATATGGCCCTATGGCGACATTTTTTGGCCAAAATTTCCCAGGCTCCCAGTGAAGACGAGCAGATGCCCGCCATGTCGTTTGGCGATCACCTTGATGACTTGCGCAAGCGGCTGATTCTGTCGCTCATGGGTGCGGCCATCGGTATTGCCATCTGCACGTTATTCGCCAATTACATTATCGACTTTCTGTTTCAACCGTATCTGCTGGCCCTGCGGTATTCCGGATATCCGCAGTATCTGCTTTATAATAAGCCTGCGGGCAATGTCATTATGTATCTGATGCTGGGAATTAAGGCCGGCTTGCTGCTGTCCAGCCCCTGGATCATCTATCAGTTCTGGCTTTTCATCGCAGCGGGACTTTACCACCGCGAGCGATCGCTGGTATATCGCTATATCGTCCCGAGCATCCTGCTGTTTATTTCGGGTGTGGCGTTCTTTTTTCTCCTGGTGTTGCCCATCATGTTGAAATTTTTTCTGGCGTTTAACCAGCAGGTGCCCATGCCACATCTGCAGCCCAACGCCATTGAGAATCTGATTTACGGCAATAAACCGGGGGTAAATAATGGGGCTAATTTCCCCACCGGCGATCAGGCCAAGCCACTGCTGATACCAATGGTGCGCAGCAATCCCACGCACTTTCCCAAGCATCATATTGCGCTGTGGTATAACGCGGTGCAGGGCCGATTGCTGCTTCATGCGGATAATAAAACCCTGGCCATCAATGCCCAGCCTGCTAATTCACTTTTTGCGCCCTTGCCGATGCTCCATGATTATCTGGGATTTGTGACAATTATGGCGCTGGTATTCGGTTTGGCTTTTGAGTTGCCGATGGTCATGATGGTGTTGGCTCAAATCGGCGTTATGCCGGCGCATAAATTCCGGCAAATGTGGCGCTATGCGGTGCTGATTCTGGCCGTGCTTTCAGCGCTCTTGGCACCGACACCCGATGTTGTCACGTTTTCCAGTATTTTTCTGCCGCTGGTTTTGTTATATGTCCTGGGGGTTGTGCTGGCGACACTGGTTACCGCCCGGAAAAAATCGGTTGCGGCCGATCCGGACTCCGCAGACCCGAGCGCACAACCCGAAGATGAAACACCGGATTAATCGGAATTTCTGTAATCTTGCTGCGGGCCGCCCAAGGCACGCGGATTCTAGACAATTACGTTTCGCCGGGTGGCTATTTAACGCGGCACAGTTCCAAGCTGCGGATCACGGCAGAGATTTCCCGGTGGATTCAGTTCATCCACGGCTTTTAGTTCTTCTGCCGAGAGTTTGACCTTTAGAGCCTCCATGTTATCGCGCAGTTGATCCACGGTGCGCGGGCCAATGATCGGGCACGTGACGCCCGGAACCTGCAAACACCAGGCAATGGCGAACTGGCTGCTGGAAATACCCCGCACGTCGGCCAGGCGATCCACCGCTTCCATCACCGGCCATTGGCTGGCGGGAAAGTCGGTTTTCTTTTGTGCGTCGTACCAGGTACCCTTGGGAATCTTTCGACCCCCGCGCGTGTAGACGCCCGCCAGGCGGCCCCGCGCCAACGGTGCCCAGGTAATCGTCGCCACTTCATACTTGCGGCAAAAGGGCAGTATTTCACTTTCAATCCGACGGTCGATAATATTCAGTTGCGGCTGCTCAATATCAAATCGGGCCGTCCCCAGTGTCTGGGCGACATAATGCGCTTCAGCCAATTGCCAACCGGCAAATACACTGCTGGCCAGATAAAGCACCTTGCCCTGCCGAACCAGATCATCCAGTGCCCGCAACGTCTGATCAATGGGCGTATCAGCATCCGGACGATGAATATGATAAACATCAATGCGTTCCGTGTTCAGACGCTTAAGCGATTTTTCCACTTCCCGGACAATATGCCAGCGGTGATTGCCGGCATCATTAATGTGCGGTGATCGGCGGCCATGGACTTTGGTGGACAGCACGATTTCATCGCGTTTGGAAGTCTGTTTCATCCACCGCCCGATGATTTCCTCTGATCGTCCGTCGTTGTAAACGTTGGCGGTATCAATAAAGTTACCGCCCAGGGATGTATACGCGTCCATAATGGCACCCGCTTGGGCCTCATCGCTGCGTGCGCCGAAATTCATCGTGCCCAGACAAAGCGGTGTTACTTTAACCCCGGTACGACCCAGTATCCGATAGTGCATGAACATCTCCTATATCGACTGCAATCAATACCGTAACACAGACAAAAAAAGTTGCAACAGCGCCTGGTCAAACCAGGGAGTGCGCCTGAATATACCGTAAAATACTTAGATTCCCGTGGACGGAGGGAGCGCGTGAGGAAACGAGCGTTTGCCCCAATCGCCGTGTGTATGTATTCTTTAGACGGGTAATCTGCGGAGCCAGCGATGTTGGAAATGGATCAATTCAGTAAAGCCAAAGCAATGCTGGGCTGCGGACTGGATCTTGCCGATGCCGGTAAGCACGTCGAGGCGATCGCCGAGTTCAGCCAACCAATTGCGGATTTCGGCGGGCAAACTGACGTAAAAATGCGGCTACTCGTGGCCGATGCAAAGCTTAATTTTGGCATTGCCCTGGGTAACTTGGGGCGGCGAAATGAAGAGATGTCTTGTTATGATGAATTAATCCGACAAATGGAGGTTTGTCAGGAACCGGAACTTCGCGTCTGGGCGGTAAAAGCTCGCATCAATAAAGCCATTTCGCTGGGCCTGATGGACCAGCCTGATGCGGAACTTGCCATCTACGACGAAACTGTGGCGGAGTTTTCCGATGCGGGGGACTTGGAACTGCGCGTCCAATTGGCCAAAGCCCTTTACAACAAAGGGTATATCCTCTGCGAAATCGGGCGCGATGGGGACGGCATTACGAGTTTTGACGAAGTCCTTCGCCGATTCGGAGACTCTACCGAGCTACGATTGCGCGGGTTTGTAACGGATTCGCTTTTCGACAAAGGGCTTGCGTTGGGCCGCAGTGAAAAATTTAAGGACGCGATCGCTTGTTTTGACAGTATTTCGCGCGAGCTCGAAAACTCGATTGATCTGGAAGAACGGAAAACCTTGGCCAAAGCCACCTCTATGAAGGGCCTTGCTTACGCCGATCTGGGAATGTTTACGGAGGCGATCGCCTGTTATGACGAAGTGTTGAACCGAATTGGTGTCGCTACAGAACCGGCTTTGCAACTAAAAGTTGCTGAAGCCATGAGCGGCAAAGCCTACGTCTTGGGCGAGATGGGCAAGTCGGAAGAGCAACTTGCCATGTATGATAATCTGCTTGAACGATTTAGGGACGTGACCGAGTTAGAGCTTCGTGGATGCGTCGCCGCCGCCCTGCTGGCGAAGGCAAGTGCGTATGAAGATCTAAAGAGATATGCAGATGCGATTGCTACACACGATGAGGTGTTGCGGCGATTTGGTAATGCCACGGAACCGGATCTGTTGGATTCCGTGGCCTGGGCCATGTGTGGCAAAGCCCATTGTTTAGGAGAGACCGGAAAAGTTGACGTGGCGATCGAGCTGTACAACCAGCTGGTGGAACAGCTCAGTGCTAACTCGGATCTAAGTACCCAAGTTGCCGAAGCGATTGTGGACCGCGGCTACGTCAAAGGGGAAATGGGAGATTTTCAGGGAGAGATCGCCGATTGTGACGAGGTTATCAATCGCTTTGGCGACGCTAATGATTTATCGGTGCGGGGCTCAGTGGCGATTGCCATGTTTAACAAGGGCTGGGCGACCGGGGAATTGGGCGACCAGCCGGGGCAAACGGCGCTTTACGAGGCGGCTTGGAAGCGTTTTATTGATGCACCGGAACCGGAATTGTTGGTCCGCGCGGCTAAAGCGATGGTGAGCCATGGCGTGCTTTTAACCGAAACAGGCAAGTATCCGGAAGCCATTGCATTATACGATCAATGTCGCCAGCGGATGGGCGAACGTGCCACCGGAGAAAAAGCCGTCTGGGCGGCCCGTTGCCTGCTGGAAAAGGGTATTACATTTTCCAAGACGGATTCGCACGCGGAGGAATTGGCGGTTTATGAGCAACTGCTGTCCCAGTTCGGTGGGTCTGCGGATCCGAAGATTCACGGGTACATTGCCAATGCCTTGGCCTATCGTGGTGAAACACTTGATGACGGCGGCCGGCCCGAACTTGCCATGAGCGCTTATGATGAGGTACTTAGGCGCTATAGCAATGCAACCGAACCTGAAGTGATTGAGTGGGTGGAATTTGCGAAAGAAGAAAAGGCGAAATTGGTGAAAAAACAAGCGGAAGGCGACAACTGAATTTGACGATAACCGCCTCTTCGAATGGCGTGCCTGCGTCGCTTTCTCCAGCTGGTAATTATCCTCCAGCGGGTTTGTTGCATCGCCGGGCGATGACACAGGCTTTTCCATGAGCGCAACGATAAATTAAAACCGTGTAATCCGCGGCACAGATTTTAGACAGCTTTTTTTGCAGTTGATCAGTATTTAACCCCAGGCCGCCCCGGGTTTTTATTTCTATGGCGCGGGCAGAGGCGGGATGTTGTTTGTCGGCGTCTTTGAGTTTTCTAAAGAGTTCTGATTCCGTATATGGGAAATTGTCAAATACTTCAAAGGCCGTTAATGCCGGATGATGCAGGTATTGCGGGCCTGTCATGTAACCGCCATCAGGGCTAAGCCAGCGCAGCTTAAGCTCTTTGGCCAGTGCCGCAGCCAGGCCGGCTCGTGTAACAGCGCCGTCGATTTCATAGAGCCACTTTTCCGGGTGATGGGCATGCAATTCTGCTCCGGCCATGTCGGTACTGGAATCGCTAATTGACCATATTGCGGTGCGGTCTATCACCGTGGCGGTTCGTTTGTTTGGACCGAGTTTCGTACTGGCGCTTCCCGTCCAGAGTAATGCCTGTACAACGGTGCCGTGCTCGCTGATCAACTCCAGATGCCCTGTAGGTAGCGTTGAGAAATCAACAGCCGGACTTAGCTTAATAACGCCGGCAGAAGCCTTTTCCAGGACAGCGAAAAGAACCCTTGGGGCGGGGTGCGTGGCACTAAAATCATGATTGCGTTTTCCATCGGACCGCCGGGCCGGGTCAATATGCACAAAGATTCGGGAACTTAGTTGAACCGGAAAGTTCTGCAAATCTGCCTGAACCACCATAACCGGATATTTTGACGGATATGCCATGGCATTATTATGGGCCATCCAAACGCGAACCCTACTGATGTCCATGGCCAGCACGGGTGCCAGGCGGGACAAAGCCAGCATATCACCGCCGATCCCGCAGCAAAGATCCAGAATGATTTTCGGTTGTGCTAAATTCGCAATCCGCTGGGCTTTATAGGCGGCGACTCTGGCCGAGGTCGCCTGTTGCAGCGCTTCGGGGACGGCCCATAGCTCATTGGACTGCCCGGGGAATTTGTCGGCAGCTTTTAAGCGGCATTGCGACACGGCAATAGCGCATGGCACCGAATATTCTGGATGCTGTCTTCGCCATAATGAAATATCAGCGACGGAAATAGCTCTCTGCTGGGCCAACCGATGAGTTACTGCTTCGGATAGAGCCTTGCCTGCCGGCGTTTGCAGGTATTTCAGACCCGCAATAGTGCACGTGAGATCATCGGGTATAAACCTGGCAGTATCCACGCCGCCACTCCGGTCATCGCTGTGGGGGGAACCGTTAATTCTCTGACGTGCCCAAGAGCATGTCAGAGGAGACCAGTTTGGCCGCGGAGCGTTACAATTTAACGGTCGTCGTCGACGGTTACCACGTAGGGGGGAACCGAAAATTTAATCGCCTTCTTCAAACTTCTGGCGGAAGAGCCTAGAGAATAGATAACCTTTTTTCCCTGTCTTTCATTGACGATCAGACGGTTCATCCGTAACAGACCAAGATGATGGCTCACTGTGGGTTGCGGCAAATTCAGGGCGGTGCACAAATCCGTGACCGTGTGCTCACCGGTAGCCAGAAAAAGGACAATTTGCAGCCGCGTGTGATCAGATAAAAGCCGGAATAAATCACATAATTCCGCCTGGCTTTTTTCCATATCCGCTTTGGAAACCATATATATACTCCGAAATGCAGCGTTGAGAACTACTGACCAATCATACCGCCAAAGGTCCGATTCACAGGGACCATGGAACGGTTACGTTAAAAGGGTAAATTAACAATCAGCCAACCAGAAACGCGCAACCGCGCAATGATTTGCCGCCGCTTTTACATACCTCCCTTCATAATAAAATAAATTAACTGAATGTCAAATAAACCATCGACACAGGTAGGTATAAAAATAGCTTGACCTCCATATAACTGCATTGACCATCGGCTGAATCCTATTCGTAACTTTCAAGATTATGGAAATAAATCCATCCAGTTTGCCGGCTGCTCCAGCCAATGGGCTGGGCGCATCCCTTAACGCTTCTTGTCAAAACGCCGCAAAGCGTGTAAAAATGCATCATGCTGTCGGAAGTTGGAACGCGTGTGCTGCTCCCGGTGGGTTATGGGCTGAAAGGCCGCCTGAACAAGGTGTTCTGAGTTGAAGTTTTCCCTTGTCGATGCGCTGGTAACTCTGGAGTCCGGTAAGGCCATTACCATGATCAAGCAGGTGAGCCTCGCGGAGGAATACCTCGCCGACCATTTTCCGGATTTTCCAGTGCTGCCGGGCGTGATGATGCTGGAAGCGGCCGTGCAGGCTGCGGCGTGGCTGGTGCGCGAATGCCAAGGGTTTCACCACAGCCTGGTGGTGCTACGGGAAGCCCGGGGCATCCGGTATGGCTCATTTGTAGCTCCGGGCAATGCCTTGCGCGTCCATGCACAAGCCATTCGAATGGAATCGCATAGCAGTGAGTTTAAAATTCGGGGTACCGTAGGGGAGGCTACAGCAATTCAGGGGCGTGTTGAATTGGTACATAAAAGTCTTAAAGATACGGATTCCAGCCTTGCCGGCCTGGATGATGTTATGATAGAACAATTGCGGCGGCAATGGCATCAGCTTCAGCGGGCCGTCGTCGCATAACAGAGCTCTGAACCTGCCGCCGGCGCGTGCCGGCGGCAATGGTGCGACTTTTATCGCCGGGGATGGCTGGGTCGTGATTTTAGTTTCTTACGTGTTTCCTGCAAAGGATAACGGGAGTATTACATGCCGATGACCGAAGAAGAAGTTTTTGCCAAAGTCCGTGATGTGTTGACTTCCGCACTGGCGGTGGACAGCGAAGACGTTCAACCTGAATCCAAACTCACGCAGGATCTCGGTGCGGAATCCATTGATTATCTGGACATTCAGTTCCAGTTGGAAAAGACATTCGGAATCAAAATTCAGCCCGGCGATATGAGTATTGAGTCGTTCCTGACGAACCCCGAATTAGTCAGTAACGGGAAACTGACGGCCGGTGGCATTGCCGAGCTTAAAAAGCGCATGCCATTTGCCGTAGCGGATATGGCTGCGTTTGAACAGGATCCGGATATCAGTAAATTCCGTGACGTATTTACGGTCAACACGATGGTGCGTTTTGTCATGTACAAACTGTCCGCCACCCCGGCTTAAAAAGGCAGAAGAAATTGTGGGAGCGCTTCTGTGAGTACGGCATTGTCGCGGGATTACGCACTGTGGAAGCCGCAGGCCAATCCGTGGATGATTGCGGTCTCGGTGATGCTGGGCACGTTTATGGAGGTGCTGGACACCTCTATTGCCAATGTGGCATTACCGCATATTGCCGGCAGCATGTCCATTACCCCCGATGACGCCACCTGGGTACTGACCAGTTACCTGATCTCCAACGCGGTGGTGTTGACCGCCGCCGGCTGGCTGAGCCGGACGTTTGGACGCAAGCGGTTTTTATTAACGTGCATTACGATTTTTGCGGTAGCCTCCGTCATGGCGGGCGCAGCGCCCAATTTTCCATTTTTAATTTTTGCTCTGATTATTCAGGGGGCAGGCGGGGGGGCCTTACAGCCCAGTGCCCAGGCGATTCTGCTGGAAAGTTTCCCGGTACAAAAGCGCGGACAAGCCATGGCTTTTTACACCTTTGGCGTAATTTGCGCTCCGGTGATCGGGCCGACACTCGGCGGCTGGATTACCGATTCATTTTCCTGGCGATGGGTATTTTATATTAATATCCCCGTGGCGATTGTGGCATTTCTCATGGTGCAAACGTACGTGGAGGATCCACCCTATATCCGTCATGCCATAAAAACCAGGCTTGATACCGTCGGCTTTATTCTGCTTTCGGTATGGATTGCGGCGCTGCAGATCATGTTGGATAAAGGGCAGGATGCGGACTGGTTCGGTGCCGTATGGGTTCGCTGGGCGGCGGCCATTGCGATCATCGGTTTTCTGGCGTTTATCGCGTGGGAGCTTACCAGTGACGCCCCTCTGGTAAACTTGCGGGTCTTGAAGAACCGTAATCTGCTGATCGGTACAATTCTGATATTCATTGTCGGAATTGTGTTGTATGCCACCACGGCCCTGTTGCCGCTTTTTCTTCAGACAATCATGGGATATTCCGCGTTGGACAGCGGTTTGGCGGTAAGTCCGCGCGGATTGGGTTCGGTGATTGGCATTTTGATCATCGGTCGCTTGACCAATCTTATTGATAACCGATTTCTGATGATCAGCGCCCTGTTGGCTCTGGCCTATTCCAGCTTTCTTTTGGGACACCTGGATCCTCAGATCAGTCAGTTCAGTGTGACCTGGCCTATTATTATTAATGGTTTTGCCACCAGCATGTTGTTTATACCCCTGACGACCACTGCGGTGGGAACCCTGCAAAACGATCAGATGGGCAATGCTACCAGTATTTACAACTTAATGCGGAATATCGGCGGGGCTTTCGGAATTTCTGTGACCACCGCTTTGCTTAGTCGTGAAAGTCAAAGCAGCCAGAACATGCTGGTATCCCATACCACACCCTTGAATCCGGTGTTTAACCGCCGGCTCCATCAGATCCAGAACATGTTCGCTGTGCACGCCCCGGCGGTTACCGCCCACAAGCAGGCACTGGGATTGATTTACCAATCTTTAGGTCAACAAGCCGGTGTCATGGCGTATGTGTTCAACTTCCGGCTAATGGCGGTGCTGGTATTATGCTGCATTCCCTTTGTATTTTTTCTGAAAATACCCAAATACCGCAGCAAACCGGTGGAGGTGCATTAAGCCTGTCGGCCTATTTAATTCCATACCATGGTCGCACATCCACGCAGCTCATGCCGGCCGCCGCCGCCGCCTGAAAGCCCAGTTCCCCGTCTTCATACACAATGCACTCTTCGGGCTTAAGGCCCATGCGTAAAGCCGCCGCAAGAAATGAATCGGGTGCCGGTTTTCCATGTTCGACATCATCAGCGCAAATAACAATCGGAAATAATTCCATCAGTCCTGCGGCCCGCAACTGATGATCCACAATGCGATGGATTCCACCGCTGGCTACCGAAAGCCCCCGGCGGCCATGTTCACGCCGGGCAATGGCCACAACCGCAGGGATCAGGACAATATCCGGAATACTCTCAATGTATGCTTCTTCCTTGCGATGGGTTATATGCTCGCCGGAGATGCTGGATTTATGTTCCAAAGCCAGGGCCTGTGCGATTTGTAATGTTGGCATTCCGGCAAGGCGGTAAAATTCATCTTCAGCAAGTGGAATCCCGGCTTCACCCAATGCCGTCTGCCACGCCCGATAGTGCATGGGCATGGTGTCAACCAAAGTACCATCGCAATCAAAAATCAACCCGCGAATATACGCCGGTAGTTCTGCCTGAGGATTGGTGTGCCAGTTGGGTTTCATCGTTACATTCATGGGTGATACAGCCTTAAAAAACAAAACAAGCCTCTGAACCCGGCGTTTTCCGAGTTCACCGGTTCAATATTTTATGCGTGAATTAACAACGGAATATCCTGGGGCAGTTGATCAGCGACAGCCGTTAGGGTATCGCCATGCAAGGCCCGCAGCATGGTGCCCCGACGGGATACGCCCATCAACAGCGCATTGACTGAATACGTGGCCGCAAAATCCAGAATGGTGTAAGCCACATCCGGCGAAACGGCATAAATCGGGACCAGTGGAACTTCCGCCTTGGTGCAGACGTCCTGCGCTTTGCGGAATGTGGCGATGGCATCAGGGTCTTCTTCCAGGGTCGGTCCTTCACTATCGGCGGCAAATGCCAGATTCAACTGACGCACGAAAATAACAAAAAGAATCGCGCCTGATTGCTTGGCATATTGTGCCGCAAAATCCAACAGGCGAGGGGAGCCTCGCGTGGCCACGAGCACCTTGGGCATGGACATTTCCAATTCATTTCCGGGGGTGCCAAAAGCCAGTTGCTCAGGGGATGTCTGCGCCTCAATCTTAGCGTCCTCTGATTCCTTGATCTTCGGTGCCAACAATCGCAGTTGGTAGATGGCCGTCACCGCCAAGCTGAAAAAAATTGCGACTGCCGCAAAGGACCACCCGGCGTAAACGGGACGGTGATGCAAAAATAGCAGGGCCAGCTTCAGCATGGCCACGCCGACGGCACATGCCAGAACGGAACTTACCACAAGAACCCGGGATCGCACGGCCACGCTCAACCCCGGATACTGTTTGGTATAAAAACGCGCCAGTAATCCGCTGGCCAGCACACTAAGGGCAAATATCAGCGCCTCATGCTTCTGCAGCGCCAGAGTAATCTCGATGGCGGCCATAATCACACCGACGGCCCCAAGATAAATTCGCTCCCAGGATTGCAGCTTGAGTTCCCGGTTTATCGCAGCACTTGAAAGGTTAATGGTAATAGCACCCACAACGCCAATGGCGTACAAATCACCCAAGGTGCTTAAGTCGTGAAAAATACTCAAAATCAGAACGGGAACAATCACCGCCGGTATCAGTGCCAGCCAGGGTACGCCAAACACATTGAGCCGGGATAAAAAACGCGGTAATTCATTATCGCGGGACATCGTATACTGAATACTCATCATGGCGCCAATGGCCGTGTTGACGGCGGAAATAAGCAGTAATCCAAATACGATGCCGCATATCCAGCCGAACGGACGTCCGACATAATCACTGGCCATGACCCGCAAAACCGCGTTCTGTATCTCATTTTCACGGCTGAAATTCTTATCCATCCGCGTGACCGCAGTCACCATTTGCGGATGACTTTTCCAGTCACGATGTGTTCGCTTGAATTGATGCACCTGATGATGCAGCACAATAGCGGGGGTGGTAAACCTTTCCGCCGGTTTTGAGGGTGTGGGACTTAAGGCACACATACCGATGGCCAGTATCAGATTAAGCACCACAACTTCTACCAGCACCGGCAGGATGGTCTTCCGAGCCGTCTGCTTCACCGGGCGCACCATCACCCCGGTCATATTGGCGACAGCCTCCACGCCCGACAGGGCCAGAACGACGTTGACAAATGCAAACCATTTATCCGTGAAATGGCCCGTGATTTGTCCATAGGCCATAATGCGATGCCAACCCTCGGCCAGATGCGGTACACTGAAAGCGGTAATCACCAACGTCAGCACAAAAGTCGCGATGGCGACAATCAACGCCAGAACGCCCACTTTCCGCAAACCAAAGTAATTAAGAAGACCGATCAAGATGATTGCGACGATGCCGCAAATTGGCACCAGAGGGCCGTCATTGGGCACGCCAATGTATTGAATGCCGTCAAATGCCGACATCGCCGCCGTGACAATATAATCAGCGCATAACAGCAGCGCACCAATAACGGCCAATTGCCGGCTTAGATGTTTGGCCGAAGAGTAGACACCGCCGCCATCCGGAAAACAGCGGCAGATAATGATATACGCCCCGCCCACCAGCGCTACCAGCACCCCAACAGCTAATACATACCAGAAGCTCTGATACAGGGAATAAAAGAACGCCAGACCGAGAACGTAAAACCGGCTCGTGCCCCAATCGCCATATAATATGGCGGACGCATGATACCACTTTAATTCCCGGGGACGTTCGTTATGTCGAACGGAATGATCCATTATACTCCGGCCTGCCAATTTCTCCCGCTGTCGGCGAAAACCACTGCCGATATCAGGCTTTTGCCCAGCGAACTAAAAAGTGATGGTATACCGATATTGTCGCCCGTCAAGCCCGCGGCGTGTGCGGCCAGGCGGGGCGATTGGGAATATCTCCCAATAAAACTGCTCAACTTACTTCCCCCACGATCGCCTTTCGGTTGTCCTTCATATCTGTTGAATTTCCGCAATTCGGGCGGAAGTCAGATCTCCATCGGCCACGATAATTCGATAGGAGGTCGTAAGCGACTCTCCCGAGCCAAGAGTAAAATCCCCGCGCGGCGGGGGCGTTACATCGGATTCAAAAAATGATTGGCCGAAGGGATTGGCGGTAAATAAACCGTACGCCCGTACGTGCCACCACGTCGGAAAACGAAATCCGCCGGGACGTTGAATAATTGCCACCGTGGCCGATTTTCCGGCGCTGGCTTGGCCGCAATAGGCACACCAACTCGCCCGTTTCCCCCAAGTTATTTCAGGGCCGGCGGTTTTGGCGGAATAACTGAGGCCTTCCCCGTTGAATATGCGCCCGGTCTTTTCAGCGATCATCAGCGGTGCTAACCTTACGGCGACCAAGCCGCCCTCTTTGGTGTCTCCGAACGTGACGGCGGAATGCTCAGCGGGGGTAAGACTGATCGCGAAGTCCATTACATTGGCATCGGCAAGGCCGAAAACCTCGCATTTACGGCGTTCCTTGAGAATGTTCAGGCCGTCGGCATCTTCCCAAGACGCGGTCAAATCAATATGTCCCTTTTTATCATCACCTTTATATGAGACATATTCAGTCCGGATTTTTCCGTGATCGGGCTTATATTCCTCCCAGAAGTCACAGCCGTTCACGCTGCCGTGGCCGCACCACAAACCCCGGTGGTGGGGGTGATCAGAGACCGCCTCTCCGCCATCAATTTCCGGTACGCTGCGGGTAACCGCGACTCCCGATGGCGTAAAAAGGGGATAGAAAATAGGCTTGGGAAGTGACTTGCGAGCAATAAATCGTGTAAAGATTTTGCCGCCGATCAGAACCTCGAAGCCGTCTGGATAAGACTCAATTTGTACGTTACGTTCCATTTTTTTGATTTTCATGCGATAGTAGCTTTTTGGCAAGTGTGAATCTGATCTGGAGAAAAATTGTGACGCAAAGAATTTTAATAACCGGCGGGGCGGGATTCATTGGATCGCATCTTGCGGAGAGCCTTCTGAAGCGCGGACATGCTGTTTACATATTAGATAACGAATCGACCGGAACGCGCGCCAACATTGAACATCTTTTTTCCAATCGGCAGTTACGCTTTATTCCCGGCAGTATCATGGATGAAGCTGTGATATCCCGCCTGGTGGGGACCTGCCATTATGTTGTCCATTTAGCTGCGGCGGTAGGTGTGCAATATATTCTTGATAATCCGCTGGAAAGTATCCTGACCAATGTGGTGGGAACCGAGCGGGTACTTAACGCATGTCGAGATTTTGAAAAACCGCTCTTTCTGGCCAGCACCAGTGAGGTTTATGGCCTGCAGACGCACGCCCCTCTGAAGGAAAATGATTATTGTGTCCTCGGGGCCACGTCCGTCAGTCGTTGGTCCTATGCCTGTTCTAAAGCTCTCGATGAGTTTATGGCTCTTGCCTACCACCAGAAACAGGCGTTCCCCGTGACGATAGGGCGATTTTTTAATACCGTAGGCCCCCGCCAGTCACCTGCGTACGGCATGGTGTTGCCGCGCCTCGTTGATCAGGCCTTGCAGAATCAACCGCTAACGGTGTACGGCGATGGCCGGCAGACTCGAACATTTACCCACATTCTGGATGCCGTCCAGGCCATCACATTGCTGATGGACCATCCGGAGGCTGCCGGCGACGTTTATAATATTGGCGGAACCGAAGAAATCAGTATCCTGGCGTTGGCGCAGCGCGTGCTGGAAATCACGGGCAGTGCGTCCAGTATCAAATTGATTCCATATAACGAGGTATTCAATAATAATTTTCAAGATATGCCCCGGCGCGTTCCGGATACCGGAAAGCTGAGAACTGCGACAGGATTTTCTCCTCAGTCGGATCTCAACACCATGATTGCCGATGTCATTGCTGATCGGAGAGGCAGGCTTGCTACGGCCAAATAGCGCAGGAGAGCCTTTCATCGCGATTGGACCGCTAAGGCTAAGTCCTGTTCGAAAACTCCCATTGCCAGTAAAAGTCTTTTTATTTTGCGAAAATACTTTGGGCCACTGCGGCTCAGTCGCCTATCGGTTCAATTTTTAAGGTTTTCCAAGGC
>JAJZGH010000286.1 GCA_021798635.1 Planctomycetota bacterium | reverse complement strand
GTTGAAAGTAGAGCAACTTCGCTGGCGCAAAAAGGTGGCCGTCGCCGTAACGACGAAACTCTCACCGTCGGAAAGAACGGGTAATCTCCAAGGTGATGTCCAATGGTTTGCAAACCGCGGATTTGCAGTAGAATGGCAGTATCATCATCAGGCGGATTGTGATCAGGAAAACCGCATGGTTGCAGTGAACGAAAAAACTTCACCACAACGGGACAGCACCGAGGTTACGGGTTACAGGGGCCGGGTTACGGGGTCGGAATATCTGTGGATTTCCGCATTCTTCACGGATCAATGATCACGGATCACACACGCGGCACCCCCGATGATTTGCTCATGGACCATTACTCATTGGTCGTTGAGCGACGCGCCGGTGCCAATGAAATCATCTACCCTGGTTATCGGTTCGACCCGGAGGCCGCGGGGTATTGCGTGCGAAATCGTTATTACCTACCATTCTTTGGCCGCTGGCTGCAACGCGACCCGATCGGCTACGCCGGGGGGATTAAGTTGTACGAGTGTGTCGGCGCTCAGGCGGATATGGCGGTGGATCCAAAGGGAGGAGAGAATGTTTGATCATTTGAAAAAGATGTTTGCACCCGTAACCTTCCGCGGTGCCGGCCGGATAATTTCGCCAGTGCAAGCATTTTCCGCCGCGTTCCTGATCGCCATTGTCCCTTCCGTTCTTCCGTTTACAGAACAAATCTCGCAATGGATGGCGCGTGGTCTGAATATAGCCTATGCTTTCCGGGGACCGGACGACTCTGGTGCGTCGGCCACCAACGTTGGAAGGCGGGAAAGCGGACACCGGCACAGCTTGCGGCTATGGCGGTAAACCTTACCGGCCTGTCGAAATCGCTGTCGCCAAGCAAGCACACGAAAAGGTGACATCCGCCGTCTCCCGGGATGGGGTGGCAATAACGGGCACTCAGACGGTACACAGGTTCTATCGCGATTGAATCCTCCGCTGGCAGGCTTAACCGTTGTGCGTTATGCTTTTGCGGATGATGCAGTTTTCTGAAAGTATCGCCTCAACTACCGGTCGCCCTGGTGCCAAACGGGGGCAATTTGATGCCGCGGTGGTGGCCAATAGCGCTATTTGTCGGGAGCATTTGTTATTGCGGTTGCGTGTGCATTATTTTCCACCCAGCGAGCCGGGGCAGTTTGTTCAGGTGTGGTGCGAGGCGGATGGGGCGTCTGATGCTTCAGAAGCGGCGATGGCACCGGCTTATCCTGAGGTACGCTGGAAGCCGGGAACGGTGCCGCCGGCGTTTCACGGTCCTGATCTTCTGGGGCCGCAACCTTATCTTCGCCGTCCGTTTTCCATCGCGGGGCGGCGGGATGACCCGGCAAGCGCATTCAGCGAAATTGATCTGATATATCGGGTGATAGGTAAGGCAACCGGGCTTATGGCCCAACTATCTATTGGCGATAATATCTCTATTCTGGGGCCGCTGGGAAATGGCTTTTCGTTGCCGCAGGAAATGACCACGGCTCTGCTGGTTGGGGGGGGGGTGGGAATTCCGCCGATGATTTATCTGGCGGAAAAGCTCCAGCGGCAAGGGATTAACGCCCTGGCATTTATTGGGGCACAGCGGGCGGATTTAATCCCGTTGCATATTACCGGCGATGTCGGCTTAGAATCGACATTGAATGTGCGGGAATTCGCGGCATTTAATACACCAACGATTGTCGCCACCGACGATGGCTCAATGGGCCAGAAAGGTTTTGTGACGCAGGCCTTGCAACGGTACTGCCGGTCAAAGCCGCAAAATGGTGCGGTGGTATTCTGCTGCGGGCCCACGCCGATGATGCGGGCCACAGCGCTGGTGGCGGATGAGTTTAAGCTTCCCTGTTACGCATCCTTGGAACAGCCGATGGCATGTGGCATGGGCACGTGCCAGAGTTGTGTTATTAAATACCGCCCGGCAGGGGTGGAAGACTGGGTTTATAAACTGACCTGTAAAGACGGCCCGGTATTCAATACAGCGGATATACTGTGGTAATCGTTGGCGGAGGAGGGGGCGAACTGCCGCTGGCCAGAGGCGATAATGTTATCGCCTTACCGCAGGGCGCAACACGGAGTATCGGCTCTTGAACAATATTGTACATCTGGTTGATCCAACCAGCGGCATGGATGTGTTGGATACTATTGCCCTGGCGGTAAATTGTGTTCCGGGAACGCACCATGTTTTGATCTTTGGGCATAACGGCTGGTTGCAAGCGGCCATTGAGGCCGGAATTCCCAAAAAAAATATCACCTGGAACCGCACGCTGGCCCGCTGGGACCCCACGATGGGGCGGTTCTTGACGCAATGGGTAAAAAAAAATAATCCCACGCATATCCATGCGTGGGGATATTGGAGTATGGCGGCCGCCAGCCGCTTGCGCGCGTTTTCCGGCGGCCGGATCGCGTTTATTCAAACCCCTCCCACAGCAGGGCAAATGCGGCAGTTACAGCGCAATATGACGCGTGCGGTCTGGTTGCTCATTACCCCTTGGCAATGCGTGCATACGGCCCTCCACGCCGGCGGCATTCCTGATAAACATGTGGTGGGCGTAAGCCCTGCAGGCTGGTTAGCCCCGGAGACCAAAGCATTGCCCGCCAACTTAAGGCGATCTCTGGGAATGCAGTCGCGGGAAGGGCCAGTGGTATTTCTGGGTGGTTGGTCGGAAGAATCCATCCGACATGATCTGGGAATCTGGGCGGTGGGAATTGTGGCGGAAATGAATGCCGACCTGTGGGCGTTGATCCGCAACGATGATGTGCCGCGGAAAGAGGCGGTGAACCCTTATGCGGGCTATCAGTCCTTTGCGCGAACTCTTAAAGACCCGCAACTGATCACCATTGCCCCGGCGCGCTATACGTGGGGGCAACTGGCGGGCATTGCCGATTATTTTCTTTTTGCGCCCAAGAAGTCGGCGGGTGTCAGCAGTCTGTTGGCGGCCATGGCTTTAGGTAAGCCGATTATCAGCGCCAAGACGGATCAAATTTGTGAACTGCTGGAAAATGGAACTAGTGCGCTATTAGCACCGCCGGATAGTCCGCGCGAGTTGGCCGCCCGACTTAACGCCTTGATTGAAGATCCGGCCCTGGCCGCGAAAATCGGAGCCGGAGCCAAAGCCGCGTATGATCAACTGGCTAGTCCGGAATTATTCAGCGGCCAATTAGATTCCATTCATGGGCAGTTAGCCGCCGATCCGGCGTTAAAACAACCTATCCAACTGCCCTCTTAACATTCGGATTTGGCAAAACCCGCACCGCAGTGGTAGGCTCATGGTGCTGAAATTAGTCCGATGCAAAGAAAGTTGCGGATTCTGACATGACGACCTCCACCGAAAACACAACTGCCCCTCTGCGGTCTCCTACCGGCGGACAGCCGGAGGTTCGATTTTTCAACCGTGATTTAAGCTGGCTGGATTTTAATGCGAGGGTGCTGCATGAGGCTGCTGACGCGCGAAACCCCTTGTTGGAACGCTTGAAGTTTCTGGCTATTTTTGCCAGCAACACCGATGAATTTTTCATGAAGCGCATCGGACTGTTAAAGCGCTGGATTCTCAACAAGCCCCATGAAATCGGTCCGGACGGCCTCACCCACCGCAGGCAGCTTGAACTGATGCGTGCACGTCTGGCGGAAATGTGTGCGATGCAGCACCGTATCTGGGGCGGAGAACTCAGGCCGTTGCTGGCTGAAGCCGGCTTTACGCTGCGGCGCTACGAGGAACTCACGGAGGGGCAGCAGGCGCGTGCGGCGGAATATTTCACACGCCATATTTTTCCGGTTTTAACGCCTTTGGCGGTTGATCCCGGACATCCATTTCCATTTATCAGCAATTTAAGTATTTCTATTGGTGTATTATTGCGGCAGCCGGCGCTTCCGGAGGCACTGTTCGCACGGGTAAAAGTGCCGCAGTTATTTCCCCGCTGGTTTAAACTTGAGGATTCGGCGGGCGCGATTTTTGTGCCGCTGGAAAGCCTTATTCAAGGTCAGTTGGAAATGCTTTTTCCGGGAATGCATGTTCTGGAATCGCAGATTTTCCGCGTTACCCGTAGCGCGCAGGTCGAAGCCGCGGAGGATATTGAAGATTCCGAAGATCTGCTGGAGGAAGTGCAGGAGGAATTACGCGCCCGGCGGTTTGCGGAAACGGTGCGCGTCCAGATTTCTCCCGGTATGTCCGAGGAAATGCGGCACTATTTAACCGAGGGCCTGGAACTTCGCAGTGAAGATATGGAGGAAGAACCCGAGCCATTGGGATTGGCTGATGTCATGAGCCTGACAACGCTGAATATTCCCGCTCTGCGCCTGCCGCCATGGACGCCCGTTTGCGCCCCGGCCCTGGCGGATGCCGATGCCAGTATTTTTGCCATCATGCGACAGAGTGATATTCTGGTGCATCACCCTTATGAAAGTTTTAACAGTTCCGTGGAAAGATTTATTCTTACCGCCGTCAATGACCCGCAGGTGCTGGCGATTAAAATGACACTTTACCGCACCAGCGGAGATTCGCCCTTTGTCCCCGCGTTGGCCAGAGCGGCGGAAATGGGCAAGCAAGTGGCCGTGCTGGTGGAACTTAAGGCCCGGTTTGATGAAGAAAGTAATATTCAATGGGCGCAGGCTTTGGAACGTGCCGGGGCACATGTGGTATACGGTATTCTTGGGTTAAAAACCCATACGAAAATTGCGCTGGTGGTGCGGCGGGAAGATAATGCCGTAAAGTCTTACGCCCATATTTCCACGGGAAATTACAACTCGCGAACTGCCGAAGTTTATACCGACTTGGGCCTGTTTACCTGCCGCGAGGACATCTGCGATGATGTGGTAAACCTCTTTTCATTTTTGACCGGCCGTTCGTTAAAAAACAGTTATCATAAGTTGCTGGTGGCACCTGTGAACATGCGCAGCAGATTCCGGGAAATGATTCAGCGCGAAACCCAGCACGCCCAAGCGGGGCGTCCGGCGCGGATTATCGCGAAAATGAACGCCTTGGAAGACACAGAAATTATTGAGACGCTCTACCGCGCGTCGCAGGCGGGCGTACAAATTGATTTAATCGTTCGTGGCTTCTGCTGCCTGCGTCCGGGCGTGTCGGGCTTAAGCGAGAATATCCGGGTGGTCAGCATTGTGGGGCGATTTCTGGAGCATTCCCGGATTTTCTGGTTCCACAACGACGGGCAAAGTGAAATATACATGGGATCCGCCGATTGGATGAGTCGAAATTTAAGCCATCGCGTGGAAGCTGCGACTCCGATTGAAAATCCCGTGCTTTTCCAGCGGATGAGGGAGATTCTGGACATCATGCTGGCCGATAATCGGCAGGCCTGGGACCTCGGCCCGGACGGTACCTGGAACCAACGACGCCCGGCGCCGGGCGAGCCGGAAAACGCCAGCCAGTCGCGGTTGATGCAACTAACCCTTGAACGCCAGCACGCCATTGCGCAGGCCGTCAACAACGCAGTGCGGTAGCGCCGCGCAAACGCCCGTAGCCCGACGCGGAAACGTTGCGGTTGGATGTGCGGTTGGATGTGCGAATTTGACGGAATGAATGTTAAAGTATACTCTTAATAATCTTCGCTTCGGCGAGGCCTTGGAGAGATGTCCGAGTGGCTTAAGGAGCACGATTGGAAG
>JAJZGH010000045.1 GCA_021798635.1 Planctomycetota bacterium | reverse complement strand
GGTATCTGTTAATCGGGTGTCGTCGGGCCTTGAGTTTGCCGGTACGGTCCCAGTTTCTCAATGTGGAAGTCGAGACGCCGAGGTACCCCGCGGCACCGTTTACCGTAAAGAGTTTCCCAAGTTTTCTCGGGGCTGCAGTCAACATTGCCTAAGGTTATCAAACATTAGTAACGTCTGCAACTCCTGCGGAGCCTCCGCAGAATTATTCAGAGCTTCCCGGCGCAGCGATTGTTCCGGCCACAAATTGGGGTGGAATAAGGGCGTGGCTGCCGGCAGCAATACCACGGATTACTTCCTTCGATTTATTGCATCGCGTTTTTTTGCTATCTCTTTGCCGTGCCTTCTTCATGTACGGCGGAGCGCCTACTGAGGTACAAGTCAAAAATTACGCGCACGCGGTTGTGGCCGCGGATTAGGCCGAAGAATGCGGTGGGTGGAGTAACGCCGAAGTTGCGCATCCATACGATTGACGTGGCGTGGATGCTGTACCGCCCGGCGGCGAGTTTTCGCACGTACATATTGGTGCGCAGGGCACGCGTGACGCCGGCCAGAGTCAGTTTTCCCAGAACCTGTAATTTGAGGCAGGGTGAAGGCAAAGTTTTGCTCCGGAATAAACTGGCGTGCAGCACACGCGTAAAGGTATACCGAATTGTGGGATGCCGCTTGGCTTTCAGCGCGTGCCACATGTCATGGTCCATGCCGGAACTGTTGCCATCCAGAGAGGTAGCCGGAATCGACAGTTCCCCTATCGCCGGCTTCCTCATCGGCAGACGCTTGGGCGGCGGATCAGAAATCTTCGCGTTGTGTATATGGGCAAATAGCTTTTGCAGTGCCTTGCGGTCCGTGGGAAGTATTAATCGTCCGGAGACCTTTTTACTTACACAGGACCAGCCACCGATGGTGGCGGTCCCTTTGAGTTTTAATCGGCTTTGCGCGGCCAGCACAAATTGCAGCGGCGCTGGTGAGGTAAAAACCGACTTGTGCCCGGTGCCGAGAGGTACATGTAGGTCGGCTGACGCCACGCCCCCCGCTAAAGCCAGAGCCGCCAGCAATACCGGCGGAACCAACCGACGCATTGAGGCAGCCAAGGCCCCTGCGTTGCGGACGAATTGTTGGTCCCGGACACAAGTCATAAAGAAACATCCTTCACTCATGCACCGGCTTTGACCGCCAGCGGCCAAGTGGCCGTGACGGTAATGGCATTGCCGGAGCGAATCACGCCGAACATGGCCGTCGGGGGCTTAACGCCAAACACGGTCATCTTCAGCTTGAGCTTCGTGGTGATAGTCAGGCCACCGTCGGGGGTCGGCGTGGCGGTCAGAACTAAGGGCACCGTTTTCGTTACGCCGTCAACTCGCAAGGTTCCAGTGGTGCTGAAGACCGCGGCGGCTGTGGCGCTTGTCGGCCGGGTCAGCAGGTGCGCCTTGGTAAGCTCGTACGTGATCAGAGCGTGGTGTTTAAGATCCAACGCGCTGTACATCGTATCATCCATGCCGCCGCCTTCGCTGCTTTTAATGGATTTAACCGCAATAACCAGATTAATGGATTGCAGCTTGAGGGCGGCCTTACCGCGACCCGTCCATTTTCCGGCGAGAACGGCGTTCCCCGTCAGGGCGGTGGTTTTGGCGGTCCAGTTGTGCAAGGTGGATGTGCCGTTGATAACCAGGTTTCCGCCAACTGCGGCAGTGTACTGCCGTGTTCCCGCGGCAGTTGCCGTACCGGCAGATATGGCCAGCATCAACGTGCCGAATATCAGGGCCATTCCAGCGTGCCAAAGGCCCCACCGGGCCGCCCGAAGGCGGCCCGGCGAAGCTAGAGACTTTTTATAAAACATAAACATGATTACACTCCAATTAAAATCCAAATGAAACTTCCATGACCACACCATTGAAGCCAGGCCCCAAATTCGCTACAGCGCCGTCCACTACACCGGTGTTGGAACCAAAGGCGTGATACTGCTCCTGCACGTACTCGAGCTTGGTGAGGATGCTCTTGGTCAGCCAATATCCAGCGCCGACCTGTATGCGATCCACCCAGCCGTTGGTGTCTACGCCATTAACCGCTCCGGCAAAGGCGTAACTGTATTGGGCTGCCAGGTACAGAGCCGGATTAATGTGATACACCACATTGGATGAACCATACAGCCAGCGCTCCGCCGGCGTACCGATGCCGGTCTGGTTGGCCTCGCCATCCTGCGTCCAGCCGACGTAGCTATAGCTTTCAAACGGCCATTTCTCGTAGGTGATATCGCCCTGAGTGGCAAAAACGCGGTGACCGGCCTGCGGAGCAATCTGCCCGTCATCGTCGGTGATAATGGTGTTGTTGGGGCCGTAGCCGAACAGGTTGTTGTACGGTTCCCCGCTCCGGGTGGCCGCATACAAGTCAATCTTATCAGTCGACGCGCCCATATCGGCGTAATAGATTGACGCCGACAGCCGCAGGTTCTTGGTAGGATAACCCCATATTTTTCCATGGAATCCTGGTCCTGCACCGTAATCATAGTGACCGGTGGTGCTACCGTTGGACAGGCCGAACAGCCAGTAAACCGGCCCTTTGACGCTGTACACTTCGCCGCCGATTTCTTCGGTGCTTGGGTCCACCAGCGGGTTGCCGATCAACGGGTTGTTCTGCACCCAGGCGTTCTTGGACCGGTGATAATTGTTATCACCAAAGTCAATGTCAAACGCCCCGACCTTCACGTTGATGTAATCCATAATCTCATTGATCGGGCTGTTATGCGAAACGCCGGGGAACTGTTTAAATACCAGCCAGCCTTCGTCGCCGTAGGTGGTGCTGGGGTGCCCCGGTGTGGCGATATAAAAATCAGCAAACATGTCGAATTCGTGCGGTATGGTGGCTAAGAACGACAAATTAGCGTACGGGGTCTGAAAATTTGGATTCAGGCCTCTGGACGGCTGAAGATTGTATTCCTGCAGCGCCTGAACACGTCCCAGCGTCCAGAAACCCATGTACAACTGCATATTCCCATACTGCGCGATCTGCATGTGCATGTCCGGCCGCATGTGGTCGGGATTTTCATCCTTAAATGGCGAGAGATATTCATCTTTGGTCGGCGGAGTAAAGAGATTGGCAACCGTGTCGTCGATGGTGTTTGACGAGCCGGCGCCTTGCGTGGCGGCCACGTTCTGGCTTTTGGCCACAACGTTGTTATACAAATGTTGCACCGCTTCATTAGTGGCCTGCTGACTTGTGGCATTGACTTTGGCCTGCGCGGCTTTGAGTTTGGCCTGGCGCTTTTTCAGGGCGGCCTGTTGTCTTTTTATGGCCGCCTCCTGCCGTTTCAGCCTCGCCTGTTGGCCTTTGATGGCCGCTACGTCCTTGGATACTGTCGACAACTCCTTCTGCACCTGTTGGTACTTCTGCTGAAGGTTTTGATAATCCTGGGCAGTCGGTGCGGTGGCGTCCGCTCCCCAGGTTGCCGCTACCGGCATCAGGGCCATGGCCGCCGCGATGGCGACCAACTTCCACGTTGTGTGTTCTCGTTTCATGGCTTGGTTCCTTTCCTAAAAAGCCACCCCGCCCGGAGCGGTGTACCTCCACCGCCACAACACATCGGGCGATATTGTGAAACTTTTCACAAACTCCGGCGGCAACCGCTGCACGCCAAAGCGTTCCACGGCCATAAGCATGACACAGAAGACGGGATGACAAAATCGGGAAAGTGCCGCAACACGCCATAGGAAAACTGACGTGTTGCGCGGTAGGAAATTGACCTATTGAATGGTGCAGCCATTTCTTACATCGGGTGCTCTGACACGGCTAAGAATGCCGCTGGAGGCAGTGAGACGCGGTTGTAAAGCTGGAGGAAGGCCCAAAGGGATAACGCTGTAGTTTTCGGCACGTAGCTAGCGGAATGTGTACGTTATCCCTTCCCGATGCGCTTCAGAAATTCCGCTTCATCGATTACTTCCACGCCGAGCTTGCGCGCTTTTTCCAGTTTGCTGCCGGCATCTTCCCCCGCTACCACCAGGTTGGTATTTTTGCTGACGCTCTCGCCGGCCTTTCCACCCAAGGATTCAATCAGGGCCTTGATCTCATGCCGGGCGTAACGTTGGAGTTTACCGGTTACCACCACCGTTTTTCCGGCCAGCGGGCCATCGGTCTGCCGCACGCGGGCCGGTGTGGCCTTTACGCCCACCGATTCCAACTGCCGCAGCAACTCCACTCCGCCAAGTTCATGCAAGAAGCGGTGCAGGCTTTGTGCCACCACTTCTCCCACGCCTTCCACGGCCTGGAAATCAGCGACCGATGCTTTGGCCAGAGCGTCCACAGATGGGAAATTTTCCGCAATATCCTCCGCCGTGCGCACGCCGACATGCAAAATTCCCAATCCCCCCAGCAGGCGTTCCAGTCCGCGAGTTTTGCTTTCCGCAATCGCCGCGATCAGAGTTGTCGCTGATTTTTCACCCATACGGTCCAAGCCGGTGAGATCCGCCAGAGTCAGGCGGTATAAGTCGGGCAGAGTTTTTACCAGACCTTTACCTATAAGCTGCTGCACCACCGCCGGTCCCAGATTTTCAATATCCATCTGGTCTCGAGCACCAAAAAACAGTAACCGCTCTTCCCGTTGCGCGGGGCAGGCCAGATTCGGGCAGCGAACAAATCCCCCATCCCGCACCGCGGATGATCCGCAGGAGGGGCAATGTGTCGGCGGGGCAATGACCTGTGCATCGGTGGGCCGTTTGGCGGTTACCACGCCGACCACATACGGAATGACTTCGCCGGCTTTCTGCACAATCACGCAGTCATTCAGGTGGATATCCTTACGGGCAATTTCATCAAAATTGTGCAAACTGGCCCGGTACACCTGCGTGCCACTGATAAACACCGGCGGCTCAAATTCCGCCACGGGGGTGATTGTCCCCGTTTTTCCCACCTGAAACACCACGCGCGCTAGTTGCGTTTCCGCCTGTTCCGGCTGGTATTTAAAGGCAATGCACCAGCGCGGGGCACGGGAGGTGGTGCCCAACTGCTCACGTTGTGCCAGCACATCTACTTTGACCACCACGCCGTCCGTGTCATACGGGAGATTTTTCCGCTGGATATTAAAGCGATGGATAAATTCTAAAGCCGCATCAATATCCTCCGCCGGGGCAATATGCTCCGATACTGGAAAGCCCAGCATTTTCAGATAGGTCAGCCATTGCTGATAGGTGGAAAATTCAAAGCCTTCCACGACACCCTGCCCATGCGGCAGGAAACGCAGCTTGCGTGCCGCTACGGTGCGCGGGTCCAAAAGTTTCAGCGTGCCGGCGGCGGTATTGCGCGGATTGGCGTAAGGTTCTTCCCCCATCGCCTCCTGTCGCTGGTTGATGGTTAGAAATTGCATGCGCGTTAAATAAGTTTCCCCCCGGACTTCCAGCACGGGTGGAATGTGCTTTGGAAAATCCCCGCCCGGCGGATGTTTAGGATCGGTAAGCCGCAGGGGAATATCATAAATGGTCCGCGCATTTTGCGTGACATCATCGCCATTGTCACCGTCGCCGCGTGTGGCGGCCTGCGTGAGAAAGCCCTTTTCATACCGCAGGGAAAGCGATACGCCATCAATTTTTGGCTCACAGATATAGCTGAATGCCCGACCCTCCAACAACTTCCGCAAGCGCTGATCAAATTCCCGCACTTCGCCTTCGCTGTACGTATTATCAATGGAAATCATGGGTATATCATGGTGCACCACGGCGAAAGCCCGCAGGGGGCTGCCGCCCACACGCTGAGTCGGGGAATCAGGAGTAATAAGTTCCGGATGCGCCTGCTCCAGATCCGTAAGCTTGCGCAACAGGGCGTCATACGCCTGATCTGAAATCTCCGGCTTAGCCTGCTGATAATAAAGTTCATCATGCCGCCGAATCTCATCCCGCAGCAATTCCAGTTCATGTTCCACACTTTTACCCATGCGGAAAGTTATAACCAGACTCGCACTGGGAAGCCAGCAGAAATTGGCACAACCGCGGCGCAATGCGCTTGCCGCGCGTGCCGCTTCGGAGTGCGGATTTTTCCCGAACCGCGTTCCGCATAACCGCGACGCTTCCGCGTCGGGCTAACGGCTGTTTCCTATCGCGTTCCCTTCGCTTTGTCCGTTATTCCACCGTGACGCTCTTGGCGAGGTTTCTGGGTTTATCCACGTTGCAGCCGCGGGCCATGGCGGCGTGATAGGCCAGCAGTTGCAGCGGCAGCACGGTCAGCAGCGGCTGGAGTGGTTCGATGGTGTCGGGAACGGTAAAGACGTGATCGGCGACTTTGGTGATGTGGTCGTCGCCTTCACTGGCCACGGCGATGATTTTTCCGCCGCGGGCTTTCACTTCCTGGATATTACCTAAGAGTTTTTCATACTGGCTGCCGCGCGTGGCGATAAACACTGCGGGCATTCCGGGGTTGATCAGGGCGATCGGGCCATGTTTCATTTCCGCGGCGGGCAAGCCTTCCGCATGGATATAGCTGATTTCCTTGAGTTTTAACGCCCCTTCCAGCGCTACCGGGTAATTAAAACCGCGCCCTAAAAACAGCCAGTTTTCCCGCTGGACATATTGCGTGGTTACCTGCCGGATCAGTTCACTTTGTTCCAATATGTGCCGCATCTGTTCAGGAATGCGATCCAGAGCCGTTAAAAATTCCTGCAGCACGGTTTGCGACATGTATTTACGCCGGGCAATGCTTAATGCCAGCAGCACTTCCACGACAATTTGTCCGCAGAAAGCTTTGGTGCTGGCCACGCCCACTTCCGGCCCGACGTGCAGATACACGCCGGCGTCCGTTTCGCGGGCAATCGTGCTGCCCACCACATTGACCACGCCGAGGCTTAATGCGCCGCGGTCCTTGGCTTCCCGCAGGGCGGCCAGCGTATCGGCGGTTTCACCAGATTGGCTGATGGCAATGACAATCGTGCCATCTTCGACTATCGGATTGCGATAACGGAATTCACTGGCGTATTCCACTTCCGTCGGAATCTTGGCCAGTTCTTCAAACAAAAATTCGCCCACCAGCCCGGCATGCCACGCCGTGCCGCAGGCGGTGATAATAATGCGCCGCGCCCGGACAATATCTCGACTGTATTGGGCGATGCCACCGAGAACCACGCGGCCTTCGTGGCGATCCACACGCCCGCGCAAACAATTGGCGATGGCTTCAGGCTGCTCAAAAATTTCCTTGAGCATGAAGTGCTCATACCCGCCGAGTTCAATTTGCTCCAGAGAAAACTCAACGGATGTCACATCTTTGGTCACCGGCACGTCATCAATGGTCATCGTGCGGAACCCTTTGGGGGTAATGACCGCCATTTCATTATCATTAAGGTAAATGACCTGTGTGGTGTGTTCCACCACAGCCGCCGCATCGGACGCGACAAGATATTCATCCTTGCCAACGCCGATAATCAACGGCGACCCGCGGCGTGCAACCACCAGCACATCCGGTTCCGTTGCGGACATCACCGCCAAGCCATAGGTACCGCGAATTTCATGCAGGGCCAATTGCACCGCCTTGGCCAGATCGCCATCATAAAAATGCCCGATCAGCCCCGCTAAAGATTCAGTATCTGTATCGCTGACAAAGGTGTGGCCCTTCCCGGTAAGAAATTGCCGAATTGCGGAATAATTTTCGATAATGCCGTTATGAACAATCGCAATACGCTTTTGGTCATCCAAGTGCGGATGGGCGTTGATTTCGGTGGGTGCGCCATGTGTAGCCCAGCGTGTATGGGCCATGCCCACGTGACTGGCGGGAACGGATTTATCATCATCCAGAATCGACTCTAACACGCTGATGCGCCCGGCGGCTTTGCGTATGAAAAGGCCGTTTTTTCCGGCGATACAGACGCCCGAGGAATCATAACCGCGATATTCAAGCCGTTTAAGGCCCTCAATGAGAACAGGCCCAACGTCTTTATTCCCCACATAAGCCACAATTCCGCACATATGCCATTACCTCGGCCGAACAACAAACCATGCTACTAGGTTATCGGAGTAACCCGTCCCATTACTATAGCAATCTTTCCACCCGTGAAGCCAGCAGACGCTCCACGATTGCTCCAGCTTCACCGGCAGGCTGCAATGCCTCGGCCGCTTTGCAGCTCCCCCACGAGCTTGGCACGCGTGGCGCGGCATCGGGCAGCCGGTATTCAGCATCTTTTGGAAGCGCAGGTGCTGCTATTTTTTGCCCGATGCCCGATGCTAAATCCTCCGCCCTCAGGCGGCCCTAACCAACCATCGCAGTGGCTTCAATTTCGATTTGGGCCGCATCATCAATGAGTTTGGCTACTTCCACCATGACCGTGGCGGGGCGGATTTCGCCAAATATTTCCCCATGCGCCAGAGCCACCTGCTCCCAGTTTTTAATATTCGTCAAATACATCCGCGTCATGACCACATCGGCCATGGAAGCTCCCAGCGCTTCCAGCGCTGATTGAATAATCGCCAGCGACCGGCGGGTCTGTTCGACGACATGGGGGGAGAAGGTTTTGTCCGCCTCAATACCCACGCATCCGCTGATAAAAATCGTGTTGCCCTTTTTTACCGCCCGGCTGTAACCGATTTTGGGTTCCCACGCGCTGCCGGAACTTACCGCAAGTTTGCCGGAACGCTGCTCAACGGTAAACGGATTCTTTGACGGGGTTTGAGTCATTAAATTTTCCTTCCATTATCAGGCTGTTAACAAAAGTTGCGCCGCAGCGGACTTATCCCACAAATTCCACCGGCGTGCAGGGCGGAATTAATTGGGCTTTGGCGCCGGCATCCAGAATCGCGTTAACCGCCTTCCGGCCTTCGGGTCCAAAATCCAAGGTCCAGTGATTCACATACATGCCCACAAATTCATCCGCCAGCTTTTCATTCATATCCCGTGCGTATTTCAAGGCATGACGCACCGCCTCAGGCCGATGGGCCAGAGAGAATTCAATGCTGCGCTTCAAGATGCCTGTGACTTCCCGCATCGCGGCTTCGCCCATATCACGGCGAATAACATTGACCCCCAGCGGTAGCGGCAGACCGGTTTTTTCTTTCCACCACTTGCCCAGATCCACGCAGCAGACCAAGCCATTATTCTGATAGGTCAACTGCCCTTCATGAATAATCAACCCCGCATCCGCATGGCCGGCCTGCACATATTCCAGAATCTGGTCAAAAGGCTTAACCACCGTATGTACGCCCTTGCCCAGCAGCAACTGCATGGTCAAAAACGCGGTGGTCAACGTGCCGGGAATGGCGATGCGTTTGGTTTTTAATTCCTCAATAGTAAAGGGCTTTTTGGACACCAGCATGGGACCATAATTTTCCCCCATGGAACAGCCGCTGGCCATCAGAGCATATTTATCTTTCACGTACGGATACGCATGGAGGCTTATCGCCGTGATTTCCAGTTCGCCTTTCATGGCCCGTACATTGAGCGTTTGGATATCTTGCAGGATATGCTCAAATTCATAATTGCCGGAATCCATTTGTCCGGTCGCCAAGCCATAAAACATAAAGGCATCATCAGGATCTGGTGAATGCCCCAGCCGCAGTTTTTTCTTTTCCGCCATGGTTAACCTTTCCAGTTTAAGGCGCACTATCAGCATTGGATTCTATCGTGAAATCCAAAAATTGTCCGCCCTGGGCAGGTAAACCTGCCGACTGACATTATGCCCAATGGCAATCCGGTGGTTGATCCAGTGCCGCCAACCAACCACCGGGTTATCACCACGGTGCTCTTTAACGCGTTGCGCCCGCCGAGCAGCAAAAATCACGCCAGCGCAGGGCGGCGATTACTCGGACAGGCTCCTGGCGGGAAATATGCTATAATTTCTCTGCTTTTGGAGACGGATTTGTCCGCGAATGGAAAAAAAGTTGTCGTGGCGATGTCCGGCGGAGTGGATAGCTCGGTCGCGGCGGCGCTGCTAAAAGAACAGGGATATGACTGCCTGGGCGTATTTATGCGCCTGGGAAACGATCCTATGCAGCAGGCTGACGATGAACTCGTGGCCTGTTCACCGGAAAAAGCGGCCAAGCCGCATCATCAGGGCTGCTGCTCCACCAACGACGCCGCCGACGCCCGCTACGTTGCCGGCCTGCTGGGTATTGAGTTTTATGCCTTGAATTTCCAGCATGATTTTGGCGGAATTATTGATTATTTTGTGCGGGAATACAATCAGGGGCGAACGCCTAATCCGTGTGTGCGGTGCAATGAATATCTGAAGTTCGGCAAGCTTTCGCGCTACGCCCGGGCGGTGGGTGCGGATTTTGTCGCCACGGGTCATTATGCCCGCATGGGCCGCGATGACGCAGGTGCCGTGCAAATTTTGCGGGCTGCGGATCATGCGAAAGATCAAAGTTATGTGCTCTTTGGTGTCCCGCCTGATGAATTGCCGCGCATGATGCTGCCGATTGGAGAATATCCCAAAAGCGAAGTAAGGGCCATGGCCCAGCGTTTCGGCTTACCAGTACATGACAAGCCGGACTCCCAGGAAATCTGCTTTGTGCCTGACAACCAGTATTTTAATTTAGTCAAAAAGCGCTCGCCGGAAACTGTCAAGCCCGGTCCCATTGTGGATCATGATGGCAAAACCGTCGGCACGCATGATGGCCACCAGCACTTCACGCTGGGCCAGCGCCGCCGCGTGGGCGTGGCGTTGGGATATCCGGTGTATGTCACCAGCATTGATGCCGCCAGTAACACCGTGCAAATCGGCCCGCATGAGGATTTGCTGCACCGACAGCTTATAGCCCGAGAAGTTAATTGGCTCTCGGCTCGGCCCACAGAACCGATCCATTGCCTGGCGAAAATCCGGTACAACACCCCCCCTGCACCCGCGCTGGCCCACATCACCGGCCCGGATGAGTTGACCGTCACATTCGACGAGCCTGTCGCCGCCATCACGCCCGGTCAGGCCGTGGTCTGCTACGACGGCGAGGTATTACTCGGTGGCGGCTGGATTGAGCGGGTTCAGTGATTTACAGTACGTTCAGTAACTTCAATACACTCAGTATTGATCAGTAAATGCAGGCACCGGCGGATTTAATCCGCCGATCAAAATTGCCGCGCAGCAATTCCAAAACCGCCTAATTTCTAACTCCTGAACGCGCCGCGTTACTGCTTTTTGGGATTCATCAAACGATATACCAGCCCAGCCACAACCGCGCCGACAATCGGTGCCAGCCAGAACATCCAGAGTTGGCCGATATACGCGCCGCCAGCGATGAGAGCCGGTCCGGTGCTGCGGGCCGGATTGACCGAGGTGTTGTCCACCGGGATCATAATTAGATGAATCAGCGTCAGCGTCAGGCCGATGGCCACGCCGGCAAATGCCGACTGCCCGCTGGGGCTGGTAACGCCCAGAATCACCGTAAGGAAAAAGAAGGTGCAGACAATTTCCCCCACCATACACGCCAGCAGACTATAGTGGCCGGGGCTTAGCGCGCCATACCCATTGGACGCAAAGCCGCCCACGACGAACCCCGGTTTACCGCTGGCCACCACATAAAGCACCCCGGCCGCGGCAATCGCCGCGACAACCTGCGTAATAATGTACGGCAAAATATCTTTGGCACTGAAGCGCCCGCTGGCCCAAAAGCCCAGTGTTACCGCAGGGTTAAAATGACCACCGGAAATATACCCCACGGCATAAATCATAGTCAGCACGGTAAGGCCGAAGGCCAGAGCCACACCGGCAAAGCCAATTCCCAGATGGGGAAACGCCGCTGAAATCAGCGCGCTGCCGCAGCCGCCAAACACCAGCAGAAACGTTCCCAGAAATTCCGCACCCATTTTTCGCAACATAGCCATACCCCTTGTACATAAAGTTTATAAAATCAGGGCAACTCCCGGTAAGCTCTCCATAACCACGTAAGATCATACCGCCGCACCGTTCATTTTGCGATAGCGCGCCTGCGGCAAAGCCGCGCGCCGCCGGTGCAGTGCGATGATTGGCCCCTGGGAGCCTGTCCGAGTAATGGCCGGGATTGCGATGGGTCTGAAATGTCCCGTATGCGCGGCGGAGGATCGAGCCGACTCTTAATAATGAGTCTGCGAGATCCGACAACAAAGCAGACGGGGCATTTCAGGCCCACCCCGCAGGGCGGCGTGCTTTTTGGCCCCCCTCTGCGGCGCGGCTCCTCGGAGTACCATCGTGTTGAGGTACGCCATCGTCGCCGCTACTTGATGGGAGCCAAAAATCACGCCGTCGCAACCCGGCGATTACTCGGACAGGCTCCTAGGCAGATGGAATTAAAAAGCGACGAGGCACTCAAACGGATTTTCTCCGGCTTTTTGGCGCGTGCGTGCCAGGCCGAATTCGGGTGTGCGTTTAAGGAAAGGAATGTGCCATGACACACAAACGCAGGATTCTTATCAGTATGGCGGCAGCGCTGGCGATTATGCCTGCGGCGGCAGCTTGGGCTGATCCGGCAGCCGGCGGAGCCGACTACAACAAGCTGGAGCAAAAGTACCAGTTACTTCAGAAGCAGATGGCCACTATGGCCAAACAAATGTCCGCCATGCAAAAGCAACAGGCCGCAATGAAGGCCAAACAGGCCAAAACCGGCACCACCGACACCAAGGCCATTGATCGTGAGGTCAAACGGCTGTATCGGCGTGTTATGAAAGACAGCCAGAAGATATCTGATCTGGAACCCGGCAACATCCAGGTGCTCATTGCGGGAGATGTGAATTTCCAGTTCCAGAACGTGCAGGGTTCGCATTCCACGTTCTATGCCGATTCCAGCCCGATGATTCAGGTGCGAATTGACAAGAATATTTTTGTCGATACCGCGTTTGATTTCTATACGCAGGCTGGTGCCGCTGGCGGAAGTGCCGCAGATATCGGTGCGGCGAATATCAACTACGAACTTAACAACAACATGACGCTCGGCGGCGGTTTGGTCACCAGCCCAATTGGGGGTATTGTCGGGCAATATAACCCTGCTCCGTGGAATCGCTGGCTGGTTGATGGATCATTAGAGGATGCTCTGCTGCCGGGTAATGAATTGGGCGTCTGGACCCGTGGCGGATTGCCCGCACCAGATAACATGGGGTATCTGACCTACTTTCTCTTTGTCAGCAATGGGCCGGCACTCACCAGCACCACCGACCAGAACGGCGCTACCTATAATAATTTGCAATTCGGCAATTGGGATCCGGCGGCACAGAATGGCAAGACCGTCGGGGGCCGGTTCAGCTACATACCCATTCCCAATATTGAAATCGGCTACTCCTTTGAGTGGGCGCGCCCGAGTGCTGACGGTGCCATAACCACCACCAATTCTCTCATTAACGCCGTCGATTTCAACTCCTATTATGTCAATAAGAAAATTGACGGATTATTCCGCTTCCGCGGCGGCTGGACGTGGGATCAGGTCGGCCAGGGTATTGATTCCACCGGTGCGTTCTCATTGGGCGGCATGTCCAATGGCGGGCAGCTTGAAGTCGCTTATCAGCCCAGCCTGTGCGGCATAAAATACGTCGATAAGATGATGGGGGCCTTTCGTTACGACCGCATTGACGGGCCGGCCTCCTCTAATTTCTCCAATGGTGCGTCGCATGAACAGCGCTACAGTATTGGACTGGATTATTGGCTGCACTCCAATGCCGTGCTGAAGTTTGAGTATGAATTTGATAATCTCTCAAACAACATGCACGGCAATAATGCGATGTTTGTACAGTTTGCTGTTGGAATCTAAGTTACTCTGGCAATTTACTTGAGGAGTTACCTAATGACTTTTATCACCTATAAAATGACTAAATCCATAGCCTTAACCAGTGCTGCCATTGGAATATTGTTGATGGCAGGTTGCGCCTCTAACAAATCCACGAAGCCCGCGGCCGCTGCATCCAAGCCGGCGGTATGGCCGCTGACCCTGAAAGATCCGGCCGCCAATGAATCCGGTGCTCAAATATGGGCGGAAAACTGCATGCGGTGCCATGAACTGCGTTCGCCCTCGCAATATACGCCGGCACAATGGGGCGTGATCATCCAGTACATGCGGCTTAAAGCCGGACTCACCGGCGTACAGGCCAAAAAAGTACTGGCGTTCCTGCAAAGCGCCAGCGCCCACTAAGTTGCTTACTATCCCCAACGAGACGGTCCGGCTGCTGAAGAATCCTCTTCGGCAGCCGGCCGTTGGAGGGGATGAATGCAGATGCCCCGTGCTCCGAGATGGGCGGCTTACGCCGCAATATCAACAAAAGGAACCACCAAATGGCTGTCCGATTGCGTGCGTTAATTCGTCGATTCGGTGTTCTCTCCCAACAGCGCCGCCGGCACCGGGATTTGGCGTGGAGTCATCTTTCGGCCGCTGATAGAGCTGTCAACGATTTTCCTGATGGGCAAATCCTCCAACGCGGTGCGCCGGCCATGCCCGGGTCTCCAGGCGTGGCGCAAGGTGTTGTACTTGGCGTCATTGACAAGCCGGACACGCGATTTTTCAGTGAGATCTTCGACCTCCATCAGGCGCCCCTCCACCAGGACGGACGCATAATCGTCGAGTTGATCAGTGAACACATCAATTTCGAAGCAGACCTGCTTATTCACTGCGAGAATGGCCCCCTTTCGCCCGCTCATGGGCACACGGAGATAGAGGGTGTTTTCAATGCGGCAGAACGGCAACGGAATAGCGTAAGGTCGTCCCTGGAGATCGGCCATCGCCAGCCGGCCGATGAGACTGGTGTCCAGGAGGTTGAAGATTTCCGTCTCAGTCATGGCAATCATAAGTAACTCCGGTTAAAATATACCAACTGGATACGAATATCTACATTATGCCACCATGTGTATATTCGTCAAGATGAGGAACCTCTGATATGGTCAGCAGCAACACCCTACGGATGCGGGCCGGCGCATCAGCCGCCCGCCCCGATTATACCGCGGATGATTTTCCTCATTCGCCGCTTGTGGCCTTTTATGAAGTCACGCGCGCCTGCAATCTATTGTGCCGACACTGCCGTGCAGAGGCTCAACCGCACAGCGACCCGCAGGAATTAAAGCCGGGCACTTCTCTGGCCCTGATTGATGATCTGGCAAGATTCCCTAAGCCTCCCCTGCTGGTACTCACCGGCGGCGATCCCATCAAGCGGCGCGATATATTTGAAATCGTGCATCATGCCGTAGCATCGGGCTTAAAGACCGCCATGACTCCGTCGGCTACAAAGCTTGTTACCAGCGAGGCCGTCCAGCGATTGAAAACCGCCGGCCTGCATCGTCTGGCGGTGAGTCTTGATGGAGCCGATGCGGCCACGCATGACAATTTCCGGCGCGTGCCTGGCAGTTTTCAGCGGACGCTGGAAATCATCGCTGATGCCGCCGCTTGCGGCCTGCCGCTGCAAATCAACACCACTATCGCCCGACACAATTTTAACCAAATTGACGCCATCGCCGAAGTGCTGGCCGCATTTCCAATTGTGCTATGGTCCGTATTTTTTCTCGTCCCCACCGGTCGGGCATTGGCTGATCAACGTATAACACCGGATGAATTTGAACTGGCTTTTGAGAAGCTCTACCAACAAGGACTGAGCCGCAAATATGCCATAAAAACCACCGAAGCCCCCCACTATCGGCGATTCGTTCTCGAAAAAATGCAACAAGCAGCACCTCGCACCGAGGATCCCACTGCCCAGCGCCCGGTGATGCCAAATATCGTCGGCACTAATGATGGCCGTGGAGTTATGTTCATCAGCCACATTGGCGAAATATTTCCCAGTGGATTTCTGCCCGTGCTGTGCGGCAAATTTCCGCGCGATTCAGTGGTGCATACGTATCAATACGCACCGCTGTTTGTGGACCTGCGGAATCCCGAAAAACTCAAGGGCAAATGCGGGGCCTGCCAATATCGTGACATCTGCGGCGGCAGCCGCGCTCGGGCCTACGGGCTTACCGGGGATCCCTTGGCCGCCGAACCAGATTGTCTATATGGGGAGTCTTATTATCAAGATCAAAACTCGAACAGGAGTCTTCCACTATGCTCAGCGTAACGAATTTACTTTGTGATCATCAGGCCGGAAATGAACGCCTCCGCTATGGCCACCGCAACGCCCATGGTGAATCAGAAGCGACGCCACGACCCGTGGTCGTTTGGGCCGTGACCAAAGCGTGTAACCTGCGATGTGTACACTGCTACGCCTCGGCAACTAACGCGCCGGCCCCCAATGAACTGACCCATGATGAAGGCCTTGCTTTGCTGGATGACTTGGCCGCATTTAAAGTTCCGGCGGTGCTTTTCAGTGGTGGCGAGCCGTTAAGCCGACCGGATATTCTTCCTTTGATTCGTCACGCCCGATCACTGGGGCTGGCATGTACATTATCCACCAACGGCCTGCTGATTGATGAAACAATGGCGGACAATCTGGCGGAATCCGGCCTGAAATACGCCGGCATCAGTATTGACGGTATTGAAAGCCGCCACGACAAGCTCCGCGGCAAGGCCGGTGCGTTTAACAGCACGTTGGCAGCCATTAAGCGTTGCCGGGCACGCAACATAAAAGTCGGTGTACGCTTCACGGTTCATAGCCTGAACGTCGACGATCTTGATGCGATATTTGATATCTGCGTATCCAGTAATGTCCAGCGGCTCTGTGTGTATCACCTGGCGTATGCCGGGCGTGCGGACAATATGCAAAAAGTGGATTTATCCGCGTCGCAAATCCGCAAAGTCGTGGATCGCATTTTTGAGAAAAGTCGGGAATTGCACCGCCAGGGAATCCCCTTGGAAGTTTTAACCGTCGATAACCATGCCGATGCCGCTTATCTCCTGCTACAACTGGAAAAAGACGATCCGCAACAGTATCAAAAAGTTCGCAACCGACTGGAAGGTACCGGCGGCAACCGTTCCGGCTGCAATATTGCATCGGTTGATCCGGTGGGAAATGTTCATTACGATCAGTTCACCTGGCACTACAACTGCGGCAATATCCGCGAACAAAGTTTCAGCAAAATATGGACGGATGCAACCGATCCGCGCCTGGCCATATTGCGTAATCGCAAAGCGCATTTACCAGACCGATGCCAATCATGCCGCTTTCTATCGGTCTGCAACGGAAATCTCCGTACCCGCGCGGAAGCCGCCACGGGCGACTGGCTGGGATTTGATCCAGGGTGTTACTTAAGCGATGCGGAAATTGCTCTGGGGTCCGCAGCAAATGCAGCTTCCCAGAAAAGCAACAGTGATGCGGCAACCTGCGGTATAGCAAACAGTTGTGGCTCCGATTATGCGTTGCCACTGGTCAGCGGAGTTACAACCTGATGGAATCAACGTTTCAGATAATTCAAGGTGGAATGGGTGTGGGCGTCTCGAACTGGGTGCTGGCGAAATCGGTTTCCAGTTATGGGCAACTGGGAGTCGTTTCCGGCACTGGAATCGCGGCAGTTGTAGCCCGGCGCTTACAGTCTGGCGATCCAGATGGTCACTACCAGCGGGCTTTTCATGCGTTTCCGTATCGCCAGATCGCCCAGCGCGTATGGGATCGATATTTTGTCGCGGGGGGCATAGAAACTGCAAAATCATTCAAATCAACCCCGTTGCCGGCCATTGGCTTCAGCCGTGCCTTGACGGAATTGACGGTCCTTGCCTCATTTTCCGAGGTGTTTCTCGCTAAGGACGGACATTCCGGCGTGGTGGGAATCAATCTTCTGGAAAAAGTGCAAACCCCGACGCTCGCCACTCTTTTTGGGGCGATGATGGCCGGCATCGACTATGTACTTATGGGGGCCGGCATTCCGCGTTTTATTCCAGGTGTATTGGATGCTCTGGCGCGCGGAGAACGCGTAGAACTGAAAATTGATGTCGAAGATTCTGATACCACAGACAACTTTGTAAGCCAATTCAGTCCGGAGGAATTTATCGCTCTGGATGGTGCCACCGATAGTGTGCCGGCCCCCCAATTAAAGCGTCCGAAATTTTATGCCATTGTTTCCTCCGCCACGCTGGCCATGACGCTGGCGCGGAAATCCAATGGTCGGGTTGATGGCTTTATTGTTGAAACGTCCATTGCCGGAGGACACAACGCTCCCCCCCGCGGCCCCTTGCAACTTTCCCAGAGGGGCGAGCCAATCTACGGCCCCCGCGATGATGCGGATTTGCCAAAAATTGCCGCCATCGGCCTGCCGTTTTATCTGGCCGGTGGATTCGGGACCCACCAGCAACTTCAGCGGGCACTTGACCAGGGCGCGGCCGGCATTCAGGTCGGCACGGCGTTCGCCTTCTGCCAGGAGTCCGGAATCCGCGCGGATATAAAACAGCAGGTACTTGCCAGTACCTCCTGCGGGCAAGCGACAGTCTTTACCGATCCGCAGGCCTCCCCCACCGGCTTTCCATTTAAGGTTGTGGCGCTCTCCAATACCATCTCAGAACCCGACATATATGCCCAGCGCGAACGAAAATGTGACCTTGGATATCTGCGAAAAGTTTATAAGCGCCCGGACGGCACGCCGGGTTATCGCTGTGCCGCCGAACCGGTTTCGGACTATGTGGCCAAAGGCGGCAGCGAAGAAACAACCCCTGGCAGAAAGTGTCTCTGCAATGCCCTGTTTGCAACCATTGGCTTAGGACAGACTGACGCAAAGGGGATGGAAGAACCGGCCATCGTAACTGCTGGCGATGACGTTGTGAACATCAGCCGCTATCTTCAGAATGGACAAACCATTTACACGGCGGCCGATGTGCTCCGCGTTATTCTCGAGGGGTAAGATACTGATTTAGAGCGTCCTACCCCGGCAGGTCGCAACGCAGCAGGCATCCTCTAGAAAGTTCCGCGTAAAAGCTGGAGCGAAACGAAGCCTGCTTCGCACGCTTCTCGGGACTCTCTGCAGGCTTGATCCAGCTCCCAAGGAGGACGTTTCGATCGAACTAAAACAGTGATAAAACAAACGAAAACCGCCACCGACACTTGACCCCGTGGCGGCGCACCGATAAATTCTCGTTGTTCGCGTGGCTCGTGTGGTATCGCTCGACCTGATAATTGTAACTGCCTTGGGACAAACGGATGCGAAATGAAGAGATTCCAAATCCCGCCGTCTATCGGTTAAGTTTTTACCTGCGCCAGTTGGAATCATTCCATCGCGTAGATCGCCATACCATCAGCAGCAAACAGCTCGGCGAAGCGCTGGGATACTCAGATGCGCAGGTCCGTAAGGATTTGGCGTATTTCGGACAATTCGGCCATCCCGGTATCGGCTACCGCGTGGACGACTTGGTGTATCAACTCAAAAAAATCCTCGGTACGGATAAAATCTCCCATGTCCTGCTGGTGGGCGCTGGAAACTTGGGCCGGGCGTTGCTGGCCTACAAGGGCTTTCTCCAAAAGGGATTTAAAATTGTTGCCATTTTCGATGCGGACGAGGCGAAGGTGGGCAAAAAAATCGGCGATTTACCCATACGTTCTGCTCAGGATATCGCGTCGGTGGCATCTGAATTACAGATTCGAGTGGCTATGCTGGCCGTACCGGTTACAGCGGCCCAATCGGTGGCGGATCAACTTGTGACGGTAGGAATCAAAGGCATTTTAAATTTTGCCCCGGTAGCGCTGAATGTTCCCGGCGATGTGGTGATACAAAGCGTAGACTTGGCCTTACAGCTTGAGCAACTGTCATTCCGGATGACTTTAGGTGATGCATCCCCAAGCGAGTCATCAGGTCTTTAAAACAAATTCTCAAACCGGGCAGCAAGGCACCAAACCCATGGCCTACAATCGCCAGCGCACGATCAGCGTTTGCCCCTCGTGGCATGTAAACGATTCTCGGTTCGTCCTGTGTCAGAGCGCTAGCCCAGGAATACTTCTGATGGGCATGAATCCGAAAATTCCTCATGGCGGTCGTCCATCGCGACAGTCTGGTCGACTTTTTTGGGCAGTCCACCAGATTGCGAGGCAAATGAAACAGGATAGGTCGAAACGCGACCCCGTCCCGCAACACTGCGCTGTGGAGGAGCGTCGGTGAGGTCCGAACGCCACGTTGCATTGGCGCTGGGCTGGGCATCAGGCTTGCCGCCTACGAACATGTAATCTTGATTTGCCATGGCAAGCTCCTTATATTGTGGCAAACGGTCGGAGTTGCTCGGTCTTTCCACTGTTTCGTATTATACACCGCGACTCCTTCAGCATCAACAAAAAAATTGCCGGAATTTTCGGCTACGTTATTGATGGCGTCCCACGCGCTTACACTACTGTCTTTTACGCATGGCGTACAGCGTTAAAGTTCGCATGGCCTGCCAGAGCGTAGGTAGACTGAAGGTTCATCACTCCCCTTCCAAATCCTCTGCCTGATTTGTGTTTCGGCAGGAAATCGTCACTTTCTTTAATTTTTACTTTTTTGAGCCGCAGGAGATGCCTTTTGTACGGCAGCTAAGAGCAACCCCGCACGGCCCGTGAGTTTTACATAGTACCACCCTGCCGCTGCGCGAAAGCCGTCACTGCGCCCCAGACCATAAAGAACAATATTCCGCAAAACAGAAAGTTCAACTTTTTTATTCTCGCGAGCCAGCTCCATCGCTGCAAATTCTCGAATTTTACTCGCATCCCGCTTCAATAATTGCTTCCACCACGGCTGAATCAGTGTCGCAAAATTGGCGTTATGGCTCTGAATCATCCCTGCCAACGCGGCTTCAACAATTCCTGCATTTGGAGAATCCAGATCGGCGGCCAATATTCCCCGTTCCGCTTTGCCATCGCTGTTGGCCAATATTGTCGCGGCGGCCACGGCCCGTCGAAAATCGGCATCCTGGCCATCCTCAGCGGCGGTGGCGTAGTTGATTAAGGCTTTCATGATCGTGAAACGATTCGACGTAGTTCTGTTTTCCGCGTAAGCTAACGCCCAATTTAGGAAAATGGGTTGTCCCTGCTCAATGAGCGATAAAATTCCCGGCAACGGATCTTTACCAGAGACCGCTGCCGCAGCTGTCCGGGCAATACCGGTTAATAGTGGGGAATCCGTCTGCCGCAGAATTTGGACATCCGATAATGACAATCCCTTGGGATATTGAATAGCCAGCAAGCCTAATTCAATTTTATCAATCGTTCCCTTAGTGTCCTTTAGCATAGCGGCCAGCAGCGCGGGGGCCATGGGATTATTCAATACCAATAACGACTGCACCGCCCGCCGACGCAGAGACCATGGACTTTTTTTATCCCGCGCGATCGATGCGGCCCACGGTGCGGCAGCCGCGATTTTCTGGGCCGCCACCCGAGCCAAAAGGGCATCTTTTAAGTCCAATAGTCGCGGCGCGGTGCGTGCCGCTAATTGCATCAGTAGTTTAAGGCCGCGTTCCGCCTGTCCTGATTGTTTACATTGCAGGAGTGTCAATGCGGCGTAATAGCGTGTGGCATCCGTTTGACTTCCCGTAAGCGCATCCAGCACCTTTACCACGTGTGCGGATTTTCCGCGATTGACCAATTCAGAAGCCGCCATGAGTTTTTCTGATGGTTCAATGGCCAAATGTACCACCTCCATCAGTTGCGCCGAAGTAATGTGCCCGGATTGAATCATCACGGCCAGAGATGGGCCAATTAAACGTGGAATGGGAATTGCCAGAAACTTTGCGACGTTAATAAGATTCGCGTTTTTGCTTACGGCATTGGCATCCAGCAGGCCGATGAGTTGCAACTCCGGCGACCTGGCGTGGCTTACCGTTAGGAAAAATGGCTCCAATCCAGGATCATCCGTCGATTTAAGCGACCCCAGAACGACGGAACCAGTCATGCCCGGTACCAGCGCGGATTTGAATAGTTTTAACGTTTCATTGAAAACCGGACCGCTCGTATTGGCTGCGGCATTCGTTGTCGGCAGCGCCGGTTGGGCCGGAGCAACCGCGGTAGCGGTAGCTCCCCGCACCCCAGCAGCAGACAATCCCCCCCCTACCACCAACCGGCCACCGGCCGTAACCGCCAAAGCGATCATGAAAGACCTATAAGACCAATTTTTACCCATAGCCAAGCCACGCTCCTGCAAAACCAGCCCACCATGATAAGCGAAGCTGACAAATTGCAGAACGCTGTGAATACTTGTCAGACTTGACCGCGGTTGGGGCTTTCGTTAGCGTGCTGGAATGGTTACATGGAACCCCGAACAATATCTGAAGTTTGCGGAGGAAAGATCGCGGCCGTGCCGGGATCTTATTGGGCGCATTGCGCTAGAGATGCCGGGAAGGATTGTCGATTTGGGGTGCGGCCCGGGCAATAGCACGGCGGCGCTGGTGGAACGGTGGCCTGAGGCGGACATCACTGGGGTGGATAACTCGGCTGATATGATCGCGGCGGCCCGCGGGGCATATCCACGGCAACAGTGGATTGAAGCGGATATTTCCTCTTGGAAGGCCGCGGCCCCGGTAGATCTGATTTTTTCAAATGCGGCCCTCCAATGGGTGGGCGATCACGCGCGGTTGCTGCCGGAACTTATGCGGATGCTCAACCCCAGCGGAGCCTTGGCGGTTCAGATGCCTGCGAATTATTACACCGCGACGGCCCAACAACTCATACGCGAATTGGCGGTGAGTGGCCCGTGGCGCGATAAATTCCCCGATGAAATCCGGAGGTGGCATTGCGATGAACCGGATTTTTATTATGGTGTGTTGCAAGGCGTTTCACGTAAGCTGGATATATGGACAAGTGAATATCTCCATATACTCAATAGCCCGGAAGATATTGTACATTGGTATATTGGTACAAGCCTGCGACCTTATCTGGATATTCTGCCTGCGGCAGATCGGGAAAATTTTATTGCCGCGTACCAGAATCTGATCACCGCCGGCTATCCAAAGCAATCTGACGGGCGCGTGCTATTTCCGTTTCGGCGATTGTTTTTCGTTGCGTACCGGTAAACATTTGGCCAGGCTTAAATGGGCTGTGCGATGCCCGGTTACTGGTGCCGGCTGACTGGGGCTGGCAGGGGCTGGGATACAAAGACAGCGCCGTGAAAAGAAATACAATTTGCGCCAACCATCTGGTCGCGGGGAGCGTAATAGTAAGAGATGCTTCTGCTATAATAAAAAAGAGCAATTTGCAGTCTTTCAGGAGAAACGACAATGGACGGGTTATCTCGTAGAAAACTTATCACTGGCGCTGCGGCGGGTTCGGCCATGCTCCTTGCGCGGCGCGCCGCACGGGCGACAATTCCACAGGGGCGGCAAAGCGGATACGCTTCACCAGGCACG
>JAJZGH010000285.1 GCA_021798635.1 Planctomycetota bacterium | reverse complement strand
GTGCTTCAGGTAATTCCTAACAGCCCCGCTTTCAAGGCCGGTATGCAACCCGGTGACCTTCTTATTACGCTTAATGGGCGGGCGCTGGAGAATCCCTTTGAACTTATCCGTGCGGAAAATCAGTCCGGCCCTACGCCTCCGGCGCTGAATATCACGCTGATCCACGCCGGTGTACGGAAAGCTGTAACGCTTACACCGGTGGATCGTCCGCATCATCTGGTATTTTTTTTCAACCGGCGTCTGGGGCCTGTCGGTGCGTTACCGCCAGGCACCGGATCGCCTGATGATATTCAATCCACCGGCCTTATGACTGTCGGGCCGGGGGTCAGGCTCCATATTCCTGCCGCCGGGATCCCTCAAGCGGGTAACGGTCAACCAGACTTAGTTACCTTGCGCCAATCGATTGGCCCTCACGGCGGACGGCACCTGCAGATTCTGTGGCGATCCCGCGCCTACAACATTCAGCCCCACCGCCTGAATCGGCTACCTCCCCCGGTTCAGGCGGTAGCGCGGCTGATTTTACGCAGTCAAAGCCACTCCCTTACGCCCGCCCGTTCACGGTACGTATTGATCCGACAACGCCTGACAGAAGTAAAAGCGATGATCCACAACCTGCGACTACAGGAAAAATCCTTGGAAGCACAGGCCCTGAAATGCGCGCCACCCACTGCAGCAAAATAGTAATTCCCCGGCACTTACCGGGCAGTTGTTTGACGCTCTAATTTTCATATTCCATGACAACGAGTCATAAATAGTATGCCGTCTATTCCCGCACCAGCGAGTCTAAACGTAAGGTGCATTGGCGGTGATTTTTCTGTTGCCCGCTTGAAACTGATAACTTTATGGCGTAAAGTAATACTAGGTAACGGCGATCCCACACAGGAGCATAACCTGCAATTTGGTGCAGCGGTTGAACGCCCCGTGGATTGGCCGCAAAGATAGTGATTTATGGAACTGCGTGACGCGCTATCGCAAATTGATGAAATCCGTTCGCATGTGGCATTAAGCCAGGTGTGTCGCGGATACCGCAGTTTCAGCGCGGTGGCTTCCGGAATTATTGCGGTTGTGGCGGCAGCAGTTCAACAGCGTTATGTCGAGCATCCCGCAGCGCACCCCGGTGCTTATTTATGGATTTGGGTAGGCGCGGCGGCGGTGAGCTTAACGCTTATCGGTGTGGAAATGACGTGGCGGTGTCGCCACATGAATTCGCCGATGCAGACCCGTCTGACACTTCTGGCCGTGGAAAGCTTCATGCCCAGTTTAATTGCCGGCGGATTGTTAACCGGTGTTGTGTACACCATGGTGCCGGGAATATTTCATTTACTTCCGGCATTGTGGATGCTCTTTTTTTCGATGGGCGTGTTCGCGACCAGCCGCATTCTGCCACGCCCGACATTCTGGTGCGGAGCGTATTATCTTGTGGCGGGAATTCTCACATTGGCCTTATCCGCCGATGGGCGCACCTTGGATCCGTGGATGATGGGAGCGGTTTTTGCGGTGGGACAGTTTATTACCGCAGGCATTTTATATTGGACACTGGAGCGGCGGCATGGCCAATCAACCGATGACAACACGTAAAGAACCCGGACGCTATGCATATGAGGGAATCGATCGCGTTATTCACGAAAAAGCGCGATTGAGCATTGTATCTTCCCTGGCGGGTCACGCGGACGGCCTGCTTTTTAATGAGCTTAAAGAAGTGTGCGCGTTAACGGACGGCAATTTGAGTCGGCATATTTCGATTTTGCAGGAGGCTGCGGTTGTTGAGGTCTGGAAACGCCTGCGCAACAATAGATCGCAGACCCTTGTTCGTCTGACTCCGGATGGTCGCAAACGCTTTCTGGAATACCTTGAGCAGTTGGAGCAGGTTATTGCCGACGCCAATAAGGCTGTCCCAGTCGGCTTTCAGCCGGGGAGAATCAAAGCCGATCCGGCGGCGTAAATTTTTTTGCACTCTAAACTTTGCAATGCAAAGTGAAAGCGAGGTCTATATGCGAGTTATTCGAGCTTCGGCCATGGGCGTCTGTTTTGGTGTGCGTGACGCATTGAAAGTCGCTGACACTGTCGCACAGCCGGTGCAGGTAACGGTTTATGGCGAACTGGTGCACAATCCGCTGGTGCAGCAGCGGATGCGGCGGCGTGGATTTCAGCAATTCGGCGAAGGGGATCGCCGGAATGCCATTCCCGATACGCCGCACGTACTGATTACCGCCCATGGAATTAGTCAGCGCCGCACGGCGGCCTTGCTGGAGGCTGGTAAAACCATCTTGGATACCACCTGCCCGCTGGTAAAAAAAGCCCATGCCGCCGCCATTGGCCTGCGGGATCAAGGGTATCATGTGCTGCTGATCGGGCGGCCCGGCCATGTCGAAGTTCAGGGAATTACCGAAGATCTATACAGTTATGATGTACTGCCGGATAGCGCGGCGGTCAAAACCTATCACCACAATAAACTCGGCATCATTTGCCAGACCACCACACCCTCCGCACGGGCGCTGGAAATTCGCGCGGCCGTAAAGCGCAAGAATCCGCACGCCGAAATAAAGTATATAGATACGATATGCCAACCCACCAAGGATCGGCAATTGGCGGTTGAAGATTTATTAAATCAGGTCAATACGGTGGTGGTGGTAGGGGGGAAAAACTCCAACAATACCCGACAGTTGGTTCATCGGTGCCAGGATCGCGGAGCCGTCGTATATCATGTGCAAAGCGCGGCCGAACTCGATCCTCAATGGTTTGAATCCATAGAAGCCGTCGGCCTGACCGCTGGTACCAGCACACTGCCTGAAACCATTGAAGATGTTTACAATGCGATTAGCGCCATGGGCGGCATTTCTAGATTTGCCACGGATAACAGTCCATGCAATAAATATCCGCGAAAAATCAACACAGGCGGGCAAGCTGATGCGGCATGAACGCGCCGCTGCGCCAAGGCGCATCCGCGTTTCCAGCGGGACGAATTAGCGAGAAAGCGACGGATTATCCAAGAATAGAGGGCTTTGATACAGAGGCAACTTCGGTGCTACACTCATAACCATTGGCTCGGTGGATGTGACATGTATCGTTGGAGGCGAAATACGGAAATAAGAATGTCAGCACATTTCCCCGACAAAACCGCGGCGCGAAGTTGTGATCAAACATACGCGCCGCAGGTCTCGGAAACAATGCGCTATTGCGATTCCTTGACGTTCAACCGCTTGCCGTTTTGCGCAACCAACGGTTGTTTAACCGGCTTGGACTGCGTAGAAAAAACAACATTCCAAGAGTACAGGCCAATCCAAGCGACCAACCTGTCGGTTCGGGGACGGCATCGGTATCGCTAAGAAACGTATAGGTCCCCACCGGAATCGCCAAGCCGGGCGTTGTGTAGGTTCCATTCTCCGCTACACTGGGGAAATTGACCAAATTGGTATTCAACGGTAAACCACGAACATCCCAAGGGCTATCCGGTTTGATGACGCCCGGATCCTCCTGGCTGCCTTCCGGGTAAGTCATTGAGAACACCGAAAAGGTGTCGCCATAGGCCGTGCCCGCAGCAGATGGATAAATCCGGAGCATATCGGATATCGTCGGCGAGACACCGGGCGGATTGAGCCAGTAGATATCGCCAGCTTGGAGGAACACCCCGCCGGTTGAATATTCCGGCACGCCATCCGGTCCCGACGCTACGGCTACCGACGGTGAGAAGGGGAGGGTTGTTCCTTCCGTGATTGTCATGACGCTGTTGGCCCCGTTTTCATGCACCGTTAGATTAAATAATATCGGCTGTTGAGGAACACCGACGGTGACGACCGAAGATGCCGCCCCCATGGCCGAGGAATGCAGCCCAAGGATCGCTATACCAATGGCAAAAAAAGTCGATTTCATAAATGGTTCTCCTGAAGAAAAGTCCATTCCTCGCGGCCCGGGGTACAACCCCAGACAGATGCGCGGGAAGTTTCTTATGTATTCCGACGGGTGCCGGTCGAGTCCGGAATGGACCGCGCAGGCCCGCGTCCCAGATTTACCGGTATTACATGCGTTACCTCCTCTCTTGCAGCAAAGCAACCGCTGATTCCAGACCGCGCCATGTTGGCAGGTAGCACCGAATTCCGGCGCGGCGCGACAGAAGCTCCAGATCGGGCCGGTTTGGTGCGCCGACGGCAATAATCTGGACTTCCGAGGCCATCCAGATGAGGGTCGCCGCCAACTCGAGCCAGATGTCCGCATGGGCCGTCAAGTCCACGACCAGAACCCGCGGTCGGTGTATTTGGATTTCTCTCATAATCGCCTCCTCCGGCACAGCGGTCAGAATACACCACAGCCAATCCGGCGGGCTTTCCACCTGTAAGTCGCCGGCGGTGATTGCGATTATCGGATATTGTTGAAACATAGACATATAAACATCCTGCATCGCGCAGCCCGGAGAATTTCGTGTGCGTTAGACCTGTATGGAATGCAACATTCGTGCCGGAGTTGAGCAGTGTGAACAAAATAATTGTAACTAGTGTAATTCCAATGACTTGCGGATTGTTATAGCGCCCGATACGGCGAGGGGCGGAAGAGCCGGAAATGCTCCACAATGGCACCGATAGCAACCGGATGCGATGGGCTTTGCCGCACTGTATCTGCATAGGCGCGAATTTGATACCACTTTGGCAACTTTGAGCCGAAATGGCTCATGGGCCTGTTCAATGGCGCAGACCGTAGCGCTGCGCAAGGCGGCAAAGGCGGCGGCGTTCGATATGCAAAAGCGCTGCGGCGCGGCTCACCTGACCTTGGGTTTCACTCAGGGCCAATTGCACCAGTTCTCTCTGCGCTTGCTCCAAAGGAATCAGATGGGTAACACCTGGTACGGTCACGCCAAGTCCCGGACGCCGGATATAGGGTGGGAGATCCCCAATTCCGGCGTGTCCGCCCCTGGATGCCGCGGCGACAAACTCCGCGGCGTTGGCCAGTTCACGTATGTTTCCGGGCCAATCATAAGCACACAATGCCGCCATTGCCGGCACGTCAAATTCCACTGCCGGCTCGCGATATAGCTGGGCGATCCTTTCCAGAAAATGCCGCAGCAGAAATGGAATATCGTCGCGACGTTCCCGTAAGGCAGGCAGATGAATTCCCAATACATTGAGTCGGAAATAAAGGTCTTCCCGGAATCGGCCGTTCCGGATCATATTTTCCAGATCACGATGCGTCGCGGCAAGGACACGAATATTGATCGAAATCGGGTTGACGGCCCCCAGCGGTACCACCGCCCGTTCCTGCAGGCAGCGCAGCAGTTTGGCCTGTGCGGTTATGTCCAACTCGCCGAGTTCATCGAGAAATAGCACGCCGCCATCAGCGGCGCGCAAGGCCCCGAGCGTGGCACTGTGTGCGTCGGTGAACGCTCCGCGAACATGACCGAAAAGCTGGGATTCCAACAGGGTATCGCGCAGGGCTGCGCAATCGACAACGACGAAAGGCCCGGCGGACCGTGAGCTTAGCGTGTGAATGCAGCGGGCCACGAGTTCCTTGCCGGTACCGGTTTCTCCGCGAATCAACGCAGTCGCGTCCCGGAGGGCCAACTGGCTGATTTGGAGGCGCAAATTCTCCATCGCCACTGAATTGCCGACCAGGCCGGAAAGCGTTGTCGAATCACGTTGCCCTGACACCTTTTT
>JAJZGH010000044.1 GCA_021798635.1 Planctomycetota bacterium | reverse complement strand
TAGAGCGGTGGTTTCCTAAACCGCAGGTCACAGGTTCGATCCCTGTCGGGCGCATCGGGCCGAAGGCCCGATAGAGCAGAGAAGGGAGAGAGTAGAAAGTAGAGCAAAATTCGGCTGGCACAAAAGAGAGGCTGTCGCCGAAACAAAAGGCCATCCTGCGGTCTACTGCTCTACTCTCTACTGCTCAAGGCCCGACAGAATTTAGAGAGTTGAAAGTAGAGCACATAAGGATGGAACGTAAGAGTGGCTGTCGCCGGAGCGAATAAACCCCTCCTGCGGTCTACTGCTCTACTTTCTACTGTTCAAGCCATTTTTGCCAAAGGCCCGATAGAGCCGAATTTAGACAGGTGAACAGTAGGGCAAATTATGACGGTTGAAAAAACCCCTTTCGGTGCGCAAACGCCCATCTTGGCTCTGCTGGAGAAAATGGCTGAAAGCCATGCTCTCCGTAGCCGAAAGCGTTCCGCGATTGTCAGCGGCGCGGTTGCCATGGATACCATCGAGCCTTACATGGGCCACCTGAAGAGGGAGACCGACCGAAAAGGCAGAAGGCGAGGCAGACTGGAAACATCCGTTTTTCTGAAACTCCAGGGGGAAAAGCCTCGCGGGGGGCTTAAGGGGAAAGCGAGAAGGGGATTATTTATTTTGAAAACGGAAATGGTGGCACCTTGTATTTGACACATCACGTATTTGCAACATTTTCCCGTTCTATTGCGGTTGGCCCGGAACTCTCTGGAGGGCCGTGGAACGAGGATTTTGTGTTCTTGCTGCTAGGGTGCGCCTTTTTCCTTTCCTACGGCTACGGAATTTGGCCGAGGAGGGCGATTCCCTGCGCTGGACCGGACAAAAAAGGGCGGTCCTTGAAGGTAACCGGTTACCTACTCTTGGTGTATTCTGCTTTTAGGCTGGTCATGTGTATCTGCGGATTCGGCTACTGGTAAAAACACGTGGAATCACGAAAAGGTGGCGTTGTCCATTGATCATTGCCCCCGCCTCATTTCGTTAAAAAATACGACATCAGTTCGTAGCCGGCTTCGATGTGCAGGTCGCTTTCCATGGCGGCCTGTTCGGTGTAGGCCCGTGCGATGCTGCTTTTTCCCTGTGAACCGGTGATGAGAAAAGGTACCGGAGCTTCGTGGTGCTTGCGCGTGGCGCATTGGGTGGCATGGTCGGGCATGATCAGCAATCGCCATTGATCAAAGGTCTTTAATTTCTTGAGCACCGGGCCGACAACATGTTCGTCAATGGCTTCAATGCTTTTGATTTTCGTGGTGAAGTCCGCCTGATGGCTGGCTTCATCCGGTGCTTCCACATGGCAGCAGACCAGATCAAAATTGTCCAGGGCGTCGCACGTGTATTTCCCCTGGGCGGCGTAATCGGTATCGTGATAGCTGGTAATGCCGGGCACATCAATATTTTTCCAGCCCAGCAGGTTGGCAATTCCGCGCAGCAAATCCACAGCGGTAATCATGGCACCTGAAACGCCGAAACGTTCCTTAAAGCTTGGAATATGCCGAGGTCGCCCCTGGCCCCACAGCCAGATATCCGTGGCCTGATTTTCGCCGAATTGTCGCCGCACCAGATTTACTTCATGGTCCTTGAGCACCGCGCGGGCCTTATTCATGATATCCAGTAACGGCTCTGCACCGGCTCCGCGCGGTAAATGGCTTTTAATCGGCTGATCGGGAATATCATGGGGGGGGGTGGTCTTTACTTTGCTTAAATCCGTGCCGGCCAGCGTCATTAAATTGCGATAACTTACGCCCGGGTGAAACGTCACTCCGCTGGCGCTTCCTACGGCGTCTGTGACCGCCTGCAAAAGCGTGCGGCCTTCGTTGTCTTTGATATGTCCGGCGGAATGATCCACCATTTTTCCATCAATAATGGTGACGAAGTTGCACCGCATAACCCAGTTTGAGGCGTTGAGTTTCAGGCCCATTGCCGCCGCCTCCAGCGGAGCACGGCCGGGATGATATTGTGCCGGGTCATACCCCAGAAGGCATAGCGTGCAAACGTCGCTGCCCGGGCTGAAATCCGGCGGTGTGGTGCGAACCGTACCAATGCGACCGTTGCGGGCGGCTGCGTCCATATTGGGTTTACAGGCAACTTCCAGGGGCGTTTTATTGCCCAGTTCGGCAATCGGGGCGTCGGCAGCTCCGTCGGGAATGATAATGGCATATTTCATGGTGTTGCTTTCGATTCCTAATTCCTATCAACAATATTCTAACACGGCGACCCGTGCGATGAGGCGATCCGCAACGGCTCACGGCGGCGGATCGATGACCCGAATGTGCCGGGTCTGGCCGCGTATGCCGCGCAGGCGGTCAATTTTGGCGGTAGCCTCGGTCACTTTGCCGTCCGGTGCTTCATGCGTCATAATTACCAGGGGCACAAATTGATCCTCGTGGGCTTCATGTTGCACCATCGCGGCCAAGGAAATGCCCAGCTTACCAAGTATGCCGGTAATCTGATGCAGCATTCCCGGTTTATCCTGTACCATCATCCTTAAATAATGCCGGGATGACACATCTTGAATTGGAATAACGCCGGCGGTACTGCGCCGTGTCAGCAGCGGCAGTTGCTTGAAAAGCAGTGGGGCGGTTCCCATGGCCGCTTCCACAATGTCTGCGATGATGGCGCTGGCCGTGGGCTTTCCTCCGGCTCCGCGACCATAATGAATGGTCTGGCCGCTGGCATGGCCGACGACGGCAATGGCATTAAATGACCCATTCACATTGGCCAGCAGATGTTTCTGCGGAACAAACGAAGGGTGTACCCGCAGGGAAATGCCATGGCCGTGTTTTTCCGCGATCGCCAGGAGTTTGCATACGTAGCCCAATTCCAGGCCATAGCGCAAATCCATATCGTCAATGGTATTTATTCCGCTGACATGAATCTGGTCAAATGGCACATGCGTCCCGAACGCCAGCGACGCCAGAATGGCCAGTTTATGAGCACTATCTCCGCCGGTGACATCCAGTGTCGGATCAGGCTCGGCAAAGCCGGCGGCCTGGGCTTCGGCTAAGGCGGTGCTGTAGCTTTTACCGGCGGAACTCATTTCACTTAAAATGTAATTGCATGTCCCATTGACAATTCCGACGACCTGATCAATTTCATTGGCGATCAACCCGCGAGTCAGTGCCAGAACAATGGGAATAGCTCCGCCGCAGGAAGCTTCAAAGCAGACGCAGGAGTTGGCTTTAGCCGCGGCGCGAAATATTTCCGTCCCATGCAGCGCCAGCAGATGCTTATTGGCGGTTACCAGTAACTTCCCGGATTTAACAGCCCGCAGGGAGAACGCTTTCGCCGGTTCAACGCCGCCCATGACTTCCACGACAATCTGAATGTCCGGATCATTGAGAATATCATCCGGATTGGTGGTAAATAAATTCGCCGGAATTTTGTTATTTCGGGTTTTAGCGGTATCCCGAATTAAAATCCGCTTCAAAGCCAGCGACTGTCCGGATCGCTTGGCCAGCAGCGCTTTCTCGGTCAGCAGCATCTCCGCCACCGTCGCTCCGACCGTTCCGCATCCCAGCAATCCAATATGTGTTGTCATAGCCACTCCAAGTACTCCTACAGCGAATTAAGATACGGCAACCAGCGACAGCGTGCCAGCGCGGAGGGGGATTTATCGGGTAGGCGTCTTCCTTATGAGTTGCCAGTGAGGTACAATAGCGCTGCAACATCTAGTCGAACTAAGGAGTATTGCTGTTGCCGGTGCCAAGCCTTACTACCAGTATACTATGTGAGCAGGCCGCAATTTTTGCTGATATTGAGTCCACGCATCCCGAGCCAACGCTTTATGGGGTCACAGATGGAAAAGCCGTGGGGACGTATCTGGAGCATAAATTTCGGGCTTATCTCGAGATGAAATACACCTTTGTTCAGGGCAAGTCCGCGGCCGGCATTGATTTTCCGGATCTGGGCGTCGATATGAAGGTGACGGCCATAACGCAACCCCAGTCATCCTGCCCGTTCAAATCCGCTCGGCAGAAAATTTATGGCCTCGGATACGGGTTGCTGGTGTTTGTGTATGCTAAAACGGACATCCCGGAAGCGCGGACCGCTACATTGAACCTTTTGCATACGGTTTATGTGGAAGCCGGTCGAACAGGGGACTATCAGATAACCCGCTTGATACGGCAGACACTGGAAAACGACGGAAATGAAGATGATCTGATGGCAATTATGGGGGACAAGAATTTGCCTTTGGATGAAATCGAAGCAAAAAAGATCGCCGAGGAACTGTTGAAAAACAAACCGGCCCAAGGATATCTGACGATTTCCAACGCCCTCCAGTGGCGATTACAATACAGCCGTATAATAGAAAAAGCCGGACAGGTAGAGGGCATAAGAAAACTTCGCTAGTGAGTGTGCGGTCGTGAAAACCAGAGAAATAGTTGAGTTCGGCGACTTTCAAACGCCAGTTGGGTTAAGCCGCACGGTGTGTAGGTTGCTCGCAGAGCAAGGGATCCGACCAGCGTCATTACTTGAGCCAACCTGCGGCTGCGGGAATTTACTGTTTGCGGGGCTGGATCAGTTCCCCAGTGTTACCAACGCATTGGGAATGGATATTAATGTTCGCCATATCGCGCAAGCCGCAGAAGCCCTTAAGCCAAGAAAAGATAACCAAAAGGTTCGCTTGATTGAGGGCGATTTTTTTCAGGCCGATCTGGCGAATATTTTCAATACCCTTCCGCGCCCCCTGCTCGTGCTGGGTAATCCGCCCTGGGTGACCAATACACATCTGGGAACCTTCGGCGGTAAAAATCTGCCCGTGAAGCGTAATTTTCAAAATCGCACCGGCTGTGATGCCATAACAGGCAAGGCTAACTTTGATATTTCAGAATCAATGTTGATTCGAATTGTTGAAAAACTTCACCGCGGTGCCGGCATTTTGGCCATGCTTTGTAAAACCGCTGTTGCGCGCAAGATTCTTGCGCACTGTTGGAGCTTGGATCTGAGTGTCAAACACGCCGCCATTTATAAAATAGACGCTGATTACCACTTCAACGCGGCAGTGCAGGCGTCCCTGCTGGTGATCCAATTTGGTTCTCAATCGACGAATCAGACGGCGACGGTTTACCCGGGCCTCACAGTGCACGGGGCAAGCGGCACGCTTGCCTATCAGGATGGCACGCTCATCGCTGACCTCGATATGCATCGTCGCTGGCGCCATCTCGAGGGCGACGACTGTCCCGCCTGGCGTTCGGGCATTAAGCACGACTGTTCCAGGGTCATGGAGTTGCGTCGGCACGATGGTCAATATCGCAACGGGCTTGCTGAACTGGTAAGCCTGGAAGATACATACCTGTTTCCGATGCTCAAAAGCTCCGAAATCGCCGGTGGCAGCGCGAAATTTTCCGGGCGTTGGATGCTTGTACCGCAAAGGCGAGTCGGGGATGACACTTCCATCATCGAAGACTACGCCCCTCTGACCTGGAATTATCTGCAAGCACACGCCGATTTATTCAAGCGCCGGAAAAGTTCCATTTATCGTGGCAAGTCCAGGTTTTCCATTTTTGGCGTGGGCGATTATTCGTTCAGTCCATGGAAAGTCGCCATTTCCGGCTTCTATAAGAAACTTAATTTCGTCAGTATCGGTTCCGCCGATGGGAAGCCGTTTGTTCTGGATGACACCTGCTACTTTTTGCCATGCCCGACACAAGCTGCCGCAGACTACCTGGTCGATCTTTTGAATTCCGACATCGCAAGGGCGTTTTTCAGTTCCTATGTCTTTTGGGATGCCAAACGCCCTATTACCGTTGACCTGCTGGCCCGGCTGAGTCTTCGGCTTTTAGCGAGTGAACTCGGCACGCAAGCAACCTATGACAGTCTCTTTGGCGAATCAAGCCGGCGCAAGACAAACGCTGCGCGGAAACAGAAAGCAACCACTGCCGGCAAGCTGGCTCTTTGGAGTGCATGAGGCATAAATTGCCCTTGGTTTTAGAGCACATAATCGCCTGGAATTCCGACCTGGGATAATGGCTTTCACAGCGGCTTTATTGGGTGCCTCGGGCGCAAATGGACGCAGCTAATCCTTGTGGACGTTTACTGGGACACTGTCCAGGAGACAATTTGTCGGGTGGAAAAAAATACCAGCGAGGTGCGGTGGACGGGGTTTTTGAGGATGTCGGCCGCGGCGGAGGCGTAATAATTTACTTGCTGCTGATAGGCGGGCAGACGGGAGGGGATAAATGCGGCGGCATCGGTTTTGTAGTCGATGATTTCCAGCGTATCGGGTTCAATTAATAAGGCGTCAATGGTGCCGCGAATCAGCATGGTATCCAGACCTCCGGTATGCGATTTTACGGGGCCGGGATTGGAATCAGAGCGTTGTGCAACACCTGAACCGGTCAGGGTAGTCGGGTTCAGGCCGGCCGCCTGCATCGCGGGCAGCGACCAGAAAAAACTTAATTCCCGCAGCAGTTGGTGATGACGGGAGGCTTGTTTCGCGGCTAGCCTCATGCGTTGCCCCAACTCGCTGCTGAAGAACCAGCGCAGCGCCGGCTGATCGACCAGCGCCAATTCCCCCGGCGTTAAATGGCCCTGCGTTACCAGTTCAGCTAACGCGGCCCCCAATAAATCCTCACTGGTGCGCTGAAAGTCCAACCACTCAACAACACGATGCATGATCAATCCGACTTTTATGCCCGAATGATCCGCAGTTAATTCCAACTGTGCGCTCGGCGGCGCGTCGATGATAATTGAGGGCGAGTCAATGTCGCTGTTACGCATGGACTTAAGCCGACTGACGCTGGCGACCGCGGCAACGCGCGTTAATTGCTCATGGGCATAGGGCTGCGTGATACGGTTGAACATGGCGTTCAAGGCCTCGGTGTTGGGGTTCACCGCTTCTGTATGGGCCACGCTGTCATCAGTAACATTTCCGGCAGCGTCGGTTGGCGCAGGGCTATGGGGGCGCTGGGTGTCAGGAGAATTCAGTGTGCTCTCAGGCACCACATGCAGCGCCAGGAGCGGCCCGGTTGCGTTGGCAGGTTGCCGGTTCGCATATTGGCTGAAAATGGGTCCCAGCCATGCCAATGGGCAATTGGCGGGTTTTAATGCAGGGGAGCGTTCCTTTTTTTTCGCGGCGTCAGGCAAGCGTATTTGCGACCATTTCTCCACGGCGGATTCCGGCATTCTTCCAATGAGGATCAGTTGATCTCTGGCTCGTGTCATCGCCACATAAAGTAAGCGTGCCTCTTCCTGAAGAAGCTTTCCCAATTTCTCTTCGGCCAGCACCCTGCGGCCCGGCGAATCCTGCACCAGAACGCCATTGGCATCCAGAATCTTAAGGCCAATGCCTTTGTCCCGGTCTACCAGCAGTTGCTGCTGAAGGTCACGTTTATTAAATGTCGTTCCCAGACCCGCCACAAAAACGACGGGAAATTCCAGTCCCTTACTGCCATGGATGGACATGATCCGTACCGCATTGCCGGCCGGCGGGGCCGCCTCACCCAGGTCTCGCTCTTCGCGCAAGCGCTCGAAAAAGTTGACGAATCGGGCCAGGCTCTGTAATTCAAAACCGGAAAACTCCATCGCCCGCTGCTGCAGCAGACGTAAATTAGCCAGACGCTGACGACCGCCGACCATCGCGGCCGCCTGATTCAGCAAACCGGCTTCCTGCATAATTCGGGACAAGGCGTTGACCAGTGTTTCAGCGCGCATGGCTGATCGCCACTGTTCCAGTTTGGCCATGGTATGAGTGATTTTCCCGGCCAGTGCGGCCGCAGCGGCATCGGTATGGTTTTTCTGCCCGAAGTCGGTCACCGCCTGATGAAACGGGATGGAGTCCGGGACATTTTTGCGGATATAGGCCAAGTCCGCCATGGTGCATCCGCCAATAGGCCCGATTAACACGCTCACCAGCGCGATATCCTGTTTCGGGTTATCCAGCACGCGCAAAATATCCAGTACCTCCAGCACTTCACTGGATTCAAAAAAGCCGGTCGTCAGGGCCGCGTTAGCGAAAATGCCCATAGCGCCCAGTGTCCGCACATAATGCGGTGCCCGCTGGCCGGGCGCGCGCAGAAGTATGGCGATATCTTTCAATTCCAATGGGCGCAATTCCGGGCCGACCTTGCGTGAGCTTTGCAGCATTTGAACAATAAGCTGGCCGATTCTGGTGGCTTCCAGTTCGTCGGCCTGCATTTCGTTGAATGCATCGTTCGCATCCGCCGGGCTGCCGTTGTCCTCGTCATCGGCGTTGGCATGCGGATCATTCTTTGACGCCGTTAAAACGTGTAGTTCCACGGGTATTCCCGGAAAACAGGGGGGTACCGGCGGCTTGCGGCCATGATACAGTGCAGCAAGTTCCGCCATATTAATTCCGGTGGGCGGGGACTCCTGCTGAACCATTTGCAGCATCGGTGCAATGATTGCATTTAACGCGTCCACCAATGCCGGCACGGTGCGGTAATTCTCCCGCATGGTAATAATTTTGTCGCCCTGCCCGGCCGTGGTCAGATGGCCGGCCATATCATGGAGTATTTTCGGCTCGCTCCCGCGAAAGCTGTAAATGCTCTGCAGCACATCCCCTACGCCAAATAGTGAGCCGGGCATTAATTCACGCGAGCCGGCTTCCCCGCGATAGAGCAATTCAATAAGCCGTTGCTGCACGGGATTGATATCCTGATATTCATCGACCAGAATATGTCGAAAGCGCTGATGCAGCAGGGCTTGCAGCGGGTTGCCCGGCTCTGAAAGGCCGGCCAGAAGTGTGCGTTCCAGATCTGAATAATCCAACTGGCGTCGCCATTTCTTCGCCCGCTGATACTGCTGCTGCACGGCATTGGCAAACGCCAGAAATGCGGCAACACGCTTGCGACTGGTGGTTTCAAGCGCCTGCAACTGCGTAATATCCGAACCGGCCAATTCGTTGCGCAGTTGGGTAAACGCCTCTTTCAGAGGCTTGTACATTCCGTCTCTGAAGTGCTCCGCCTGCGACTTATCATCACCATCGCCCAGCCGAATCTGGGCAGCAAATGTTACGCTTGCCAAATAATTGCGTGCCTTTGTCCATCCGGCGGCACCATCAGCGTCTAATGCTTCAGCCGATTGTTTAGCCGCCATTGCCGCCTCGGTAAGACCGCTGAACATTAACTTTTTGCCATCGGCTTGAAAGAGTCGCGCTTCATCGGCACCGGCCGCCAGCATGAGGGCAAGTTCCTCCGAGCGACGTGCTTTCTGTTGAATAAAAGTGGTAAGAACTTCCTGTATTTCAGCACTCCCGTTGCCGGCCGCCCTGGCGCACCACGCTTCAGGATCCACAATGGTATGCATGACCCGCAAAATTGGCATAATAAGCATTTCCAGTTTTGCCGGTGATGCGCCGGCGTACAAATCAAATACTTCAACAAAATTGTTGTGCTGCGGATGGTCGGATGCCATAAAGAGTCGGGCTGTCTCCTGTAACGCATCGGTCTGGAGCATGGCGGACTCATGCTCATTAAGTAAGGTAAATCTCGGATCAACCCGGCAGAACATAAACCAGGTTTTTGCCGCCCAATTGCAAAAGCCGTGAAACGTGCTGATTTGTGCCGTGTCCACGGAAGCGGCCTGCTGATGCAGATGTTGAAAAAGATCAGGGGCGGTCTGGCCGTCGGCTGTCTCCCGCAGGACACGAGCAATGCGGCTGCGCATTTCATCAGCGGCTTCCCGTGTGAATGTCAGCACAAGAAGTTCGCGTACATTGCAGCCTTCGGGGGTAGCTGTTACAAGTTCCGCGCAACGCCGGGCCAGCGTCGCCGTTTTCCCTGATCCAGCCCCGGCCAGCACCACCATTTCTCCGCGGCGATGGGCGATGGCGCATCGCTGCGCGGCGGTGAACGAAAGAGTCTGCGTTTGATTGGTCGCATGGATGGGATCGTTCATTGGGCCTCCGCGCTTGCGGGTTGGGCCATGGCAGTCAAAACTTTTATTGCGTTGTCATGGTTCGTATCCACGTTGCGGAATGGACCGCCCTGGCGTGGAAATGGGCAAATGCTTTTGTATTCACAGGTGGAACAGGGGATTAACTTTCCGGTCTTATAAGGCGAGGGGGCGATGTTTCCATCCTCCATGCACCGGGTTATGGATCGCATGGTTGTTAACCCCGATTCCAGCATCGCGGAAAATAAGGGATGATTCAATCCATCGTTTCTACCGGCATGAGGCATGCCGTCTTGTTTCAGCGCTATCTTGAACCAGTCGCTGGAAGTTCCGCTTTGGACCCGTGAATCCAATGATGGAATGGCCAGGTTATCAAACGGGCCGTCCGGTTTGCATGTTTTATAGTATGCCGGATCGTTTGCATTCAGCGGCTCTTCGCCGGGGGCAGGGTGAACCGGAATTTCCGCCGGGCGCAAAGGATAATAAAATGCACCGATCGGATGCAGCGGGCCCACGCCGTTGAGGGTGGCATTACGCACGGCCAGCAGGTAGGCCACTAATTGTAAATCCAGGCCGTGCACAAATTTTCCCAGATTGAATTTCTTTCCTCCGGACTTGTAATCAACAAGCATGGCATTTCCGGCTGGGTCAAGATCCACGCGGTCAATTTTGCCGCGCAGTTCCAGCGACCCATTGGCGGGATCTAATGTGACCGCCGGGAGTGCCGGCGCGGCTGAATCCCCGGCGGCTGACTCACGATTGGAAAAACTGCCAAACCGCAATTCCGTTGCGGCGGGGCGGAAGTTATTGCCCTGTGCGGCCCGGCGTTGTGCCTCAAGAATAACCGCCAGTTGCCGATGTAAAGGTTTGACAATGGCCTGGATCTCCAACGCATCGGCAATGGCATGAGCGGAAAGATTTTCAGTACTTTCCGCAATTGCCTTGGTCAGCGCTTTTTCAAAATCGGCTCGTTCACAGTCCGGCCACGCCAGCGAGCCGTTAATGACCGCACGGTAAAAGAGATCCAGAGCATGATGGTACATCAGGCCAAGACTGCGCGCATCGATTTGCCATTCAGGCCGCGCCCGCAAACGCAGGGTGTAGCTGTAAAAATGCTGCAGGGGGCACGCCGCGTAGGTTTCCAATTCGCTTACACTTATTGTGGCCGGGCCGCACGCGAATCGGCCCAGGTCCCGCGGCAGAGGTGCAATATGCCGCCGCTTCTTTGAATCCAGTGCATGGTGCCAGCGTTGAGCAATGGCCGGGTCGGTCTGTGCATTAAGCCACTGTTGCGCCGCTTCGGCTGAAAGCCCATTCGCCCGCTGAGATCGCCCCAGACCGACATCCTCCCTGGCCAGGAGAACCCAGCGGATCAACTCGTCGAGCGCGGAAAAATCCGGCCAGTGGATATCGGTGGATTCAAGCTGTTGAATGTGGACATCCGTAAACAGATCGCGCAATCGGGCTATGTAGACACTTGGGGCGGTCTTTCGCCCTTCGGCATCGGCGGCGGGATAACTGATTAGTAATTGCTCGCTGGGACGCGTCATGGCGACATAATCAAAAAATGCGGCTTCTATAAAATCTTGCGATGTATCGGCATTCAGAGCATCACCGAAGATCGGCTCAAGTCGGCGTCGATCGGCATCGTTAATCATGCTGTCTTCCGCAGCGGCTTTTGGCATCAGCGTTTCCAATGCCCCCATGATCAACACGACTTTTAGTTCCGGATGACGGGACCGCTGTGCGGAACTTATCAGGATCTGATCCACCGCTGGTGGAATAAGCCCCAGGGTTAAATTTTCCAGCACGGTTTGCAATAATTCGAAGAATTCCGATGACGTTTGGGTGTGTTCCAGTTTTACCCGGGTCATTTCCTGGAGCATCTCGCTGCATTGGGACCAGACTTGCTGGTGAATCTGCGCTTGTTCAATAGCGCCCTGAGCGGTGGCCTGCGCAATCCACTGTTCCATGATTGGCGCGACCCGCATGGAGCCAAGTAGTGTTATGATGGCTTGGGCGTATTGGGCAACGGGTCTTGATTGTTGCGGATCGGAATGCAGCGTGATCCAAGGCTCCAGGGCGCGGTGCAATTTATTTCGCGCCGCGTTGACCGAATTCAGGATTTCCGCTTCCATCGCCGTTGGCCGGTTGCCGTCGTTTTCGGTCGGCAATTGTTCCCAGGTCCAATCGGATTTGAGCGTGTCGCGCTCAATGCCGTGCGCCAGCAAATAGTTCTCGAGATTGTACGCATCGGAACGGGTGATGCCGGTCAGAGAGGTTTTTACCAGTGATAGTAAGTCTCGACGGGCAAAATTATTCTGAATCAGCGCGGCCAGAGCCTGCAAAAATTCGATCAGCGGATGAAATTTCAGACTTTGGCGCTCATCGAGAAAATAGGGAATATCCAGGCTTGGAAAGATGGTATTGATCAACTTCTCATACCGGCCTAAATCGCTGACAACGACCCCGATTTCCCGGTAACGCATTCCTCCGGCGGCCAGCAATCGTATTTTTCGGCCCGCGCAAAGTACTTCCTCTTCCGGGGACGCACAGGAAAGCAAGGTCACGGCGTTTTGGGAAGAAACGGGCGGTGTTCGGTGCTGTCGGCTGGTAAACAATTGCGATTCCAGATGGACCAGGGCACCCGCGCGGGCAAAGCGGTGGGGCGTGCGCAAAAATATGGGCTTTTCCACGACTACACCGGATAACTGAAATTGCCGCATCAGTCGTTGAAACAACCGTTCCGTGCGGCGGAATACGCCCAGCGGTTCCGGGACAGCAGCCGGATTGGTAAAAACCGGGCTGGCCGGATCGCCCAGCAGCGTTATGGACATCCCCTGCACGGATTTGGCCAGCAGCGATAAAAGTCGGATTTCCATCACGCTCATGGAACTGAATGCATCAACATATATACGTATATTATGTAACCGGCGGTCGTTCACCAGAGCATTTTCAATAATCCCTGGAAGCATGTCGGCATCAATGGCCCCGACCGGCCGGACGCTGTCCCAGCTTTCCAGCAACCATGCCAAATCCTGAAGTTTATCCGCCAGTACGCCGGCTCCAATATGATCGCTACGTTGCGTAGCACCGGACCGCATTCTCTCGGCAGCCGCACGCAGATCCTGGGAACTTTGCCCGGCTTGCATAATTTCCCTAAGCGTGCGATCCAGAGTTGCCAGAAACCCCGGCAGATGCGCTACCTGATGATAGGCGATCAGATTTCCCCGACATCGCTGCACCGCCCGTGCCAGTAACAATTGCCGGCCTATCGGGGAGAGTTCCGGCCCCAGGGGTAGATGCAGTTCCTCAGCAAGAAATCGGCACAGTCGCCGAAATCCCACCACCCGAATACGGAAACTTCCCGCCAGCGATGCACTGGCAACGAGCCGTTGCTCGGACATGAATGTTCCCTGCTCCGGCACAACCCACAGCAACAGCGGCCCCAGCGGATCCGCGTGCGAAGCGGCAGAAAGTGCATCCACGCAAAATCGCGTCTTGCCCGTTCCCGCACGACCCATCACAAATTGAACCGCCATAAAGCTTTCTCGTAACGTCCCCTTAACAACCCGTGAACATAGACGCAATCGCCCGCCAATGCAAGAGTTCAGGATTGCGACATACATCGGCGATATGCAAAGAATGTGGATAAATTCTATAATGCTTTCTCACGCTCCCATGCGTCGGATGCCCAAAAGCTAACTGGCTGCGGCGTGTTTGCGGCCTTGGGGCAAAAAGCTGGCGCATGTTGCCGCGCAAGCAGGCGTGCGAAAGAATCGAAAAATCGCGGTGGAATGGACGCTTTCATGATAAAAAGGGACGGCCTAAAAAAAAAGTTCCGGGAAACCGCTGCGGCCCGGCGAAAGCGCTGTGATCAGATTCTGGCCTTATTGAAAAAAATGTACCCTGATGCGCATTGCGCTTTGGTTCATCAGTCCCCTTTGGAGTTGCTGGTCGCCACGATACTTTCCGCGCAGTGCACGGATGTGCGCGTCAATATGGTTACGCCGATACTTTTCAGGCGATTTCCCGATGCCGCCTCATTGGCTGCTGCGGATATTTCTCATATTGAAGACATTATTAAAAGCACCGGGTTTTTTCGGGCGAAGGCTAAGTCTATTCAGCATACGGCTCGGCAGCTTGTCGAAGCTCATGGCGGGCAGGTGCCAAATTCCATGGAAGAGCTTACGGCTTTTCGGGGCGTGGGGCGCAAAACCGCCAATGTGGTTTTGGGCAATGCGTTTGGCAAGCAGATTGGTGTGGTGGTCGATACGCATGTGGGACGTCTGGCACGGCGTTTGGGATTGTCGCAGCATGATGACCCGGAAAAAGTGGAGACAGATCTGATGTCACTAATTCCCCAAAGCGACTGGACGCTTGTTTCCCATCTGCTTATTGCGCATGGGCGAGCGGTGTGTGCCGCGCGTAAGCCCGCGTGTGAAAGATGCCAATTGGCCGGATTGTGTCCCTCGGCGTTTCAAGCGGCCCGGCAGAGCCAACCGGCCGGGAGAAAGAGTTAATTAAAGCGATGCTGATAGTATGAAAGCAGAGTAGTAGATGCTAGAAAAATCAGGGCCAGTCGAACGGCGGGGAATCGGTGCCATGGCTATTCAACATGTCACGCTGTGGGTCTCCAATGTAGCTCAATCGCGGAAATTTTACTCCGAAATTCTGGGCTTGATGGAAGTTCCACGGCCGGATTGGTTTGATTTTCAAGGCACGTGGTACGCGGTAGGGGACCAACAGATTCACCTGACGCACGCGAATCCGTTGCCGCCGCGAACCACAGAACATCTTTGCCTGCAGGTGGCGGACTTGGAACTGGCTCGTAAATATCTGGAATCGCGGAGCGTGCCCTGCAGACCGGATCGGGAGTATCGGGGGGTGCGGCGATTTATCATTTTTGATCCGGATAACAACTACATTGAAATAGCGGAAATTAACCAAGCGTGGCCTACGCAATGGCCCCAGCCCATGCCCGCCGGGATGCGCGGGCCACTGCTGAGCTAATCCATCATTTCGAGAGCCGTCCAAGTTGTTGACTATACCGCCAACACATTGGCGGTATAGAATCTATAGTTACTGGAAATGGTTTCCGGAGAATAATGCGCAGCGTTGCGGGGTGCGACTTTGGCTGAAGTGGAACATCTTGAACTGGCACTGGACCGCTTGCCCGAAGCGTTTGACGGCATACGTATTTTGCATCTTTCTGATCTGCACATTACAAAATGGACCGCCGAGTTGCAGCAATGGAGCGATCATATTGCGCCGCTGAAACCCGATCTGGCGGTCATCACCGGTGATCTGGGGCACCGCAGTTGGAAATGGAAAAAGAGCCTGCCCAATGTTCAGCGACTGATTTCCGCTATTCATGCCCCGCTTGGAACATACTTTATTCTCGGTAATCATGATTCGCTTGAGCTTGGGCCGGCACTGGCGGCTGGAGGGGCGGTGATGCTGGTCAATGAGTCGGTGATTATTGAACGCTCCGGACAACGCCTGGCCCTGATTGGCATCGCCCAGCATCGGCGCAGCGACACCGATATTCCCGCGGCCCTGCAGAACGTGCTGGGCACCGATTTTAAGCTTATGTTGCTGCATTATCCGGATCTTATCCATTCCGCTGCCGCCGCCGGCGTGGATGTTTGCCTGGCCGGCCATACCCATGGCGGGCAGATATGCTACCCGGACGGCAGTCCGATCATCGGGCATGATGTGCTTCCGCCGAATCTGTGCACAGGATTAAATCGCATTGCCGATACCTGGTTAATCGTGAATCGCGGCATCGGCAAGGCGGGACTGCGTTTGCGGCTGTTCTGTCCGCCGCAGGTGATGATGCTGACGCTGCGGACCAGCCGCGAGAATTCTGCGGAATCTATTGTGTGGACCGATCTGCGTTAAGTTAATGACGGCCCTATCACAGATGGCCGCTACGCTGGCTTGCAAAAAAGTCGAACCGGAATCATTATACCTTTGTAGATATGGAAATCCCGTTATGATCGTCTCTGCAATAAAGGAAAATTTTCCCGGCGAACGGATGGTGGCGCTGACGCCTGCGGCAGCGGCCGGCCTGGTGAAGCTGGGACTGGAAGTTCACATTCAACCTGGGGCCGGTGAGGCGGCTGGATTCACAGATGCGGCTTACGAAAAGGCCGGTGTGCATCTCTCGGTTGATCGCACCGAACTGCTTAAACAGACGGATATTCTGGTGCAGGTCCACGCATTGGGATCACATCCGGAAGTGCAAGGCCCGGACTTGGCGGCGGTAAAACGCGGCATTCATATCATTGCTTTTGCCGACCCACTGACCGATAAACCCGCGATGCAGCTACTTTCCCAGTGCGGTGCGACCTTATTGGCTATGGAACTGGTGCCGCGGATTACCCGTGCACAAAGCATGGATGCGCTATCTTCCATGGCCAGCCTCGCGGGGTACAAGGCAGTGTTGATCGCGGCGGAAAAACTGGGAAAAATATTCCCCATGATGATTACCGCGGCCGGAACAATCACACCGGCCAAGGTGTTTGTCATCGGAGCGGGCGTTGCGGGTTTGCAGGCGATTGCCACGGCCCGGCGACTCGGGGGGCAAGTCAGTGCGTTTGATGTACGGCCCGCAGTCAAGGAGCAGGTGCAAAGCCTGGGTGCCCGATTCATTGAGTTGCCCATGCAGGCCGCTGAAGCGCAAACGCCCGCCGGTTACGCCCGGCAGCAGACGGCTGAGGAACAGCAGCGGCAGCGCGAACTTATGGCTCACAGCGTCAGCGAAGCGGATATCGTCATATCCACCGCCGCGGTGCCGGGGAAAAAAGCCCCGGTTCTGATTTCCGAAGACATGGTTGCCGCAATGGAAGCCGGCTCCATTATCGTTGATCTGGCGGCTGTCCGCGGGGGCAACTGCGCCCTGACACGCGGTGACGAAATCGTTACTTATCACGATGTAACGATTCTGGGGCCGACAAATCTCACGGCCACGCTGCCGGTTCACGCCAGTCAAATGTATGCCAATAACATTGCCAATGTACTTAAACATCTGATCAAAAATGGGCAATGCCAGTTGGATATGCAGGATCAAATTACGCGCGAGATGCTGGTCATGCGTGATGGCGTCATTATTAATCAGCGGGTGCGTGAGCTGTTGGAACTGCCGGTGCTGGAAGTGCCTCAGGCTGTGGCGGGTGTCGGATAATCCGCCGGACAGTCGTTGAGGGCAGGCCATAAAAATTCGCAAAGTTCAGCTCGTGAACATATATAATGCGTGAGTTCTTGGAGATACAATTATGAATTCATCACTGGAATCGAATTTGTTTGTTTTCGCGCTGGCGGCTTTTCTGGGTTATGAGGTGGTGCGGCGCGTTTCGCCCCAGCTTCATACGCCGCTGATGTCGCTGACCAATGCGATCTCGGCAATTTCCGTTGTGGGAGCCATTGTCGTAACGGGTGCGGGGCACAATACCACCATGGTCGTGGTGCTGGGCACCATCGCCGTGACGGCATCCATGATCAACGTGGTGGGGGGCTTTTTAATGACGGATCGTATGCTCAAGATGTTTAAGAAGCGCAAGTCTCAATAATAGTAGTGCCAGCCTGTCGGTCTCGTAATTTTCTTGCCATGGGAGCACCTTGTGATACGTTCCGGTTTTTCTCCAGCAGTCATCGCCGCCGGCGGCAGGTTTTTGCCCCACCATCAGGCCATGCCGGCGTATGTCATTTTGATCTATCTGACCGCAGCCATGCTCTTTGCCCTCTCGCTGAAGTGGCTAAGTTCGCCCAAAACCGCCCGCTGGGGCGTGTTGGCTGGGGAAATTGGCATGGCAGCGGCGATTATCGCCACGCTTTTTCTGCCCGAAGTGCGGCATTATGACTGGATTTTTATCGCCTTCGCGGTCGCCATTGCGGTTGCGGTTCCCATGGCCCGTTTAATTCCCATGACCGCCGTCCCCCAGCAGATTGCGCTATTTCACGCCTTTGGAGCCTTGGCGGCGGCGTTGGTGGGAACCGCGGAATATTATGCCCACAGGTCATCCATGGGGACATCCACCCTTATTGCCATCGGATTTGAAACACTCCTGGGCTATCTGACCTTTACCGGCAGTCTTGTCGCGGCGGGTAAATTGCAGGAAATATTGCCCACGCAGCCGATGAATTATCCGTTTCAGAATGTCGCCAGCATTTCCATCCTGGTCGCCTCCGTCATCGCCGGTGCCCTGGTCGTTGTGATTCCCGGCAACCCGATTATTTTCCCGATTTTTATTGCGCTGTGTCTGCTTTTTGGGGTGATGCTGATATTGCCAATCGGCGGCGGGGATATGCCCACGGTCATTGCATTACTCAACAGTTACGCCGGCCTTTCAGCGTCCGCCATGGGCTTTGTGCTCAATAACAAACTCCTGATTATCGGTGGGGCGCTGGAAGGATCTTCCGGCTTTATTCTTTCCATGATCATGTGCAAGGCGATGAACCGGTCCTTTATTAATGTTCTTTTTGGCCAGGTGCAAGCCAACAAGGCGGCAAAATCTGATGATATTTACGGCGGAAATATTAAAAGCGTCAACGCCGAAGAAGTGGCGGCCATCTTGGACGGTGCCCGCCGTGTGGCCATTGTGCCGGGATATGGCTTGGCGGTTGCACAGGCGCAGCACGCGGCGGGGCAATTGTATGAACTGCTGGAATCACGATCGGTTGATGTGCAGTTTGGCATTCATCCGGTTGCCGGGCGCATGCCGGGGCACATGAACGTGCTGTTGGCGGAAGCTGATATTCCCTATGATCATCTTCTGGAAATGGACCGGATAAATCCCGAATTTGAAAATATCGATGTCGTCATTGTCAACGGCGCCAACGATGTGGTGAATCCCGATGCGCGGGACAATCCCAACAGCCCCATTGCGGGCATGCCGATTTTGAATGTGGATAGAGCCGGGACGGTCATCGTGATCAAACGCAGCCTCAGCCCCGGTTTTGCCGGCATACCCAACCCGCTGTTTGCCGCCAAAAATTGTCTGATGTATTTCGCGGACGGCAAGAAAGCCATGCTGGACATTATCGCCGAGTTGGAAAAGCTGTGACAGTTGTGAGAGCCCCATCGCGCTGTGACACTGATATTCAGGAGAGGGCGTCTATCCAAACCGGCTCTGCCGCACCACCTCACCGCGTACCTTAATTTCGAGCTGTGATGAAGTGTAGGGCAAGTATTTTATCTACGATCACAGCGGGATTGAACCGCGGATTGCGCGGATAACGCGGATACATGTAGAATTGGGTGAGGGTCAATGCGGAATTGGCGGCGAAGAGAAATGTTGTTCTTCTCTAATCCCGCATTACTCGGACAGGCTCCGGGCCAGGATGGTTTTGGAAAGCACAATGACGCCCTGGGCGTTTCGCAGTTGCAGTGTAATATGCCGATTGCCGGGTGGGCCCCCGGCGTTAATGAATCCGAAGTTATGTTCAAATATTGGAGCGCCCAGTCTTTGCGCGTTGGGCCATTCCACTATCTGGTGTGCCGGAACGGGCCGTGCCGCCAGCGAGGAACTGGTCAGGTCGTAAAGCGGATATTGATCCAGGCCATTTGGATTCGCCTTTCGGCGCGTTAACTCACCAAAGCGCCGATGACCGCTTAAAAACACCACGCCTGAAACATTGTGGCTGAAAATCCAGTGAATAAAGTTGCGTCGTTCCCGTGGAAAATTACCCCAGCTTTCATGCCCGGGATAATCCGCCAGCATCTGATCTCCGTCCACCAGGACTTTGAAGGTGGCGCTGCTGGCCAGCAAATGCCGCTTTAGCCATGCCAACTGCCTGACGCCCAGCATTTTTCCCGGTGCTTTAGCGGTCGGATTAACGCGAAAACTCCGGTCATCCAGCAAATAAAACGCAACATCTGAAATACGAAAATGGCAGAAGGCCCCCAGAACAGCGCCGCTGCCATAACCCGGATTGGGCCAGAACTGTTCAAATGCCAGAAATGAATCATGTTGGAATACAAACGACGAATCCGCGTGCGGCGTGCCGAAATCGCGATCATCCCATGTGGCATATACAGGACAGACGCTGAATAACCGTCGCAACGGGCCAAACATCCGCGCTTGATCATACCGTGAAAGTATAAAATTATACGCATGAATATATGTATATGGAAATTGGCTTACACGCCGGGGCAGATACGATGAATTACCCGCGAAAATAAAGGCCTGCGGCTGAAGTTGGGCGATGCTGTTCCAGATGGCTTTAACAGGATAAACCGCTGTATTCGCACACGAACCAAATGCGACATGCACCGGCATAAAGGATCCATACGCCGGCACGGTGTGAATGATCAGATGCGGCAGCGGCAGCGGCAGGGGGTGCCCATTGACCAAAAGTGTAATGCGATAATCATGGTCCGGCAGCAAATCATTAAGCGCAGCGCTGACAATAAACGGCGGCGGCCCCAGCACGGTGGTACCCATGGCCGAAACCTGATTGCCGGTGGAAACGTCAAAACACCGCACCTTGACTCGATCGCTGGTGCTTAACTGAATCCATACCCGCGCTGAATCAGGCGTGATACTGCCCGCCACCGGCCCGGCCACCACATGCACTGCCCAGGCGCGGCGCACAGGGAAGGTAAAAAGCAGCAGCAGCAGCATCACGGTGATGCAGAAACTAAACCGAAATACCCCAGTCAAGGCTATCCTCGGCCGAGGGTTGTAATGCCCATGAATCGCAGTAACCATCGCTGACGTATTCTCCCGGCGCAACGGGCGGTCTAAAGCGCCCCGGCCTGTCGCAGCATTCCGCCATCGATGAAGAATGTGGAGCCGGTGCAATAGCCTGCTTCATCCGATGCCAAAAATGCCGCCAGAGCGCCCACTTCCTCCGGTTGGCCCCAACGGCCCAGCGGAATTTCCGCCATCAGAGCATCTTCCAGGGCTTTGTTGGCTTCAATATCCGCATCAATGGGTGTGAAGATCGCGCCGGGGCCAATATTGTTGACCGTGATTTTGTGCGGCGCAAGTTCCACGGCAATGGTGCGGGTGAACATGCGCAGGCCGCCTTTGGTGGCGCAGTAAGGGGCGTTGGTGGGCATGGGCAGATCTTCATGCACCGAAGAAATATTGATAATCCGTCCGCCCTTACCCTGCTTGATCATTTGCCGCGCTGCAATTTGTGCACACACAAAGGGGCCGATCAAATTGACGGATATAATTTTCTGAAATTGTTCAACCGGAAATTCTACAAAGGGGTGTTTGAATTCGATGCCCGCGTTGTTCACCAGAATATCCAGACTGCCAAAGGTTTTAACCGCTTCATCCACCATCGCCTGAACCTGTTGCGGATTGCTCACATCAGCCGCTACGGCCATCGCCTTACCTCCGGCTGATTTAATGGCATTTAGCGTGGCATCCGCCGCCCCCGGTTTGCCGACATAATCCACCATAATGGCCGCCCCCTCTTTGGCCAGACGGATGGCAATGCCCTGACCAATCCCTGTGGCCGCCCCGGTAACAATCGCTACTTTGTTTTGCAGTTTCATCAGATAACCTTTCGTAAAAAATCCCGCCCCGTCCGTGTCCGCCGACTTGGCGTATCAGTACACGGTGGATTACACCGAATTATAGAGAATGTTGCCTTACGTAACAATTGCCGGCAAAGTTTGCCGGCAAAGTTTCCGACGCGGACAGGCTCCTAGTATTCAGAATTGGGGGGGGTGAAAAGACTGCGGATTTCGCGGATAACGCGGATAAATGCTTGGCTTCCATGCTCAATGCGGGAAATCACTGCCTGCGCGGCACGGCAGGCTAAATGGCCAACGGATCATGCCATGGTGAGCCCATTTCAATCCTCGGTTCACAGTTGGCACCATCTGCAACCGCAGGGTGCCGAGCCTATTGACGCAAAATGAATCGCATAAACTTGCTCGGCACCCGTTGTTTCCACAGCCGATCGCCGAATCGACGGTTGTCACCTTTTCTTATGGCTAAAGGAGGGTTGCGACTACGGCTTCGACAATCCGCGACGCCGCAACAGCGCCAGCGCACCGGCGATCGACAACAGCACCACCGTTGCCGGTTCAGGTACGCTGGTGTAATTGATGGTCGCAGGATCAAATGTAACCGACAGGCCGCTGTTGGGGTCAAATTCGTTAAAGCTGAAGTCCAGTGCGCCGGTGGTAATGTCGGCCGGGGTGATGATGTCGCCGAGATTCCAGGTGCCGCCCGGATTGTAAGAGCCGCCGGTGGCGAAGCTGGCATACACGCCGTCCAGCGCCGTGGGGCCACGGGCGTGAAGTCCGGAGGCGTAGTTCGAAATATCCGTAAGATTGTTATAACTGAGGCCGCCGGTACTGGATGTAATTTCCCATGCGTAAAACTGGGCGGCGGCGTTGTTGAACACCAGTGCGGCGTTACCCGTGTTTTGGTTCACCGTGAGGCTTACATCCCCGACTGCCGGTGTGGTTGGCGTGGCGGAACTGGTACCGACCATTCCGCCGCTGACAGCGCTTATGGCGCAAGCCGAAAGAAAACCTGCCAGACCTGTTAGTGTTCGAGAAACCATGATCTATACTCCTAAAAAAAGAGACCAGATAAAAAACCGAAACAAAGCCAAAAAGTCTTACCTTGTATTTACCGTATGTCGCGACGACATACTGATGTTCCTTAAATTGCAACACGCCGATGTCTGCGCCGCGGCGTCAGCAGGGCCGTGCCGCCCAGCGCCAGCATTACGACTGCCGCCGGTTCCGGCACGCTGGTGTAATTAATTGTCGCGGGATCAAACGTGACCGACAGGCCGCTGCTGGGGTCAAACTCGTTAAAGCTAAAGTCCAGTGCGCCTGTGGTGATGTTGCCTGGGGTAATAATGTCACCGAGATTCCAAGTGCCGCCCGGATTGTAAGAGCCGCCGGTGGCAAAACTGGAATACACGCCGTCCAGCGCGGTCGGACCGCGGGCATGAAGTCCCGATGCGTAGTTCGAGATATCCGTGAGATTGGTATAACTAAGGCCTCCGGTGCTGGATGTAATTTCCCAGGCGTAAAACTGAGCGTTGGGGTTGTCGAAGACCAAGATGGCGTCCCCGGTGGTTCTATTGACCGTAAGGCTTACGTCGGTTGCGGCCGGTGAGTTGCCGGCGGCGATAGCCGCCATGGCACGCGATTTTTCGGAATGTTGTACCGTGCTCGCGGATATCGTTGGCCCTGCACTTAAAGCCAGGCCGACATTGTTGTACACCGTGGAAAGATCACCCAGCGTGACGCTGCGGGAATTCGTAAAATCTCCCTGATCCCATGTGGCACCGGAAGTGATACCCACGTTGTTGTAAACAGTG
>JAJZGH010000284.1 GCA_021798635.1 Planctomycetota bacterium | reverse complement strand
GTTGCCCCGGCCTTAATCCGCTTTTTTCTCGTTTTTAATCGATTTTGACGGCTGGGGCGGTTTTTGATCAGCGGCGGCTCGGGCGAGTTGCGCGATCATGGGATAGGTGAATCGGCCCGTTTGACGCAGCAGGTTCAACATGCGCACGCGCACGTCATAACGGGCCTGCTGGTACGCTAACTGGGCCGAAAGAGCCAAATCCTGAGCCGTGATAACATCCAGGTTCGTGGTTAGTCCAACGCTATAGGAATGCTGGGCCTGATGATAGGCCGCCTGCGCGGAAAGCATTTCCGTTTTCAAGTTTGCCACCAGTTTAACGCTGGTGGTCCAATCCATACGGGCGATGCGTACCTGTTCCATGATCTGCCGGGCCAGAAGCCGGCGCTCCAGCATAGCCTGGCGCATCTGCGAATAAGCCGTGCGGACGTTCTGATAGATCATACCCCCTTCAAAAATCGGGAAATTGGCGCTGAATAATCCGCTCCACCAACTGCCGGCGGGGAACTGTTCTTTATATAAGAATGTGTTGAAATTAATCGAGATCGATGGAAAATATTCATCAATAGCGGCGGACACATTTCTTTCTGAAGTAGTAACCGCATCCTCGGCGGCGATAAGATCCTGCCGCTTCATCAGCGCGATCTGATCCAACCGGCCCAGATCCGGAATGCGATCCGGCGGATTAAAGTCATTGGTTAACTCTGCACCATTCAGCGTAGGCGCGCCAATGACAAATGCCAGCGTGGCGCGATCTCTATCAACATGATTTTCCGCATGTGTAAGCTCTACCTGGGTGCGCGCTTCATCCGCCTGCGATTGCAATACCGATAGCTGCAGGGCCACTCCCGCTTTTTCCTTGTTGGTCTGGCTCCGGACATTAGCCTGCTGCACCTGCAATGTTTGTCGCAGCACGACCACAGACCGCTGGTCGATGAGCACCTGATAATAGGTCTGGGCTACTTCCAAAAGCAGATTGGATTGCAGATCCAGCAGCAGGGCCTTGCGCTGATTCACATACGCGCCGGCGGCGGAAAGTGCGGTGGCGTCTTTGAGTACATTGACATTCAACTGCGTTTCCAGCGGAACATTGAGATAATGCGTCTGGAAAAATTGATTCACGCCCGAGGGAAGCGCACTGGTATTAAAGCCCTTCATCTGGAAATCCTGGGCGCTGACACCCACCGTGGGCATAAAGGTGGAGAAGGCTTTGTCTTTGGCGATCAGGGCCTGAAGATAATTCTCCCCGGCCATGGCCAGTTGTTCATTATTATCATTGGCCAGCTTCAATGCCGCCGCCAGCGTGAGGTGCCGTGGAATAATCAGTTGTGCCACACTTGTGGCCGGTTTGCTATGCAGCACCTTGCGATAGTGCATGACTTCCTCGTGCTGATTGACGCACCCGGTCAGAGATGCCGCAAGCACCGCCAGAACCATACTTTTCTTTTTTAACCACATGGGAGCAACTCCTGATTTATGATAGATGGTTCAATCCATGGGCAGCGGTTCTTCATGAAACCGCGGTGTTCTTAACAGCAGCGCCACCGGTATCACCAATAGAAATAAAGCCGCCAGAAATTCAAAGGCGCTGACATACGCCATCATGGTTGCATGTTGCCGCACCGAATTATACATGATCGCCTGCGCTTCATGCAGGGCTGATGAAACGGATGCTCCGGCATGAATCATGGCGGCTTTTAAACCGGCAATGCCATTGAGATAAGTTTGATTCATAGGGTTCACGTTCGCCACCAGATACGTCTGATGTACCTGGGAACTGCTTTTTACAAACGCCACCGCGCATGAAATGCCGATACTTCCGCCGACATTCCGGGCCAGATTAATAATGCCGGAGGCGTCGCTTAAATTCCGCTTGGGGATAAAGCCAAAGGCCGCGGTATTAAATGGTACAAATAAAAACGCCAGCCCGATCCCCTGCACGGCCCGGCACATCGCCAACGACATAAAATCAGCCTGCAAATTCAGACCCGCCATGAGCATCAGCGCCATGACATTTCCAATCACGCCCAGACAGATCAACCACCGCGTCTGGACGCGCGGCACCAGAAAGCCCACCAGGGGCATGAGGAAAAATACCACCATTCCCCCCGGTGCCAGGACCAGTCCCGCAAGCTTGGCGTCATACCCCATGAGGGTCTGCACCATCAGGGGCAGCAGCGTGGTGCTGGAATACAGTATCCCCCCGAATAAAAACATGCCCACGGTGGCCAGGCCGAAATTCTTTTCATGCAGCATCCGCACATTCACAATGGGATGTTCCTCATACCATTCCCAGATAAACGCGCTGATCAGGCATAGAACTGCGACAACTGCCAGAATGCGAATAAGGGGCGAACTGAACCAATCCGCATCTTCTCCGCGATCCAGCATGATCTGCAAAGCCCCCAAGCCGATAATCAGCAGGCTCAATCCTGCATAATCAAAACCGGTCTCGCGCAATTTGATACGCCGCTGATCATGAGGCTCATGCAGCAGAATGGACAGCAGAAATACGGAAACAATGCCAATGGGAACATTAATGAGAAAACACCAGCGCCAGGAAAAGCTGTCGGTGATCCAGCCGCCCAGCACCGGCCCCAGCACCGGCGCTACAACCACGACGATGCCGTATACCGCCATCGCCGTGCCGATTTTTTTCAGTGGAAATATGTCCCGCAGAATAGCTTGAGCGCCCGGCTGTAACCCGCCGCCGCCCAGCCCCTGTAACACGCGGAATATCAGCAGCGTGTTAAACGTGGGTGCCATGCCGCACATCAGGGAACTGACGGTGAAAAGCATCATACACATGAGAAAATAGCGCTTACGGCCAAACAGCGCGGACATAAAGCCATTCAGCGGCAGCACGATGGCATTGGCCACCAGGTAACTGGTAAGCACCCATGTGCTTTGATCAATGGTGCTGGACATATTGCCCGCAATATGCGGCAGGGATACATTGACAATCGTGGTATCCAATACTTCCATGAACGCGGCCATGGCCACCACGGGCGCAACAATCCATGGATTAAATACGCGTGGCGGAGCGACAATTTCACCGGCCTCAATAGCGCTCATCGCACCCGGACCTCCGGCACTGCGGACATCCCGGCAGCCAGGTACGGCATGTTCTTCGGCAGGTCTTTGAAAAGAATCTTGACCGGTATACGCTGCACCACCTTGACGAAATTCCCCGTGGCATTCTCCGGCGGCAACAGGCTGAATTCCGCTCCCGAGCCGGCCTGAATGCTTTGCACATACCCCTTGAAGGTATATTGCGGGTACGCATCTATGGAAATGGTGACTGGATCATTGGGCCTCATGTGGACCAGGGCGGTTTCCTTGAAGTTGCCCACTACCCACATTTCAGGCCGCACGATGGTCATAAGCGTTGATCCGGCGGTCGCATAATTTCCCGGCTCCACGGCTTTTTTCGTCACGTACCCGCTGACGGGAGCACGGACGGTGCAATAGGACAAATTCAATTCCGCCTGCTGCAATTCCGCGCGGGCCTGATCCATGCGCCCGGTGCTGCCGCTGACGTTGCTTTGTATCTGCCCAACCTGCTGCGGTATGACATTCACCGCGGCCTGTTGCGCCAGGGACTTGAGCAAATTGGCGTTGGCCTCCAAAAGGTGTGCCCCGGCGGCCACGCGGTTCTCCCGCGCCGCTTCCACACCGGCTTTTGCTTCGGTCAGTTCCGCGCGGCGGGAAAGTACAATTTTCCCCGCTGCGGCAAGAATGGCCCGCGCGCTTTCCGCTGCGGCCCGGTAGGAATCAACCTGCTGCGGAGTTACGTCGCCGCTTTTCAGCAGCGAATCGTAGCGGCGATAATCGGCGGTGGCCTTCCTTGCGGTCGCGGCATCAGCAATGACATCCGCTTGAGCGCGGGCAATACCTGCCATCGCACCCGATACTTGAGCCAGCGCCTGATCAAACGCGGCGGCGGCTTGGGCCTCACCGGCTTTGGCTGTTGCGATAGACGCCCGCGCAATAGCCACCTGGGCTTTCGCCTGACTTAATTTGGCTGGGGAAGTCTGTTTAACAAGTTGCAGCGAATAACGGCTGCCCTGTCGCGCGGCAATCGCCTGCTCCAGCATCGCCTTGTACCTGTCCACCGCCGCCTGGTAATCACGCGGGTCCAACCTCGCCAGAACGGTTCCCTTTTTCACATATTGATTATCCAGTACCGGCACAGATATGACCTGCGCGGAAACCTGCGGACTTATATAGATCACATGAGCGCGGACATACGCATCATCCGTGGAAACATATTTTTGAGCATGCAGATACCAGGGAATGCCAAAGACCAAGGCCAGGATCAGCAGCACGATACCGCCGATGATGAAGATTTTTTTTCGTTTACTTCCGTTTTCCGCCGCCGTGGCAGGCTTTGCCGGCTCGGCATTGGGCGGTGGTGATTGAGAAGGGGCCGCCGTGGGACGTACTATCGGGGAAGGTGGTTCGGTTGATTCGGTCATATCATTTACTCCTTGCCTGCGGCATTTTGCGCCGCATTGATCCTATTACTATTTTTCAGCATCGGGCTGAAAACACGGTATCAGGTTTCCGCGTTGTGCTTTTCCGCCCCCGCCACCGGGCGTTGCATAATAGCGCGTATTCCCCCCAGGGAAAAGGCCGTTATATGATCTGCGATTTCATCAATATCCGACGCACCATAACAACCCGTGCCCCGCATCTTCAGCACCACCGCCCGGCAACGCAGATAATATTGGCATTGCCCCGCAATACTTGAAACGACCAGATTCAATTCGCCGGGCGAAAGCTTGCGATCCCCCAGTAATTCAACTACCGCGATAAGTCGATTGCGCCACGGTTCAATCACATCATGAATATAGCGCTCCAACGCGGGCGATGGTTCAAATTGTTCCAGAGACAACATGCGAAAATACCACTCGGGCCGGCTTTCATCCAGCAATGAATCCAGGGCCGTGCGCACAAATGACCTTAGCGCGGTCAATGGATCACCCGTCGACAAATGATCCACATCCTCCAGCATTAAATGCCGGCTTAGCCGCCGGCCGAATTTCAAGGTTTCCAGATACAGATTTTCCTTGCTGGAAAAATAATAGTTGACGGCTGCGATATTGGCCCCCGCCTTTTCACAAATGGTTTGAATCGTAGCCCGGTGAAAGCCATGCAGGGCAAACACCTCGCCAGCCGCCAGCAAAAGGCGGTTTTTCGTTGATTCATCCTGTGTTTTTTCAATATTTTTCGTCACATCGCACTCCGGTAAGCCCGATCATCTAAATATCATTTTAAAAAGCCCATTTGAAATGTCAAATGACCGGTGCCGGCGGATTTACCCGACCGGTAATGTTAGCCGGCACATTTATGTGCCGCTGGCCGGCGGTAACCGGGTCTGAAATCAGGGCACGCGCTCTGCGGTCCAAAACAGCCTGTAATAAAAGACCGCGGATTTCGCGGATAATCGCCGGGGTTTAAAAAAATCTCAAATCTGAAATTTTAAATCTCGCAGTTCGCGATATCTAAAGGGTGAGAATGGAAAGTAGAGAGTAGACCGCAGGCTGGCGTTCTTCTGGGCGACAGCCTCGCTTTTGCATCACCCTTATCTGCTCTACTGTTCAACTCTCTCCGTTCGCCTGCTCTATCGGGCCGCAGCCCGATGTGCTCTACTTTCAACTCTCTAAA
>JAJZGH010000043.1 GCA_021798635.1 Planctomycetota bacterium | reverse complement strand
GGATTCATGTGGGCACCGGACCGTTTACCCCACGGGCAGTAAATCAACAGTACCGCGGTTAATCCCATGGCAGAGCCAATGACCACGCGGCGCAGGAGAGGCGACACCACCAGATGGGAAACGATGGATTTTGGAGACTCCATCAAGATGGTGGCACCCGTAGCGGAGATCATAAAACAGCCCAGAAGGAAGGCCTCGATAAAATAAAGTTTCCAGATCTGATCAGAGGGAGGTAAGGTCACAGAATTGCCGGTGGATTTACTGAAAGCGGTACTGGACATCTGTATATTTCCAACCAACAACCGGCCACAGCCTCACTGTTGCATAATAGGAACGCCGCTGCGGCATTGCAAGGCTTGCGATAATACGGGCCCCTGCCTGGAATTCGGCATTCGGCGTCTGGCATTTGGCATTCCGCAGCGCCTGCGCAATTACCGCGCCGGGCGCGTGCGCCTGCCGATGCTCGCCAGCCTGCTGCATTTACTGGCTACTGAACCTACTGATCAATACTGAGGCTGCCTCGGGCAGCCTCTGGCGGAACCACGGGCGGGACGCGTGCTCACGGGAGCTTCCGCGCGGATTTTATACTTGAGAGCAAATGGGCATTGGCTCGGCCAATGGTGCCGTCTTCCGCCTTGATCGCCCGGCAGATATTATTCTCATCATTAAGGAAATCCTTGGCATTGCCTGCCAGGGCTTCCATTTCCCGGAAATATTTAATGGCCTTTCGCGGCTGATCCGCCAGCAGCAGCAAGTTGCCCTTCTCTAGAAGGGTCCCGTTGCCTGTGCCACGCAGCGAATGGAGTTTTTGCAGGTAGGGTCTTGCCTTAACGGTTACCGCTGCCAATACCCCGCAGCGTGTAATGGGTTCATGCTCATCGGCAGGTACTTGCGCACCGGTCATTTGCTCTGCGATAAGGGCATGGATAATACGGGGGTGTGCGTGATAAACCGCGGCAACGCCCTGCCGCACCAGCAGCAAGGCCGATCGGGTATCCGCCAATGTACAGATATTGAAAAGACTTTTGGCATTGCGCAGAGCCGCGTGTTTTTTACCCATGGCCAGCAGCGCCTTTACCCGGCAGGCCAGTACCGCATCCACGATGTCGGTTAATCCGGGGTTATGTACGATCTCCAGCATTGCCAAGTTCGCCACAGCTTGGTAGTCATGCTGGGCCAGCAGACTTGGTAACCAAACCCATCGCAGCCTGTAGGGTGCGATATAGGCATTGGGCGCACGCAGCAGCATAGCGATTCGCTTAATCGCCCAGGCCTTCTCTGTGGCCTTTCCCGACGCTATCGCGGAATCAATACGGTTGTAAACCGGATTGACAGGCGCAGCCGCTGCGGTGGCACACGTTGCCCACGCCAATAGCGCCGCACATAACCCCGCCGTCACGTAGCTTGGCATTTTCATTAGAAATGTCTCCGCGAACTGTCGTTATTTTACTCGGACGGCCCCCAGGGCCGTCCGGTGTTGCAATACCGCAAACGCCTCGCAATGGGACAATCAGGCGGCGGAAGCCGTGGTAACGCAGGCATCTTGCCTGCATCGGGAACGCGACGAAGGCAGGCGAGACGCCTGCGTTACCCGTGCGGCTATTGCCTTCGCGCCCGGGTATGACGCGCTGCATGGCCCTGCGGCCGGATTGCCAACACCCATTGGTTGGCCCTTCCGATGGTGCCATCCTCCGCCCGGATACTGCTGGCGATGCGTTCGCTGATTGCCGGCAAATCCTTTTTGGCCGCCATATCATACGCCTGATTGAAGAGTTCTCTGGCTCTGGCCGGCCGGGCCGCCAGCAGCATCAGATTCCCCTTGCCCACCAGTGCCCGAAAGTCCTCGTTGCTTGGTGCCTTGGCAGCGGTCAGGTACGGCTTGGGGTTCACGGTAATTGCAGCCAATATGGCACACGTGTGGGCCGGATGGCCCGCAGCGGGTGCCTGTTGGCCGGAGAGTTCCTGTTGCTGGAACTCGGCCTCCTGCTTTTTTCCGTCAGGTCCCTGTGCGTGCAGGCATTTAGCCAGCAGCAGAACGGCTTGTACCGTTCGGTGCATGGAGCATACGTCAAAGAAGCTCTTGGCATTTCGCAGGGCGGCCTGGTTTTTACCCATGGCCAGCAAAGCCTGCACGCGGAATTCCTGAAATTTTTCCAACTTGGAAGTTTGCCTCGGATTCAGCACTATTTGCAGCCGCGCCAGCTTGGCCACCGCCTGATAATCCTTCTGGGCCATCAGCAGTGGCAGCCAGGTATAACGCAATCGTGTGGGGCAAATGTAATGCGTGCCTTGCCGCAATACCGAGGCGATCTGCCGCACCGCGGTTGCCGTCTGGGCTGCATTGCCCGAAGCAATCTCGGATTTAATCTGAGCATAAACAGGCTTCATGTTCGTGGCGTGAAGCGCAGGAGCGGGCAGGAGAATGGCCAGCAACAGCAGGGCAACGGCATTGCCAGGAAGCGGATAGAACTTGCATCGCATAGAGTATTCTCCAAAATATTCACCAGTGTTTCTCGTTTTTCCTTTACCAGAAGCTATCCCGCGCCGGGCCATTGATGATGCTCCGGGCACGGGAGGTAACGCAGGCGTCCCGCCTGCCTTGGCCATGTCCCCGATGCAGGCAAGATGCCTGCGTTACAACGGATTGCTTCCGTATTGATCCATGATCCATGATCATTGATCCGTGATCCGTGCTCATTGAGCCGCGTGAACGCCACCTGCAGTCTCACGATGATGCGCTGCAGCTTTCATCCCTTGTAAGCCCATCGCTTTCTTCCCCGAAACCACAGCCGTTACCCTGCCGGCAACAATTTCCACGACAATCGGCGTTGTCGCAAACCACTGGCGGCTGGCGTCAAGCGTGGCGTGCAGGGGCAGTTGCGAATGGAACAGCCCGCTGGGCACCGGCGTGCCGGGGTCCGATGGCACACGGACAAACGCGACATGCGGTTTTTTTCCCGACGCCGCATCGCGCCTCGCCAGAGCCTCATAAACCGGGATTGTCCGCTGGCGGTGGCGGACGGCCCCCGAGAGGCAGTCGCGGGCCCCGGCCATGGCGATCCGCGTTGCTTCTCGTTTTCACAGCCCATTCATTCCTTAACCCCGCTTCCCTTCAATATTTGTTTCCCGATCGGATAAAGCCCGCCGTTTACCGAGGAATCGGTCTGCTCCTGATATTTCCTCCGCCAACGCCTGGCCAATCGTGCTTGGAGGGCGTTCCATTCCCGCTGGAGGGCCACTGGTAACGCGCCATACATACCTGGAGGGAGCGCCTTCCACTGCGGACCGTTGAAGAACTTCCGCTGAAGAATACTCTGGACGCTGAATGCCTCTGAATTGGCTTCTTGCGTTATGAACTCCTGGACCAGCCCGCTTTGCGCTTTTTTCGAAATACCCTTGGTGCCAAGCATTACCGCGGTGGTTGAGAACGCTTTGGGATTCAGGGCTACAAACGAATCCCTGGCTAAAGCTCTGTATAGCGCATGCATCGACGGGATTCTCCGGTCAGGATAGAGCAGCGGCGGAAAGTAGTAGTTGCACACGTTCCTGAAATCCCCCTCCAAAATCTTGCCCGTTGCGGCAACGATCCTTGTGCGAATTGCTGGTGGTGTGTCGGTAAACGTTCGATCGATAAGCGCCTCGATGGCGGCGTAACCCTCCTGGAACATTGCAGCCGCCGCACGGCGCTGCTGCCACGTGACCGCGGGAGATTTGACAAACATTCCGAAATCATACGCGAATGTTTCTTCCACAAGTTTCGCCCCCTCTTTGCCCCCGCCGTTGGCTTGGGAGGCCAACGCCGCCAGGCACCTCCGAGTCTGTTGGAAAGCGACCTTTCTCTTTGAGAGGGGTAAACTCCCGGACCTTTTCAGGGCTGATCCGGCTATTGCGTGTAACTTTCTTCTCTCCACGGCGGTGAGGTTTGTCACAGCGTCTATGGCCAGGTACACCTCACGCAACCCGGAGGCCCCTTTCCCGGGCCGCACCAGGCCCTCCGGGACGCCGCGCGGCACGGGATCTGGTAGCACACGCGGGGATGCAACGGTCGACCCGCAGTAGGCCAGAAAAGCGGCGAGGCTTAATTTCACTGCAATATTCATTTGGATTTCAGCCCCTTTGTAAGCAAATTTGAGCGCGGTGGGTTCGCTGTCGTCCCGTCAAGGCACTGCGCAAGCAGCTCATTGACCTTGGTTGCGTGCGCCCAATGAAAGAGCTGGTTCCCCGAGGCGTAGCGGCGATACGCGGTGGGATCTGATTTTATTTTGAGTATAAGGGCTAAAATGTCCGCGGACGTTCTGGCACCCCAGGAACGGAGCCGCAGGTTGGCCGCGGGATTTCGGCGCAAGTCCCTCAACGCCGCGAGGGCAAAGCCATATTGGTATTGATCGACGCATTGTGCCACCTGCCGGGCGATCTGCCGGGGCGGCAAGGGCCGGAACGCGGGCACCAGAAACTGCAATGCCAAAATACGGATTTTCGCAGGGGAATCGAAGCGCGAGGCCCAACCGGCCAGTGCTTCAATGCTATAAACGTAGTAAACGTATGGTATTTTTTCACGGCGTAACAGGTGCCTGTACACGCGAAGGGCCGCTGCCAACCGCATCCAGTCCCCGACATATACCGCGTGTTGGGCGTTATAACGAATTCTCTCACGCAGCGCCCTTCCACGAAGGTGCAACGAGAGTTCTCCGCGCGAATAGAACCCCCCATTCAGGCGTGTGCCCCGATTGTTTTTTCGTAGCCGGCGTTGCGCCGCCGGCCAAAAATTGGACCACGGTTGGGCTGGCGTCGGGCCTCGGCAATATTGCAAACACAGATACCTCGCAAAGAACCGCAACTCGCCGGCCCGGCTGATGCTGATCGCGCGGGGGAACGAGGTACCACCACCCTTCACCGGTGAAAATGTAATCTTTATCCGCCGGCCCCGGTGGAGATAGGGTTGCCGTACGCCCGGCCAGAATTCGGCACTTTTTTCCTCGCCGTTTACGCTGTAGTAAACCTTTGACGGAGAATCACTTATATGCCGCATGGAATCGATTTCCGGTTGCCGAATCACGATTTGCGACAGCTGACCCTGATGAAAAGTTAAGATTTCCCGGCGGCGCGAGCCGTTGCTCCAGTTAACCGGGCCGATAAGCAATGCGGAGTCATCCCCGGAAGCAACGCCCGGCGCTGCCTTGAAAAGCGAGGGGAGACAGACCACCGGCCACAACGCCATGGCGTGCGATTCGTCGTACACCCCCCATTGCACATCCATGGTCGGGCCAGTGTTTCCAAACGTTGACCGGTACGGGGCGGAATAACCCGGGCCGGCGCGGGCTTCATCAACGAAGCCATTTTGGTTCCAACGCAGCCCGGAATTCATCACTGAATCCGGATAACCCATCGAACGTACGCCGAGCGCCGGCTCGTACCAAGATATCCGCGCGGCACCACCATTTCTCCCGACAACTCCTCGCCAACACAGCAAGACCGGGTATCGACCGTCAAATGGAAAAAGGTTCCCCGCAATCAACTTGAATCTGGCGTAGCGATGGCGTCCGAGCCGCATGGGCGCAACCGCGCGAGCAGTGAGATTCTTCGCCTTCGCCGTGCACTGCATCTCGGGCGCGGCCAAGCCACCATAGTCGTACGCAAGGGTCCGGCACAGCGGGCCGGGATTTCGCGCGCCTAGCTCCCGGAGTAAAAAAATTGGCAGTAACGAGTCGTCAACCGCCTCCTTATATGGGCCGATGCGGGCCCATCGAAATTTCTCCCGGAATGGCCGCGTGACTTGGCTATCGAGCGCCTTTTCCTGCGCGAGCAGCGCGGGCGGAATCCGTGGCTGGACAGCCGCGGTTGCGACGCCGCTCACGGAGCTACCCGCGGCGACACAGAGGGATAATCGAGCAATGACGGCCAAGTTCTTCATCGAAATCAGATCTCCGGCTACAATACGGACGCCCCGGCATTATATGGCCAACCACGCAGGGAATATCGCACGAATCCGGCCCAACGGGTGGAGCGGCGGCAGGGGGCCACGGCAGCGCCTTTCACGGCGCATCGGAAAAATTGACCGATGCGGACACGAGCAAACCTGCTAGGCCAGGCTCCTGCCCCTCTCCCCCGGCGTTCACTTGCGCCACCCCGGCCTCGCTGATTGTCAACTCGGTGTTCGTATCGGCGGAAACGGATCCGCTTATACTATAACTAGCCGCACCGGTCGCGACCCCTTGCCCATTGGCCGTGAAACCTTCGTTTGCGCTGAACGATCCCGTAACGTTTGGTGCCGGATTGTCCGGAGTTTTGGGGCCGATGTTACCGCTCACTCCAAGCGTGTTCGAAACGGCGGTATACTGTGCGGCAGCCGTAACCGATTTGTCGGGCATGCTTCCGATCGTTTTGCCGAGGCCCGAGCACGATCCTGAGGCATCGGCGGTGCATGAGGCACTTGATCCCTGATCGGCACCGGCAATAGATTTTACTTGCATTTGTGCATTGCCTGTCGCCGTCGCAACGGCCGCCGCCTTGACGGGCGTGCTATCACCGTCGTTGTCGTAGCCGTCGGTCCATTCCCTCGTCCACACCACCGCGTAGCTGTCGTTCGTGACGGACCCGCCGATGGTCCAATTGATGCTGTTAAACGCAAATTTGTTGCCACCCGAGCCGCTCGCGCTCACCATTGCCTGCGCGGAGCCGACTGCGTCGCTCCCCGTAGCGGTCGTGGAGCCGGACCCGTTGTTTCCAAAGGGCCCGTTTATCACCCAGCCCTTAGGATGCTCGGGAACGAGCGTCGGCTGAGGCATGTCGCTCGGGTTGCTGGGCGTTGTCATTACCCACTGCCAGCTCCCCTGGTTGGTTTCCTCCTGCTCCGGCTCCGGCTGGGCCGCATAGCTTGAGGGCGATGACGGGCCGGGTGCGGCAGCTTGGGCCACCCCACCGACAGTTGCGACCGCGACTGCAACGGCGGCGACCCCCAGAAAGCGAACAATTCGGCTAATATTCCAATAACTCATGGTGGGGACTCCTAAAAATGGAAAACAATTTTTCGGACCGCACAACGCTGCCGAAATTCTCTTATCTTGTCGTAATCCTCATTGACGTGGCTTACCCTGTTACTGCTCCAGCGAAGCGACTTTTCGATTTCCCTTGCAGTCAGCAGGTTGGCCGCGCGTTGGTCGCCCTCGGCCCGCCGAAAAAAGGCAACATCCCAAAAGCAGATGGCCAATGCCTGCAGGTCGTTGCGCCGCACGCGGCCATCCCCGCGATACGCCGCCCGTGAGGCGCGTAATACCCTCGCTATCATCCCGAAAGCCGGGACGAAAGCCGTAAATGCCTTTACGTCGGAACGTCTCGCGGCTGCCAAGAGGCGAAGCAACCTGCCCGCCGCAATTGCGGCATCCGGGGCTTTTCCGCGGGCAGCGCTTCCGGACCATGGGGCGGCAAGGGGTGGACGAAATGCGACCCGCCCCATTTTCGGCGCGGTGCGCCCGAAATAGGGAGAAGCGTACTGGTGGATCGAGTCCAGGCTCAGGGCCGAGAATATCGTATTGAAGGAGTGGTTTCGGCCAAATCGGACCGTCAGGTCAATCGGCCCCCTCACCAGAAATCTCTTCCACGCCCCGCCGTGAAAGCCCGCGATTCGCCCAAGTGCTAAAGTCGGCTCCCTATGAAAGCTGCGCGTGTTATCGAAGGCGTCGGAGCTCGGATGCCGACGCACCGAAATAATGTAATCCCGGTAACGGTCCGCACCAAAATGCCCGTCATTATTCCACAGGTAGGCGGACAAAATGAATCTGCCCGGCGGAACCCTAAGCGTCACGAACAGTCCCGGCCCCTGGGAGGACATCGCGGTTGCCTCGCCGTGATCGTCAATCGAAGCAATACGGCGGTCTTTGTCCCGAGGGATGTGGAATAGCTTGACCCGGCTGTCCATATACGTAGCCGGCAGTTCGAGTGCCCTAGGATTCGTCGACTGGAGCTGCGCGACCCAATAGCGAGGGCCGGCACCGGGTATTGGCTCCGCGAGCTTCGGGGCATAGAGTATCGCAGACTTGTACGCGCCCCAGACAAAATCGTAGGGGGAACACACCGCCGCCAATTCTATCCAGAATTTTCCGTATCTTCCCAACCAGCCCCCCTCGGTTCGCCAATCGTCGCCGAGCGCCACGACTGCCGGCTGTTTGTGGGATGCCGTTTTCAGTTCTTCGACAAGATGCGCAGCCAAGGCAGCCAATTGCCGCCGGCTGGGCGGGGCCGCGCCGTGCGGCTCGGGCACGGCTCCATTGGCCGCTTCGTTTGCCGGGTGTTTCCGTTGATCTGATTCTCCCGGAATCGTGATAATGGAAATACCCTTGCCATACATCCCCACCGCCATGGCTCCGCCGGGCAGTGGTAGTAATGATGTTACATAATTGCCGATCTGCGGTTCGTGGATTTGCAGGCGACTGATGATTTTTCCGGTGGCGTTGTATTGCCATACGTCGATGCCGCGGATGCGATGGGCGAGCCATAGGTCCGGGACGAAGGAGCTAGAAGTTAGGAGTTGGGAGTTAGAATAGTGTTGAACATTGCTCAGTGATCTTTGATCACTGAAGGCGACGGCCGTGGTATAGTCTTCCATGGGGAGGGATTCGAGGGTTTCCGGGGAGGGGGGTTGCCAGTGTTGTGGCGGGTGCCAGAGGCCCAGAACTTTGGCGGGGAAATCTTGGCCGCGTTCGAAGGTCCAACTTTTCGGGGAGCGGGTACGGGAGCGGCCAGCGGGGCTGGCCGGTTTACTGAAGGCGATGCCGCCGTCGGTGCCGGCGACCAGTTCGCCATTGGGACCGGCGGAGATGGTGTTGATCAGGTTGCTGGGCAGGCCGTGGCCGAAGGCGGTTAACGGCATTTTCCAGGGGCCGGTGACGACTCGCCAGCGGTAGGGGGCACAATATGGTAAACCTGCGGCGAGATCGTTATTGGAGATGCCACCGCCGGCAGAGCCGGCGGCTTTGTGGGACGGGGCTGCCTGTTGGCCGTTGTTGGTTGATCGCGCGCGGTCGGGTGTGCCCACCGCGATGCCGTCGCATTGGGTGCCTGCGTATACTGTGCCGTTGTTGCTGAAGGCCAGGCAATCGGGATTTTGGGGCAGGCCGTTGGCTTGGGTGATGTAATGCCAGGTGCCGGAAGCGAAGGTTACAAGGGACGGGTTACGGGTCACAGTTCCAGATGATGGGGAACACTGATAGATGGATATACCTGCGTCGGTGCAGGCCCACATCTGGTCGGTGTATTTGTCAAATTTCAGGGCAAATACGTGGTTGCCCAGCGGGCCGGCCAGTACGTTACGCTTGGGGTTTTGCACAATGTCGTAATTCTGCCAATGGCTGCCGTTGTAGACGCTGATGCCATGGTTTAATTCTCCCGCCCAGATTCGGCCCCGGTTATCGCAGGCCAGGGCATATATGTTGTCATTGGCTAATTGGCCCTGCGTGTTCTGCTTGGTGAATTGCGTCCACCGCTTATCTTTTGGTGCTGCCGGATCATAACGGAATATGCCGCTGCCTTCGGTGGCGATCCAGATATTGCCCTGCCTATCCCGGCACAGGGCCATGACGAATTTGCAATCGGGAAGGCCCCACCGCTGCGGCGGATGCGGGATACGCAAGGTTGTCACCCGGCAATTCGCCCATGGCAAACGGGCCAAGGCAACGAACACTGGCAGGGGCTGATTGGAGTTTTGCAGCCAGGGCAAACGGGCTTGCGCGACAAATGCCGGCACAGGCTGATTTACCTCCCGGAGCCAGGGAATCTGCGCCAAAACAAAACCCTTTGGTAGCTTCACCGCGTTAATCTGCGCCTGCGAAAGTGTTGCGGGTAGTGCGGTTGCCTCTACGTGAAGTGGTTCCCGCGAGGATTTTGCGATGCCCACCGGGAAATACCGACGGGCAGAAACGCCTGGACTCGGCCGTGTGCTATTGGCCCTTTGGCTGAGGGCGGGAGGAGGGCCCGCACCAAGCACAGCAGCGAATCTCGCCAAAGCCAGCCAAACCAAAGCAGCGGCGGCACCCGCAACGGTTATGGTGAGGACATAGTAATGTTTTGCCCGTCGATTCATTGGCATCCTGAGAAAAAAGGAAAGCAATGTCTCTGGTTGTCGTTGCGCCGCCTCCCGGCATGTCGCCGGGATACCCCATTGGGCGTGATTCTCAGAAGTGTCATCCGCCAGCCGGTGCCGCGTTACACTTCCAAACCATTATCTGTAGACTCCCGAAAAATGCTTTACAGCCAACAGTCATCGGCATTTTGTGGCGTTGCCGACGGAGCCAACCGTAAATTATTTTAACTATTTTACCACCGCGATTTTGTCGCCGCCACTGTGTACAGCGCAAAAATTACTTTCTACAGCGCAAATTTACCTACCCTGAATTACGCATTTCTGCCTGCTTTATTTTATTTTTTTCGCCCTCTGTCATTGGGCTTGCCGTCGCGGTATTTTACGGGACGAGAGCGAAACGGGGACGTAGCTAGTATTCGGAACGGAAGGTAAAAAGACCGCGGATTTCGCGGGTGGCGCGGATAAATGTTTGGCTCCCAGGTCATGGGCGTGCAAAATGTTTGGGGTGCCGCCGGAATAACAGTCACCTAAGGGCGGATCACACCGTTCTGCCTTGGGGCAGCGGGATACCGGTGATGTGCACTCCACCACCGGCAGAGCGGGCGGCTTTTTGGGGCTTTTCAGCGCGGTCCCGTAGGGGCGAAATATTGTCTGGCATACGGTACCGGAACGCCTGTACCGGCACGCCAGTTTGCAAAAACTGGTGGTAACGGCTAGGTTGCACGTTGGTGTTGTTATGCGTAAATCCTTATCTTCCCCGTCCTCTCCGGCTGATCGCGTGGTGCGTCAGGCGGTGAAACTGCGAAGACAATTGCATCAGATTCCGGAATTGGCGTATGAAGAACGGGAAACCAGTGACCTGGTGGCGGCGGAATTAACCCGGCTGGGCATACGGTTTCAACGTGGTTTAGCCGGCGGAACGGGCATTTTGGCGGAAATCGGTGATGGGGATCGGTGCGTGGCCTTGCGTGCGGATATGGATGCTTTACCGATAACCGAAGCTACGAACGTTGCCTGGAAAAGTCGGCGCCCGGGACGTATGCACGCCTGCGGCCATGATGGCCACATGGCGGTTTTGCTGGGAACTGCGGCTTATCTGGCAGCCCAGCGCGACAAACTCGCGGGACGGGTCAAGCTGATTTTTCAACCTGCAGAAGAGGGCCGCAATGGGGCGTTGAGGATGTGTGAGGATCATGTTCTGAATTCACCGCCCGTGCAGGCCATTTTCGGCCTCCATGGCTGGCCGGAGCTTACGGTGGGGCAGGTCGCTTCACGTAGCGGCTGTCTGCTGGCGGCGGTGGATACAGTTGTTATTGAAGTCCGCGGGGTTGGCACTCATGCCGCCTATCCGCACAAAGGAAAAAATCCGATTCAATGTGCCGCAGCCCTGATGGCGGAAATCTCATCGGCGATTAACTCGCGGATCGCCCCTACCGATACCGTGGTCTTCACGGTTGGAACTTTCAATGCCGGTCAGGCCAGCAATGTGGTGCCGGATAGTGCAAGTTTCAGCGGTACGTTGCGAACGCTTACGGCGGCCGTACGCAAACAGACCCTTACGGTTATTCGCGAAGTCAGCCGGGCGGTGGCGGCGGTGCATGGCTGTCAGGCGGTTGTGCAATTAACCAGCGGTACACCGGCCACCATAAATAACACCGCTATGTATGAGTTTTTTCATCGCACGGCGGCCGATGCGTTGGGCCGGGAAAATGTGCACGTGCTGGATCAGCCGTTTCTGTGGAGTGAGGACTTTGCCTATTACCTGCGCCGTGTGCCGGGATGTTTTTTTGTTCTGGGCACGCGCCCGCGCGGTCGCAAAACGTACCCCATGTTGCATAATCCGCAGTACGAATTTCCCGATTCCGCGGTGGCCACGGGCATCGGCATTCTGTCCGCCCTGGCGATGAATTTTCTCTCTGAAAGCTGATGGCCCAACGGAGTAAACTCCATGCACGTTTCCTGCGGTACCGGCCGCTTCCGATCCCAACAGATTTATCGGATACTTCTGCCGGCTGTTCTGGGATACATTCTTCTGCCGCTTACATCGGCTGGAGCACTTACACCCAATCAGATTGCGGTAATTGTCAATGGAAATATTCCCGGGTCCTGGCAAGTGGCGAAGTATTACATCAAAGTCAGGAAAATCCCCGCGACCCATCTGATCGTGTTGAATTTGGAAAACCATAATGTTAATGACATGCCCGCCGCCTATTATACTTTGCGTGTCGCCAGCGCCATCAGAGAAATTCTGCGGCAACGTCATTTGGCCCGGCAGATTAAATGTCTGGTAACCACCTATGGAATTCCTCTGCGCGTCGATCCGCGGCTACCCTCGGCAGAAAATGCGCGGGAGCTGGCTAAGGTGAAAACACAGTTGAAGCTGTGTGCCGCGGAATTGCGACATGCGACAGCCCAAATGCAGGCGGTAGCGCCCGCGACCACCGCCCCGGCAGCTCCCGCCACAGTGCCGGCTAAGCAGCAACCATCGAATGCCACGACGGAATTATCACAGTTCCGGATTGCCGGCAATGCCGCCATTCAACGCTACCAGAATCTGCCGGTTGCCGTGCGCCGCGCGGCCTCACCGGCTTTTCTGAAACTGCTTACCACCTGCTTCGGTGCCGGCGGGGTGGCGAGTATGATGCACGTCCATGGGCACAGCGTGAAGGCCATGGCACAACGGGAATCCCTGATGACGCAGCGCGCCTGGGCTGTTGCGGAAATGCAAAAATATCAGCGGCTTGCGTTGCACCGGGGCCGACAGGCCAATCGTAAAAAAATGCGACTCCTCCAACTTCATGTTTTTGGTCTGACCGGCTTAACTGCTGAGCTGCTTGCCGATCAAACCTATCTTTCCCAGCATGGGCGGAGCACCGCGCTGGATAATGACCTCATGATGCTTCGGTATCATGCCACACCACCTTTGCTGCCTCAGGTGAATCCTGATTATCTTCCGTTTTGGCATGAAGCCAGCCTGATCAACGGCTCTCCGCGGGCGATGATGGTAGCCCGGCTCGACGGCCTGACTCCGGAAATGGTCATCGGTATTATCCGCAATTCGGTGACCGTGCAACACCATGGCCTGCATGGGGTGGCCTATTTTGACGCCCGCGGATTACATGGCGCGGATGCCTATTCCCTGTTTGATCATGACATTCGCGTCACCGCCCGATATCTCAAAAAACATGCCGCCATTAACGTGGTAATTAATGACACGCCCGCCTTATTGCAGGCGAAAAACTGCCCCCGCGCGGCCCTGTATTGCGGCTGGTATTCGGTGCACCATTACGTTGATTCATGCCAATGGCTGCCCGGATGCGTAGGTTATCATGTCGCAAGTTTCGAACTTACCACACTGCATAATCCGGCCGATACCGGATGGTGCATCAATATGCTTAAACACGGTGTGGTAGGCACGCTGGGCGCGGTGGCTGAGCCATATTTACAGGCCTTTCCCAAGCCATCGGTATTTTTCCCGCTTTTGCTGTCGGGGAAATTCACGCAATGTGAAGTCTACTTTTTAACCACACCGCAAGTAGGCTGGCGCATCGCCTACGTGGGCGATCCCCTTTACAACCCCTTTAAGCACGACCCGCGAATCGCTCCCGCTGAACTGAAAAAAACACCTCTGTTCGCCAAGGCTTTTCGGGAAATCCAGGCGCTTAATTATTAAGTGGCACGGTCAGCCGATGCCTTTCAGCAGGAAACGTACCGGGATCGGTCAGACGTCGAACTTTTCCGGCCGTTGATTCCAATCAAAGGCACCGGTCATATCGTAAGCGTTGCGATCGCGATGGTTCAGCGGATCAAGTCCAAAGCGTGTTTCGATAAGCTTCAGGATACTGGCGCTACTGGCGACATGGCGATCCACCAATCCGGCCCGCGCCCAGGGACTCACCAGGACCGCCGGTATCCGCGTGCCAAAGCCATATTCATCGACCTGCGGGGGCGGCACAGAATCCCAGAAACCGCCGCCCTCATCGTACGTAAGGAAAATCGCTGTTCTTTCCCAGGCAGGTCCGTTAGCGACGGCACGCACCAGTTTTTCGACCCAGGCCATGCCGAACACCGGTGCGCAATCAGCGGGATGTTCTGAATGGGCAGCGGTCGATCTCAGAAACGAAACACCGGGGAGGTTTCCGTCGGCGGCATCGTGTAAAAAGTCGTCGCTGTCGCGGATATGCCCCTGCTTCACATAGTCCGGCCAGCGTGCGGAATACTGAAACGGGTTGTGATGGGCTTCATACAGGCGGCCGGTGTCAATGACCGCCGAACCATCCCCCGGCCCAAAAGCCGTCTTGAGCGCCCAGGCTTTGACGAGATTCCAGTTCTCGTTATACCAGGCCCAATCCACGTGACCGCTGCTGAGCCGATCACCAATATTCGGGTAGGTCTGGTATTGGGGCGGTGGGGACAACTTCAATGCACGGGGGTTATTGGCTCCGGTTGGACCCTGCGTGGGGGAAAGGTCATTGATGAGAATGCCGTTATGATTATAAGGCAGGTCAAAAAAAGCATGGTCCAGACCCGTCGCTCCGGGATCATAAGGGCTGCGCGCATCGACCGGTGCCTTCGGGTTCACACAGGATCGCTGGGCGACGAGATACAGGGCGTTGATCACAGAACCGCCGGTTGCGGCCTGAAAGAAGTGGTCAAACAGCGTGTAGCGGTGGGCCAACTGGTGGTAGAACGGAATATCCTCCGCAGTGTAATACCCCAGCACGGGGCCGCTGGGATGTGCCAGGTCGAACGCGATGCGCTGTGCCACATAGTGATCCAGTTCCGCCCGGGAAAGATGGCGATGGTCACTTAAGGCAAGGGCCACAAAGCGATCCATCTTGCCATTGTTGATTTGCGCGGACATCCGGAAAAAGCGATGCTTGGGATCCCAGTGCGCATTGTCATCCGCCGGAATATAAGGGGCCAAATGAAACGGTGCATTGGGCAGCTCGACGGTTTGAAATCCGGGGATATCCTTCGGAGTCGGCAGGATCGTATAGGGAATCCCCGCCGGATTTTTTTGGAAACCGACAAACCGCGGGTTGAGCTTTCCATGCGCATCGAGAAGGTTGCTGATCCGCTGGCCGTTGGTCGGTTGGAAGGTACCGAAATAATGGTCGAAGCTGCGGTTCTCCTGAAAGATTACCACAACATGGTCAATTCGATGGCGTAATTGATTCTGCCACCCCACACCGGCTGCACGCGCAATTCCAACCAGGCTGGGAGCCGCCATGAGGCCGGCACTGCCAACACCAACGGCTTTTAAAAAGGATCTGCGATTACCGTAATTCATTAACACATCTCCATACATTACTTACTGCAGGAATATGCTGACGCCCGTGTTGCCAAAGCCTTTCGGGAAGGCAAGGCGCTTAATTATTAATCTCGTGCACTAAGAGCCTGTCCGAGTAATCGCCGGGTTGCGATCCCGGCGCGCCGGGACGATTTTTGGCCTCTTGGGGCATCGTCGCGTCACAGCGCACCGTGGTGATAACCCGGTGGTTGGTTGGCGGCACTGGATCAACCACCGGATTATCATCCGGTGCTCTACAAGCAGCACGCGACGATGGCGTACCTGACAGGGATGGTACTCCGAGGAGCCGCGCCGCAGAGGGGGGCCAAAAAGCACGCCGCCCCGCGGGGTGGGCCTGAAATGCCCCGTCTGCTTTGTTGTCGGATCTCGCAGACTCATTATCCAGAGTCGGCTCGATCCTCCGCCGCGCATACGGGACATTTTAGAGCCTGTTAGTCGGCTTTTTGCATCCACCCCTGCGCCAGTGCTTTGCGAGCCTCCTGATCGTTCCTGCCATCGCTGCGTCTCTCTCAATTTCGGTGTGAATTGGAAGCACGCGGTAAAGCCCATGCTCCCATTGCTCCAAGGACACAACCAGTTTGTTAAGTACCACCGCGCGCTGAAGCTCAATGTCAAATAAGGCATTGGTCATACTGTCTTTTTCCGACTGTTCCACTGCCCGGCTGGTCAAGACAAGTAAATCTATATCAGATTGGTCGTCATCGGATCTCCTGGCCTTTGACCCGAAAAGGATAACTTTTTGCACCGGAAATCGGGATCGTAAAATGGCTGAGGCTTCCCGGACCGCGCATAGATCATTATCCTTCAGCGCCAGATCATTAAGCGTACGCACAGATGGCCTCCCGATAGCGCCGCAGCCAAGTTGAGGCATAATACCACAATGAACTCAAGCGGCGTCACCTTCACCCCCATTATATAATTCGGCTCGGATTGCGATAGCCCATTCGGTGATGGGTATCGGCGAACCGTTTTAGTCGCATACCAAGTCGATCGCCACGGAGACAACAGGAAATTAAAACTGGCTACGCAGGGATCGCTTTGCCGATAAAAACTTCAGCAAGATCTGTGTTGGAATCTTCCGGCGACAGCTTGTAACGCTGCGCGATGAAGAATCTTTGAATGGGAATAGCAAGATGGGTGCTGACCCGCGAACATTATTTTTATCCATTATGCTGATCCTGGCGGTTATGGGGCTTGCTCAACTGGCTTTTTATCGCCTGCGCCCGCGCGAGCATTATTTTGGATATTGGTCACTGGCGAACTTCACCTGTATGGGGGCGGTCTTGTTGTTGTCGTTCAGAGGCCGCACGCCACCGCTTTGGATCATCGCCGCAACCAATACCCTGATTGTATTGGCCTGGGGGTGGTGCTGGTGCGGGTGCCGGGTATTTTCCGGCCGCCGCCCGCGATTGCGGGCACTGATGATTTTTACCGTCGTATTTTTCGCAATTCTCGTTATCCCCTCACCCATCAGCGAACAATTGTCCTGTCGGTTGCTGGTGCTGTCCGCCGCGATTGAGTTCCTGGTTCTGGCAACCGGCCGGGAGGTTTTATCGGTCGCGCGGCGTGAGCATTTGGCCTGTGCATGGATGATGTCCATTATGGCCGGATGTATCGCTACCGTGATTGCCGCGCGGGGTTGCTGGGGGGCCTTGGCATTACAGCCTGGCGTGCTTTTAACCCAGCAGCTTCTGGGGGTGCTGGTGTTTCCATCCATTATTATTGTGCTGGCGTTAAACATGGGATTAACACTGATGGTGGCTGAGCGCATGCGCAACGTGCTCGTACGTGCCGCTGATCGCGACGAACTCACGCAGGTGCTCAATCGCCGCGGGTTTAAGGCGGAACTGTGGCGGCTGCTTGGACACGGGAATCAGGCGACTCCGGGTGCCGTGGTATTAATTGATCTGGATCATTTTAAGGCAACCAATGATACGCTCGGCCACGCAGCCGGTGATCGACTTCTGCGCTGCCTTGCGGAGGCGGTAAGCGGGCAGTTGCGGACCGGCGATGCCGTGGGCCGGATGGGTGGCGACGAATTCGCTGTCGCGCTTGCCGGCGTTAACAGCGCGCAGGCTGCGGAAATTGCCGAGCGATTACGCGCGGCTTATGTGGCCGCCGCCGCGTCAATTTCACCGGAAATCAGCCCGACGATGAGTACGGGAGTTGCGATGATCAGCCCGGATGATCGGTCCATCAATGACTTGATATCGCGTGCGGACAAGGCTTTGTACGAAGCCAAAGCCGCAGGCCGGGACAGGGCGGTCTTCTGGTCACAATCTCCGCGCGCGGTTGCATGAGAATCTTGCACTCCAACGCGCAGAAAGACCATGTCAGCCGGGGAGCGCTATCACGCCTACAGATTAGGATTGGCTTGATGCCGGGCGATGGCTTCGGTGATGCGGGTGGCGACATCCACGGCGAAGGTGCCGTCTTCACCGGTGACGACTGGTTCGGTGCGGTTGCGTACCGCGTGTAAGAATGATTGCAATTGCAGTTTCAGGGGTTCCTGATCATCAATTTCCAGTTGATCCACGTGCACCAGTTGGGTGTAATCGAGGTTGGATAAATCCGGGGTTTCTTCCGCAGCAAGTTGTTGCTGCAGAATATCGAGCTGTTCCTGATTGGCGGTTTTGTGAATGACCACGCCGGCTTTTTTTTGATAATCCACACTCACATACGCATCGGGGCTGAAAAGCCTCATGCGGCGTTCGGTTTTCATGGCCAGGCGTGATGCGGTAATGTTGGCCACGCAGCCGTTGGCAAATACGATCCGCGCGTTGGCAACATCTTCATACCGCCCGATCACCGCCACACCGACTGCCGCGATGGAAGCCACCGTGGAACGGACAAGGTGATGAACAATATCAATATCATGGATCATCAAATCCAGCACCACACCGATGTCCACGCTGCGAAAACGCATGGGGCTGATGCGATGCACTTCAATGAATCGCGGTTCCAGTTGGTGTTGACTTAAGGCGCGCACCACGGGATTAAAACGCTCTGAATGGCCCACCTGCAATACGCACTGCTTACCGCGAGCCAAGGCCACCAGAGCCTGGGCATCTGCGACGGTGGGAGCCAGGGGCTTTTCAATAAGCGTGTCGATCGCTCGTATCAAAAGCGTTTCTGCTAAAGCGCGATGGTAAATTGTTGGAGTGGAAATGCTGGCGGCGCGAAGGTCCGGGCACGCTGTCAGCAGCGCTTCAATGGATGCGTAGGCTCCGCAGTTGTGTTGCTGGGCAAGCAAATGGGCGCGCGATATATCCGTATCCACGATGCCCACCAGTTGCGCTTCCGGCAAGGAGGCATAAATGCGGGCATGGTGCCCGCCCATGCGGCCTGCGCCGATGACCGCAACCGGCAGCGGTGCTTGAGAATTTTGTCGCGCCATGGTTATGAATCCTTTCCTGCTATCGCGCTGCACTGCTGACGCGGACGCTTGGCCAAACGGCAAGGGTCAAGCGCCGCTCCATGCCGTTTTTCCGCGCAGGGATTCCCGATACCGGCCAAATTTTCCTTCCGCAGCCCGGCGGATAAAGGAAAGCATGGTGTTGATCTCGGCGTTTCCGGGATACAGTTTTTCCAGTTCCGCTGCACCGATGGCCAGCGGTGTTTCTTTACGATACAGCAGGCGATAGGCTTCCTTGATTGGTTCAATCTGCTTGTCATCAAAGCCGCGGCGCTTCAGGCCCACGCGGTTTAACCCGCGTATGGAGGCGGGGCGACCATCCACCGTAAGGAACGGCGGCACATCATGCACCACCACCGCCACACCTCCGATAAATGAATACTGCCCGATGCTGACAAAATGGGTCACGGCGACGGCTCCGGAAAGCACGGCACCGTCTTCAACTTCAATATGTCCCGCGAGCATCACATTATTGGCAAAAATGCACTTGTTGCGTACAAAGCAATCATGCGCGATGTGTACATTGGCCATCAGCAAGTTGCCGCTGCCGATTTCCGTTACGCCGCCGCCGTCTTCCGTGCCCATATTCACGGTTACCAGTTCGCGGAAGCGGTTGTTGTCCCCGATTAAAACCCGGCAATTGCCACCCCGATATTTGAGATCCTGGGGAATTCCACCAATCACGCAGCCGGGAAAAAAATGATTATCTTTTCCTGCAACCGTATGGCCATGAATCGAAGCCCGGTGATGCACCACGCAACCCGGTCCAAGAACAACATTCGAACCAATATACGCAAACGGCCCGACGGTTACGTCATCGGCCAGCTGCGCTCCGGTTTCAACCACGGCCATGGGATGTATCTGCGGCATAAATTCCAACTCAAGAATTCAAAATACTCAACGCTTCCAAAACGGCGTTACGGCACGGCCGGGCGGCTCTTGCACACCTCCGGGTAGCCCCCGGACGGAGTTTGCCGACGGGCGCGCGGCGGCATTTACGTTTGCGATTCATCAACAAGCATAAACTTCAGCACGGCCTCAGCCGCGAGCTGATCACCAACCATGGCCCGGCATTTTACATGCCCGGTGCGGGCCTTTACACGAATCGTCTGGGATTCCAGAATCAGCTGGTCTCCGGGTACGACGGGCCGGCGTAATTTAACTTTATCCATGGAAAGCAGCATGGGCAATTTTCCGCTGTGTTCCAGTTGCCGGGCCAGAAGTAATCCGGAAAGCTGGGCCATGGCTTCGACAATCAGCACGCCCGGCATGACCGGCGAGCCGGGATAATGCCCTTGAAAAAACGGCTCGTTCATACTGACATTTTTTATTCCCACGGCATGATTGTTGGAATCCATTTCAATCACGCGGTCCACCAGCAGCATGGGAAAGCGATGCGGCAATATGCGGGTGATCTGCTTAATATCCATCACAGGTCCGCGGACGCTCAAGGCGGCATGGCGCTGGGCCTGAAGCATGGACACCAGTTTTCGCACCAGGGCGTGATTGAGCGAATGCCCGGATTTATACGCGATAATTTTCCCGCGAATTGAGCAGCCCAGCAGATACAGATCCCCGATCATATCCAGAATCTTGTGCCGCACGCATTCATCCGGGAAACGATATTTCGTGGCCATTGGCCCGTCGTTATCAATCACCAGCACATCACCGGGCTGCAAGTGCAATCCCAGGCCCCGCTGGCGAAGCATGTCGGCTTCGTGTTTGAGCACAAACGTGCGGGCCGGGGCGATTACGTCGGCAAAATCATCGCCCAGTGTGTAGGAAAACAACTGGTGGCCGATGGGGGTGTTGGTGCCATAGTCCAGATCAAAAATCATCTGAAATTCATCGCCCGCGGCCGGGGAGGCAATCAGTGTGGACGTGCCATCGGTAACTTCCACGGGTTCGCTGATACGGAGAAATTGCTTTTCCGCGGATTGTTCGACAATGCCCGCGCTTTGCAGGGCCTGAACAAACGGCAGGCATGAACCGTCCACGCCCGGGACTTCGCCGCCTGAAATATTGACTTCGATATTATCAATGCCCAGGCCGTGGATGGCGGACATGCAGTGTTCAATGGTTTCCACGGAATCGGCACCGTTGCGTATGGTGCTCCGGCGGGTCCGTTTGGTGATCTGCTGCACCAGTGCGGGAATTCGCACCGGCCGATCCAGATCACTGCGCACAAACACCACGCCGTGGCCGGCTGGGGCGGGCTTAAAGGTCAGCGTTGCGGGTTCCCCGGTAAACAGCCCCCGTCCGGTTACCACTGCTTCACTGACAATTGTTTTTTGTGGAGGATTCAAGCTCTGTTATCCGTTGCTCAAGCTGCTGAATCTTCTGCACCAGCGCCGGCAGCTTGTGCAACGCGCGCAGTTCTGAAAAGTATTGTTTACCCGCACGCGCCGGCGCTCCCGCCACCCGGTCTCCGGCGGCTAAATCGGATGCGGCGACGGAAAATGCCGCGATCTGTGCTCCCGCACCGATCCGAAGGTGATCAGCTACTACCGCACCGCCGCCAACGACCAGGTAATCTCCGGCCTGAACTGATCCTCCGATGGCTACATGTGCCACGAGAATCGTGTGCTTACCAAGGCGCACATTATGGCCCACCTGCACCAGATTATCCAGTTTACTTCCCTGCCCGATGATCGTATTGGAAAATTTACCGCGATCAACTGTCGTATTAGCACCAAGCTCGCAATCATCTTCTATGATCACACCGCCGATTTGCGGAATTTTAACATGCCGGAATTGCGCAAATCGGTAGCCGAAGCCATCGGCACCAATGACGCACCCCGAATGCAGAATAACTCGATTGCCAATACGGCAACCGTCTCGCACGACCACCTGCGGCCAGATGACACATTCCTGACCAATCCGCGCGTCGCGGCCTACAAAACTCTGCGCCATCAGCACGGTGTTGTCCCCAATACTTGCACCCGCCTGCACCACGCAACAGGGTCCGATGCGGACATCGGTTCCCAGTGTTACAGTATCGGCAATCACGGCCGTGGCATGAATGCCAAGGGGCGGAAACGGTGCCGGCGGAGCCAGTTTCGCAAGAATTTCCGCCACCGCTAAATCGGCATCGGGCACCATAATCAGCGTTTGATCCACGCGGCGCGGAACGGTCAGGCCTTCGCGGCATACGGCTCCGCCCGCCGGGGATTGTTCAAACTTTCGGCCGTAGATTGCGGTTCCAATGAAGGTCAGTTGATTGGCCTGGGCCAATTCCATGGATTCCATGGAATCAAATAATTGCCCGGGCACGCCTTCAATTTTCCCGCCGCACCATTCGGCTGCCTGTAGCGCTGAAAAAGGCATGGGAAACTCCGAAATTATCCAGGGTACGCAGTTCTTACTGCGGATTGGCTTTCTGATACGCCTGATTCATGATTCGCACCAGCGGTGCGGTAATATCCACGGCACCATCATGGTACAGCACCGAACGATTGGCGATTTGCAGCATCAGCGCCCGCGTGCTGGTGACGTTGTAATCAAATTTATGCGTTACCAGCACCATGTCGATGCCATGGGCTTTGGCGTATTGGGCCACGGCGGCGTTGACATCACGGTAGATATCCGCGGTGAGCATGCGCTGTTTGATTTTCAGCCGATCCTGTGTGAATTGTTCAAATACCTGCAATTTTAAGCTGGCTTTGAGCAATTTGTTTTCCTGGGCTTTATATTCCGGAGTGCCCTGCTTCAGCGCGATGACGCTTTGCGGGTTCAGCGGTTCTTCAAGTTTTTGAATCGCCTTTTTCCGTGCATTTACTTCCTGTTTGAATTGTGACAGGCGGCTTTGCATGATCTGCTGATCCGCAGACTGTTCCGTGAGTTGGGACGTTAGTTTACCCAAATCCACCACCGCAAGTTTGATAGACGCTGCCTTAGCCGATGTCGGTGCCATCAAGCCGCCGGCGCACAGGGCCATGGCGGTCATAAGAACAGCGATAGCTTTGGATTTTGTGAGGGTGTGATACATTTCAATTGCTCCTGCAATAACGCAATAACCGGCAACCTTTAGCCGAAAGTGGAACTATAACGCCGGAACGCCAATGTATAAAGCGCCTGACGGTGCAGGGAGGGCTGACGAACAATCATCACGCTGGCACAGCGTTTGATCTATTCGTCAAAACGAGCAAGTACAAATATCCTGCCGCTGTAAAATGCCTGAAGAAAAACCGGGGGAAAGTTGCTGCCGAACGCTGGGTGCATATTCGCACGTACAGTCCAAAGAATGAGATCGCGGGAATTATTTATAAAGATGGTATCAAAAAAAAATCAGCCATCTGCATATCTTCCATCCGCAACATTTGGTAGCGTTTCTCGCAAGACTGTACAGTGTGGAGATCGCCTTGGGCTACGCCACCCGCGCCCGTGTTCGGCCGATCATGGGCTG